>CALUTB010000132.1 GCA_944323575.1 uncultured Mailhella sp. | reverse complement strand
TTCCACGATATCTGGGGCATTCGCAGCAGACTGAGCGACGGAAGAGAGGGGCGTGTCATTCTCGGCAGGGCCGTGATCACGGGAGTCCGTCCGGGCAGCGAGCGTTCCGATGTCGATCCGAAAGGACTTCTCATAGAACGCATGCGCGGTTATACCGTTATCGGCTGGCGGTGATCTGATCATGGAAAAGACGTTTACCTTCCATGCCGTCACCTACGGCTGCCGCGTGAATCAGTACGAAACACAGGCCATACGGGAATGGTGGCAGCGCCTCGGCGGTACAGAAACCGATGATCCCGCCGAAGCTGATGTCGTCCTTGTGGATTCCTGTGCCGTGACCGCCGAAGCCGTGAGCGATGCCAGACAGATGACGCGCAGACTCGGCCGCATCAATCCCCGTGCGCGCATATTTGCGGCAGGCTGCGCCGCTTCCGCGGAACCCGGCGACTTTGCCCTTCCGGGAGTGGCGGCGGTGATACCGCAGAGGGACAAGTTCGTGCTGCTGCGGGGACATCCTCTGGAAATGACGGATTTTTCCGTGGCCGAGGAGAAAAGGCCGCGCTTTGCGCCTTTTTCCATAGAATCCTTCCGGCGTGCCAGACCCGTCGTCAAGGTTCAGGACGGCTGTTCGCAGGGCTGCGCCTACTGCATCATACCGCTGACGCGCGGTCCGGCACGCAGCCGTCCGGTAGATGAGATTTTGGCGGAAACGGCGAGACTTCTGCATGCCGGTTATCGTGAGATCATGATCTCCGGCGTGAATCTGCGTCAGTTCCATGCCGACGGCGCGGACGGCAGAAATTTCTGGTCGCTGCTTCGTCGCATGGATGCGGAATTTTCTCCCGAGTGGCAGGGGAGAGCAAGGTTCAGACTCAGCTCTCTGGAACCTGCTCAGGTGACCGATGCCGAAGCTCTGGAAACGTTGGAAGGCTCCCGCATGGTATGTCCGCATCTCCATCTGTCGCTGCAGAGCGGCAGTATGGCCGTGCTCCGCCGCATGGGCCGCTCTCCCTACTCGCCGGAAGGCGTGGCCGAAGCGGTGGGAAACATGCGTCGTTTCTGGCCTGCGATGGGGCTTGGTGCCGACATTCTGATGGGGTTTCCGGGAGAATCCGAGTCGGAAACGGAAGAAACCCTCGCCATGCTGCGTGCGCTGCCCATGACATATGCCCATGTCTTTCCCTACTCCGTACGACCGGGAACACGTGCGGCGGCCATGCAGAATCAGCTTCCGAAAAAGGTGCGTCAGGAGCACGCCGCCAGAGTGCGTGCGCTCATGGCGGAAAAGCATCGGGAGTTTCTTCATCAGCAGCTTTCCATGTCTTCCATGCTGGTGGCCTTCGACAGTGCCGATGCCAGACACGGCAACAATGAGTGGTATGCCGACTGTCGCATGGATGATGCCTGTCAGGTCCGACAGGGACATGAACTTGTCCGGGTTGTTCCCGTGCGGGTGGAAGGGAATTTGATCATGGTACGTCCCATCGGGGAAGCATCCCCCTCGAAACATACAGCAGGAGAATGATATGCCGCTTCGCAGCATGACGGGCTTCGGCCGTTTTCAGCAGGACGACGGCAACGTGGTCCAGACCTGGGAGATACGCAGCGTCAACAGCCGTTTTCTCGATCTCAAGTGGAAGCTTCCGCCTCAGGCCCGCAACATGGAGGCGCGCTTTGAAAAGATTGTGCGTCGCTACGCTTCGCGCGGGCGTGTGGAACTCTCTCTGAATCTTCAGCTTGAGCATGCGGCCGGCGTCAGTTTCGACGCCACGCAGGCCTCGGCCATGCTGGAGGAGATCAAGGCTTTCGCCTCGTCCCGCGGGGATATCTTCGAGGTGGACTATATGGCTCTCATGCCGCTTTCCATGCTCTGGATCTCTTCCGGGGAAAGCGATGACGATGCGCTGTTTGAATGTCTGTCCGCGGGACTGGAAGTCGCTCTTGCCGACTGGAACGAGTCCAGAGAGGTTGAGGCCGAAGCTCTGGCCAGAGATCTGGAAAGCCGTTTCAGCCGTATGGCGGCATGGATTTCCGCCATTGAGGAACGTGCTCCGGAAGTCAAGAAGGCCCGTTTTGATCAGGTGCGCGAGCGTCTGTCCGATATGCTGGCCAGCCTCGGCAGCGAGCTGGAGGAGAGTCGTTTTCTTCAGGAAATGGTCATCATGGCGGACAAGCTGGATGTGACCGAGGAACTGATCCGGCTGCATTCCCATCTTGTGCGTCTGGCGTCGCTTATGGAAAGCGGTGAGGATGCCGGACGCAAACTTGACTTCACGCTTCAGGAAAGCTTTCGGGAAATCAATACCTGCGGAAACAAGATCCAGGATGCTCAGGTGTCCCGGATCGTGGTGGACTGCAAGAACGAACTCGAAAAATGCCGTGAACAGGTGCAGAATCTGGAGTAGCGACGGCAAGACAGCAGCTTGTCGGCATGAAATTCGGCAATGATGTGCTGGCGTCGTTCGTAGTGCCGTTGTGAATCCGCTTTCATCCCCTCCATGCGCGTCTGCGCGATGCCCCCTCGCCGAAGGGCGTATTGTGGACGTTTCTCAGGGGTGGAAAAACGCGCCATCCTGGTGGCGGATTCCAACCAGGTCATAATTGTCCGCCATTTCCGCGGACACGCTGGGGCAGCGCTTTGCCTCACGGAACGGAGCCGACGCCTCCGACGATGAAGACGAGGTTGATATATGATGACTGATTTCGGCCCGCGTCGCGGCCTTCCCTTTGTGATCTGTGCTCCTTCCGGAGCGGGCAAGACCACGCTGGTAAGCCGCCTGACCGCGGAATTTCCTCTGGAGTTTTCCATTTCCTGTACCACGAGAGCGCCGAGGGGAACGGAAAGGGACGGCGTGGACTATATCTTCCTTGATCGGGAAACCTTTGTGGAGCGCAGAAAACAGGGGTATTTCGCCGAGTGGGCCGAAGTGCACGGCAACTTCTACGGAACACCGTTGCAGCCGGTGCGCGACAGACTGACTCTCGGCAGGGATATGCTGTTCGATATCGACGTGCAGGGCGCAGCGCAGCTTTCCCTTTCCCTTCCGGATGCCAGATTCGTGTTCATCCTGCCTCCGTCGATGGAGGAGCTGGAACGGCGCCTGCGCGGACGCGGTACCGACAGCGAGGATGCCATCCGTGCCCGCCTTTCCAACGCCCGGACGGAAATCATGAGCAGTCACTGGTTTGATGCCATCATCGTCAATGATGATCTTGAGAATGCCTATGATCAGCTGCGTTCCTTCTATCTGGCCTCCACGCTGCAGCCGTCCCTCAAACCGCAGCTTGCAAGAAGCATCTGCGGAGCGTAGTCTGAATCATGTTCCTTTCCCTTTCGGATGCGGAAGGGAAAGAGTACGGTGGATCGGCAGCGTTCCGGAGGACGAAGCGCAGATACCGGCTCTTCGGTTTTAACGAACGTTTTTGTGATTCGCCCGCATCGGCAAATGATTCTTTCATGATCGCTTCCCATTCCGGAAGCAGACGACGGAGAAAGGCTCCGGCAGTTATGAGTAAAAACTGGATATTCCGTACACGTCGGGACGGGACTGCGATGCCCGCCTCGTTTCAGGCACTGGCCGAACGCGGCGGCGTCTCCCCGCGGCTTGCGCAGCTGCTCTGGCTGCGCGGCATTGATCGTCCGGAGAGTCTTGCGGAATATCTTTCCCCCGGACTCAGGTATCTGGCGAGACCTGCATTGTGGCCGGGTATCGGGCAGGCGGCGGACATCCTTGCGCGCGGACTGAGATCGGGCGGAAAGCTTGCCATTTGGGGCGACTACGACGCCGACGGCGTCACCAGCACGGCGCTGGCCCTTCAGGTGCTTCGGCATCACGGATATGAAGCGCTGTGGTATCTTCCCGACAGACGGGAGGAAGGCTACGGGATGAACGCTGCAGGAGTGGAGAGACTTGCGGAAAAAGGTGTCTCCCTGTTGCTTACCGTGGATTGCGGCATTTCCGATGTGTCGGCCATCGCTCGTGCCAGGGAACTCGGCATGGAGGTCGTTGTTACCGATCACCATCTGCCGCCGGAGCATCTTCCCGATGCCACGGTTCTGTGCAATCCGAAGCTGGCGGATTGCCCATGTCCGTCCCTTTCCGGCGTAGGTGTCACGTTTTTTCTCATGGCGGAGCTGAATGCCAGACTGGCCGAAGGAGGCAGACCGCGCATGGATATGCGTCGGACGCTGGATCTTGTGGCACTGGGGACGCTGGCCGACCTCGTGGAACTGGAAGGACAGAACCGCATCCTTGTGAAGAACGGGCTGCTCGTTCTGGCAGAAGCCGGGAGACCGGGCATTTCGGAACTCAAGGTCGTCTGCGGCTTTGCGCCGCTTGCATCTCTCGGTGCAGGTCAGGTGATATTCAGCCTCGCGCCCCGCATCAATGCCGCGGGTCGTGTGGCGTCTGCGGAGACAGCTCTTGAACTTCTCTGCGCCGGAGACTGCGACAGCGCTGCCGATCTTGCCCGACGTCTGGACGACTATAATGCACAGCGCCGTCGGGAGGAGGAGCGCATTACCGAGGAGGCCGTGCTTCAAGCCGAGGCGTCTCTGAACGAGCCTGCGCTGGTCATTGCAGGCAAGGACTGGAATCAGGGGGTCATCGGCATCGTGGCGTCACGCCTCGTGGAGAAATATCACAAGCCGACGCTGGTGCTCTGTGCCGACGGTGAAACGCTGAAGGGATCGGGCCGTTCCATCAGCGGTTTTGATCTGCACGAGGGGCTTGCCCGCTGCGCCGGAGAACTGGAATCGTTCGGCGGACACCGCATGGCGGCGGGCGTGAGAGTCAGGCCGGAACATCTGGAGACGTTTCGCGCACATTTTTTCGAGGTGGTCAGAGAAGTGCTGGGACCTGATCCCGTTCCGGCCGTCCAGATCATCGATGGGGAGCTGGATTTCAGGGAAGCGTCGAATTTCGTTTTTCTGAAGGAACTGGAAATGATGCAGCCTTTCGGCGTGGGAAATCCGGAGCCGGTGTTTCAGTCCCCGCCGCTTTTGGTCAGACGGCGGCGTCTTTTCGGTCAGCAGAAGAATCATGTTCTGTTGGAACTGACGGATGAGAGCTGCAATATCACGCTTCAGGCCAAGGCATGGAGACAGGCCCGGCAGTTTCCTGCGGATATTGAAGGTCGGCGGATCAGACTGGCCTACAGTCCGGGCATCGACATGTACAACGGAGCCGCCAGTGTGGATGTGCGCATCAGAGACTGGAAGATGGTCTGAACATATCCGTTTGTCGGTCCTCGATTTTGGCTCCGACATTGCTGTTTCAAGTCTTCCGCATGGAATGAGGATATCGCGAGAGGGGCGGCAGAATCGTACGGGATGCGTCGGCTCGGCGACGGATGCTTGCGGAAAAGTCTGACGGAGAGCTGGACAAAGGGCATGGCGAAAAAGGCTCCCGCCGGAACGGGAGCCTTTCTTTGTGTCCGGAAAGGAACGGAGATCAGTCGCGTACGCCGTGAAATTCGATTTCGGTGATCTCGTAGGTCACACGACCGCGGGGAATGTCGATGGTGACCTCATCGCCGACTTCATGACCGAGAAGGGCGCGACCGACAGGTGAGTTGATGGAAATGGAACCCTTGGCGAAGTCGGCTTCGTCGGGACCGAGCAGGGTGAACTGACGTTCTTCGTCGGTGTCCACATCGACCACGTGCACGGTGGCGCCGAAAATGATCTTGTCGCTGTGAATCGTTTCAAGGTCGATGACGGTGTACTGGGGAAGCTGAGACTCGATGTAATTGATGCGCGCTTCCAGAAAACCTTGGCGTTCACGGGCGGCATCATAGCCGGCATTTTCCTTCAGGTCGCCTTCTTCACGGGCTTCCTTGATGGCCTGAATGACGGCGGGACGCTCTTTTTTGAGAGCTTCGAGTTCTTTTTCCAGCTTTTTGTATCCCTGTACGGAAATAGGCGTGCTCATGGCAGATACCTTCAAAAAAATTGATATGCAAAAAAAGAGGCCCGACTTCTCGAAAGGGATCATCGCATTCACTTCCAGAAAAGTAGGGCATCAGGAAATGCTTTCTTGCAATATAGTCCTGCCGGAGCATGAAGTCAATCCCCGCGGGATTTTGAGTCTCCGCGTCGCGGAACGGAGACCGCTGCCGCGACGCCTTGTCCGAAGAAGCGGTATATGAGATTTACTGCTGGACAAGGTGTCCTGCTTCTGAGACAATGAAAGTCCTGTGATTCCGCCGGCTGAATCTTCCGCTGGCGAAAACCGTATATGGAACTGCTATGGCAAACGATAATCAGCCGGATAAAGTCATTTATTCGATGAACCGCGTGACCAAGCGACGTGGTCAGCGGGAAGTTCTCAAGGA
>CALUTB010000131.1 GCA_944323575.1 uncultured Mailhella sp. | reverse complement strand
GAATGCCGTTCACTTCAACACCGGCTTCGGTCTTGACGGCGTTCTGAAGAACTTTGCTCATAGGAATCCTCCAAGTAATTCCCCGCCCCAGGCGGGGCTGGTTAGCGCAATAGGAACTCGAATAATTGTCCTGTAATTGCGTTTCTGTCAAGCCCCCATTGGCGAAGGCTCGAAATCGGGCCGATCTGGACAGAAGACGGCCATCCATAGTATGTTGCACCGGATATCAAGAAAGGAGTCTCTCATGCCTCGTTTCCGTTCCCTGAAAACCACCCTGCGCGCATGGTTCCGCAGAGAGGACTGGTCCAAGAATGAGCCTCTTCCTCCGGAATGCAGGGATACAGGCGTCAGCCCCGTTTCCCTGGCCAATGCTCTTTTTGCCTGTCTCACGGAAGGCGGCGTCATGGCCGAACGCGCAGCCTTCGCCATGGGCGGCGTCGTGGCGGCCATCCATGCCGAATCACCCGAGGACGCCAAAAACATCGTGCGGCGCTTCATGTGGCATATGAACGAGGAGTCGGGCAACATCGGTTGGGGCATTCCCGAAGCCTTCGGCGAAACGCTGGCTCAGTGCCCTCCCCTGGCCGACACCTTCCGACGCGTGCTGCTTCACTATATATATGACGCGCCGGAAGAAAAAAGTACCGGATTCTGCGATCATGCGCCGCTTCGCATTGCCTGCTATCGGGCCATAGCCCGTCTGCTCGAGGCCAGACCGGACTTCGTGAACGAAGCCATGCCCCTGCTTCGTCTTTCCGCGCAGAACGAAACCGACGACTCCTGCAGAGAAGCTGCCAGAGCGCTGATCCGCAGATACCTGCTGACAACGCTTTGAACCTGACGCCCCATCGGCATCCGAAAGTCGGCGCGGATGCCCCGTACCGGGGACTGTCTCCGGCTGATTCCATCCGGCAAGCAAAAAGAGCGGAACGTTGTTCCGCTCTTTTTGCTTGCTCTGCTGCACTCGTACTACAGAATGAGTCCCGATCCGCCGCCCTGCTGAGGATTGGGGTTCAGACCGCCGGAAGAAAGAGACAGGTTGGAGCAGGCCTCCAGATATTTGTCCTGCACTTCCTGCGGGGTGTGCGCATACTCGAAGAGGAAATGCTTGCCTTCAATGCGGCCGTTGAACTCCTGATCAAAAGGATAGCCATAAGGCAGCATCATGAGCTGGACGCCCTGCTGTGTGGGGACGGTCTGCATGATGGCGACGTCGGTCAGAGCGTTGGCTTCGGCGTCGTACTTGCCGATGACGAGTTCACCGGTCACGATTTTTACAAGACGGATATCATAGGCCATGATAAGACTCCTTAGATGTAGTGGTAGATAAGTAGGGAGTCACGACGCGCTTGTCAAGTCCGGGGGACTATTGCCATTTGTGGTATGTGAGCCTATTTCTTTTCTGACATGAGGAGTTTATGCCATGAACAGAACAGGTTTTTCCCCCGATACGCTGAGACGTCTCTCGGAACTTGAGGACCGTCTCCAGTATCGTTTTCACGACATCTCGCTGCTGGCTACGGCGCTGACCCACAGCTCCTGGGCCAACGAGCACAACACCGTTCACAACGAACGGCTGGAATTCCTGGGCGACGCCGTTCTGGAACTGAATGTGTCCCATGAAATCTACAAGCGCTTTCCTCAGGAAAGAGAAGGCGGCATGACCCGTCTGCGTTCACGTCTGGTCAGCGAAGGCAAGCTTGCGGAACTGGCCCGGAGTCTGAAACTCGGCGACATGCTGTTCATGGGCCGGGGCGAAGAGGCGCAGGGCGGCAGAGAACGAGCCGCACTCATCGCCGACGCCATGGAAGCCGTGCTCGGCGCCGTCTATCTCGACGGCGGACATAAGGAGGCCTCGGCCCTCATCCACCGTCTCTACGCCGACAGGTGGCCCGCTCCCGGCACCGACCGCAGAAGCAAGGATTACAAGACTCGCCTGCAGGAAGTCACGCAGGCCATGCTTCATTCCCTGCCCGTGTACATGCCTCTTTCAAGCAGCGGTCCCGAACACGCCAAGACCTTCCGCGTACAGCTCGAACTTTCCGACGGGCGCAGCTTCATCGCGGAAGGAGGCAGTCTCAAACGGGCGGAACAGGAAGCGGCAAGACTCGCCCTCGCGGCCTTCGGCGTCGAAGACTGACGTCCTTCCGGGTCCGGAGCCTCTTGCTTTTTTTTCACCTTCAACTTAGAGTGAGTACGTTCGATTCCCTCAGGGTGTCTTGTATGGATACAAGGTCGACCTTGGCTCATATTGGTCTTGATATCGGCTCCACCACGGTGAAGCTCGTTGTCCTTGACCCGTCTATGTGTGTGCTTTATGCACGCTATCAGCGCCATATGTCCGATGTCCGGGCAACCGTGGCCCAGCTCTTCCGGGAGGCTCTTGCCGATGAACAGCTTTCCGGACGGGTCTTTACGCTTGCCGCCACGGGTTCCGGCGCCATTTCCCTTACCGAAGAACTGGGCATTCCCTTCGTTCAGGAAGTCATCGCCTCCGCGGAAAGCATCCGCAGGCTCATTCCCGACGTGGATGTCACCATCGAACTCGGCGGCGAAGACGCGAAAATCACGTTCTTCACCGGCGGCGTCGAGCAGCGCATGAATGAGACCTGCGCCGGCGGCACCGGAGCCTTCATTGATCAGATGGCGGCCTTCCTCAACACCGATGCCGCAGGTCTCAATGAGCTTGCCGCCCGCAGCCGTACCATCTACCCCATTGCGTCGCGCTGCGGCGTGTTTGCAAAAACGGACATTCTTCCGCTGCTCAACGAAGGATGCGCAAGAGAAGACATTGCGGCCTCCATTTTCCAGGCCGTGGTCGAGCAGGCCGTCAGCGGCCTTGCCTGCGGTCGCGCCATCGAGGGCAAGGTCGCCTTTCTCGGCGGTCCTCTGGCCTTTCTGAGCAGTCTGCGGCAGCGCTTCGTGGAAACACTGGCCCTCACGGAAGAAAACGCCGTTTTCCCGCCGTATGCCGAATATTTCGTTGCCATGGGCACAGCCATGTATTCCGTTTCTCAGCACGAGCTTCCCGGCAACGAGCAGCAGGTTGGAGAGCGTGTTTGGACAGCCGCAGAGCTGTCGGCTCTTGCTGAAAAACTGATCAACGGCTCCCACGCTCCCGATGTCGTTTCCCTGCCTCCGCTTTTCAGAAACGAGCGGGAACTTGCCGAATTCCGCGCACGGCACAACGGTCACAGCGCCCAGAGAGCGGAACTTGCCGATCTCCCCGGCAGCGTCGATGATCCCGCACCGGTCTATCTCGGCATCGACGCCGGCTCGACGACCATCAAATCCGTACTCGTGGACGGGAGAGGACGCATCCTGCATCAATCCTATGCTCCCAGTCAGGGACGGCCTCTGGAAGCCGCAGTTCAGATTCTCAGAGACATCTATGCCGTGCTCCCTCCATATGTCCGCATCGCCGGCGCCGGTGTGACCGGCTACGGCGGAGGTCTGCTGCGCGCGGGCCTGCATGCCGACATAGACGAGGTGGAAACGCTGGCCCACTGCAAGGCCGCTCAGTTCTTTCTGCCGACGGTCACTTTCGTGCTCGACATAGGCGGTCAGGACATCAAGTGTCTTCACGTCAAGAACGGCATGGTGGACCGCATCCAGCTCAACGAAGCCTGTTCCGCAGGCTGCGGTTCCTTCATTGAGACCTTTGCCAAGTCTCTCGGCATGGATCTTCCGTCCTTCGTCGACGAGGCTCTGCACGCCCAGAATCCCGTGGATCTCGGTACGCGCTGCACCGTGTTCATGAACTCGCGCGTCAAACAGGCCCAGAAGGAAGGCCGTTCCGTGGGCGACATCGCTGCGGGACTCTCCTATTCCGTCGTAAAAAACGCGCTCTACAAGGTCATCAAGATTTCCAGTCCCGAGGAACTCGGCGAATACGTCATCGCCCAAGGCGGATCGTTCAAGAACGACGCCCTGCTGCGCGCCCTTGAACTCAGTCTCGGGCGTGAGGTCCTGCGGCTGGACATCGCCGGGCTCATGGGAGCCTTCGGTGCGGCCCTCATCGCCAAAGAAAACGCCGCGCCCGAAGGTTCCACGATTCTTTCCCGCGAAGAACTCGCCGCCTTCCATGCGGAACGCAGCGTGACCCGCTGCAAGGGCTGCTCCAATCACTGTCTGCTTACCGTGAATCGTTTCTCCGACGGTTCCCGCTTCGTCTCCGGCAACCGCTGCGAACGCGGTGCGGGCAAAAGCGCCTCCGACAAGAGTCTTCCCAATCTCTTCGACTACAAGTACAAGAGACTCTTCGATCACTATGTTCCGCTTCCTCCCGACAAGGCGCCTCGCGGCAGCATCGGCATCCCCCGCGTGCTGAATATGTATGAGGATTACCCCATGTGGTTCACCCTGTTCACGAAACTGGGATTCCGCGTGGTGCTTTCCTCCGCATCTTCCAAGAAAATGTACGCTCACGGCATGTCCACCATTCCGTCCCAGACGGTGTGCTATCCGGCCAAGCTCAGCCACGGTCACATCATGGAGCTTCTCCAGAAGGGCGTAAGCCGGATCTTCTATCCCTGTATCGCCTTCGAGCACAAGGAATTTTTCACGCAGGACAACCGCTACAACTGCCCCGTGGTGGGCGGCTATCCGGAACTTCTGAAGAACAACGTGGAAAAGCTTCGCGAACAGGGCGTGGAACTCATCTGTCCGTTCCTGCCGGTGGAGCTTGACGGACTGCTCAGTATGCTGCTCCAGCTTGATCTGTTCCGCTCCATTCCCCGTTCCGAACTGCAGGAGGCTCTGGAAGCCGCGTTCAAGGAAGAAAAAAAGTTCAAGGACGACTTGAAGGAAAAAGGACGCGAGGTTCTTGATTTCCTCAAGAAGACCGGAAAGATGGGCATCATTCTGGCCGGTCATCCCTATCATGTGGATCCGGAGGTCCATCACGGCATTCCCGACCTCATCACGGCTTCCGGTCTGGCCGTGCTCACGGAGGATTCCGTAGCGCATCTCATGCCCGATCCCGGCAGACTGAGGGTTGTCGATCAGTGGACCTTCCATGCCAGACTGTACCGTGCGGCCGCCTATGCCGCCCAGTCGGATCTGGTGTCCCTTGTCCAGCTCGTCTCGTTCGGCTGCGGTCTCGACGCCGTAACCGCCGATCAGGTCGAAGAGATCCTTGCCGCCTCCGGCAGACTCTATACCCAGATCAAGATCGACGAGGGGGCAAATCTCGGTGCGGCGCGCATCCGCGTACGCTCCCTGCTGGCAACCATGAAGGAACGCAGAAATCACAGGGCCGTCAGCGTCATGCCGGAATTCGCCACGGTGCTGCCCATGGCGCCAGTGGAGGAAGACAACTGGATTCCCCCGAACTTCACGGAGGAGATGAGGGAGACGCACACCATTCTTATTCCGCAGATGTCTCCCATCCATTTCCAGTTCCTGCCCTCCATGCTCAAGGGCTGCGGCTATAAGGCGGAGCTTCTGCCTTCCGTTTCCCGCGACGCCGTGGAGGAAGGCCTGCGCCATGTGAACAACGACGCCTGCTACCCGGCCATCACGGTGATAGGTCAGCTTCTGTACGCCATTCGGAGCGGCAAGTACGACAGGCACCGCATCGCGCTCATCCTTTCCCAGACCGGCGGCGGATGTCGTGCCACCAATTATATCGGCTTCCTCTACAAGGCGCTCAGAGAATGCGGTCTGACCGACATCCCGGTCATTTCGTTCAATCTCGCGGGACTGGGACGCAATCCCGGCTTCCGGGTCACCGGGCGCATGCTTCTGCGAGGCGTCCAGGCCCTTCTGTGCGGTGACACCCTCATGCGCCTTCTGTACCGGACCCGCCCCTATGAAAGCATCAAGGGCAGCGCGGAAGCTCTTGCCGATCAGTGGGCCGAAGTGCTTGATCAGGATATCCGCGACGGAGCCCTGCGACGCACCTACCGGCATCTCGGCGAACTCGTGAAGGCCTTCGACGCCCTGCCTCTCAGGGATGAGCCGCGGAGGCCGAGAGTCGGACTTGTGGGCGAGATCCTTTTGAAGTATCATCCCGACGCCAACAACAACGCGGTCAAGGTCGTCGAGGCCGAAGGCGGCGAAGCCGTCATGCCCGACTTCACCGATTTTATTCTGTACGGATTGTACGATGAAGTGTATCGTTGGCAGCACCACAACGGCAGCATGCGACGCGCAACGGTAAGCAACCTGCTTCTGCGCACGCTTCTGACGCTGAGGCTGCCGCTCAGGTTCGTGCTGGCACGAAGCAGGAGATTCTCGCCCCCGCTTCCGTTCCGTAAGCTGCGCGAACAGGTGAACGGTGTGGTGTCACTGGGGCAGCAGACCGGAGAAGGTTGGCTGCTTACAGCTGAAATGA
>CALUTB010000130.1 GCA_944323575.1 uncultured Mailhella sp. | reverse complement strand
GGGCAGGAATGACGGCCTTGCATCCACGACTATGTCACTCATTGATTATTTTTCTGCTGTCTGTGCCCCCCATCAGGAAGAACTGTTGTATTATAGTATGATTTCCGCATGTTGAGCACATTCGGACATCTGACCACCGGTGATGATAAAAGCTATCAAATTGCCGAGATCATCCACTACGGCATGTATCCTGGATGTAAAACCTCCACGGTTTCGTCCGACTGCCTGATGTGCGCCGGAACTATGCCTGCCCCCCGTACCATGCTTATGGGCGCGAACATAACTTCCCTCAATAATGGTAAGTTTCATGTCAGCCTGCAAAGTAAGAAGTTCAAGAATAGCTTTCAGACCCCCTCTTTTCTGCCATCGCCTGAAGCGGAAACAGACGGTTTCCACGGCCCATATACATTTGACAAGGCTCGCCATGAAGCGCCGGTTCGAAGCAGCCAATGTTACGACATTGAAAAAGTTTCCGATGTCGCCGGCCGGTCTTCCGCCACGAGGAGAACCTTCTGTCGGCAATATGGGCTCAAGCTTGAGCCAGAGATCCTGGGGAATGTCGCAGTAACACATTCCCCAAGCACAACACATCTCAAATCTTAACTAGCCTTATGATTTAGCATTGAAAGATGGCTTGCAGACACCTCCTAGAAAAAGCCGGACGGCGGAAGAAGTCCATGCCCTTCGATGAAAAAAAAACAGTTGCTGCAATGCTGCTTGGCCGCCGGACACGGACGAAGCCTGCCGGATGCTGAAGGCCGTGCGGAGAGTCAAAAACAAAAGGGTCTGCGGAAATCCGCAAACCCTTTCAAATTCTGGTTGATATGAAGAGAATTGAACTCTTGGCCTCTTGAATGCTGTTCAAGCGCTCTCCCAACTGAGTTACACCCGCGTTGGGTAGTCATTCATGTCCGAATACTTTGCCCCATAGTCAAAAAAACGAAAAAGATGTCAGCTTTCCCCGGCCTGCCGGGCGCGTACCCGGCTGATCCACAGTTCCAGCTTGCCGCAGAACTCCTCAAGTACCTCTTCCGTCAGCTCACGACCTTCCGAGGCCAGATACTGATTCATCAAGAGCGCCGGCAGGCCGTTGGAAAACCCCTGACGGGCAATTTCCAACCCGCAGCTCACGCAGATGATGTCGGCCTGAATATCACGCTCCTTCAACATGTGGCGAAGACGCTGCTCCGCCAGCGACAGGCGTGCGCCGTCAAGGTCCAGCATCCGTATGGTAATGTCTATCTTGTCCATATCGTTCAAAAAGCGGAGCGAATATAGCGTTCCGCGGAAAGCGCCGCTATGGTGCCGTCGGCAACAGCGGTGGTAATCTGACGAAAAGCCTTGTCGTTGATGTCTCCGGCGCTGAATACACCGGGAATCCCGGTTTCCATAAGCTCGGAAGCTTTGATGTATCCCTGCTTCGTCAACGGCAGAATATCCTTGAACAGACTGTTGTTGGGCTTCTGGCCAAGAAACACGAATACCCCTGCGACATCCACGGTCCATCGTCTGCCGCTTTCGGAATTCTCGAGAAGCGCTCCGGTAAGGACACCATCCTTCACGATGAGGTCCACCACTTTCGTGGAAACGAACCCTTCCACTCTGCCCGAGCTGAAAAGCTGTTCCTGCGTGCTTTCCGCCGCAAAATAACGGGGCATGGCTTCCACGAGCGTGATGTGCTCGATGCCGGAAGCAAGAAGATATAGGCTTTCGTCAAAAGCGCTGTTTCCGCCGCCCACCACAAGCACATGTCTGCCTGCATAGGCCGCGCCGTCACAGATGGCGCAATGATGCACTTCCTGGGCCTGTGTAGGCGTATCCAGCTCCAGAGGAACCCGACCTGTGGCAAGAATGACGGCCTTGCAGCGGTATTCGGCGGAATCCGTCACCACCTTCTTCCATTGCCCGTCCAGCTCAAGGCTCTCCACCTCGCAGACTTCTTCCACCGTGACGCCGAGCTCATCTATCTGAGCCCGCATCTTCTCCATGAGTTCCATACCGTGAATGGAAGGCCAGGAAGGAAAGTTCTCCACCGTATACGTGGAATTCACCAGTCCGCCGGTTACATTGCTCTCCAGCACCACCGTCTTGAGTTTGGCCCGGACGGCATACAGCGCGGCCGTCATGCCGGCGGGACCGCCGCCGATGATGACCAGGTCCGTGGTGATGACTTCGCTCATAGACCGCCTTCCTTATCTGCAGGAGTCAAAAAACTGCGCCATTTCACGCGGATTCATGAGCCCGGCCTTCCGGCCCGCCACCTTGCCGTCACGAATGACGATAATGGTGGGCGCGCGTTCCGCGCCGCAGACTCCGGCGGAAACGGGATTCTGCTCGATATCGACGGAAAGCAGCGTGACTTCCGGCTGTAATCTGGAAAACTTTTCCAGCACCTTTTCCATATTCTTGCAGTGAGGGCACAACTGCTTGTAAAAAATACAGGCTCCGGCCTTCACTTCCGCAATGCGGCCATCGAACGTGGCGTCCGAAAGTTCCTCAAACATATCTCTCTCCTGAAAGGAGGGAGCGCCTGCGCGCTCCCTCGTCTTTTCTTCCGACGCTCCCGCACGAAACGGAACCCATATTCATGCCTACAGCGTCTTCAGCTCGCCGATGTACAGCTTGAGCTGCTTCAGCAGTTCTCCGGCCTTTTCAGGCTGTTCCTTAATGATATTATTCAGCTGGAACTGGTCCTTGCGACGGTCGTAAAGCTCATCCTCGTCCGGCACATCCTGCCGTGCGCCTACGGTACAGGTCCAGATGGCTTCATCTTCCATGATGTCATGTCCGGCATGACGGGCCTTGACCACATCGTTCTGCGTGGAGTTCTTCAGGAGCCAGTGGATATAGGTGTAGTCTTCGGTGATGATGGACCACGACATGCCGAAATAACCGGCAATGGCGAAATCACGCACCTTCTCCACTTCACCGCGTACCATGGGCAGGAGACTGTGTCCCTGCATGTCCATGGCCCCGAACACGGGGAAGCCGAAGGCGCCGCCCTGGGCCCCCAGGTCGTCGAGGTAACCGAGAGCTTCAAGAATGGTGGGAGCAATGTCCACATTCTGAACAAAACCCTTGATACGCTTGCCACCTTCCACTCCGGGAATATGCATCATGAGCGGCACATGCACGAGTTCCTCATACGGCCAGGGACGGCACTTGCGCATGATGCCGTGTCCGTGTTCGCCCTTGCCCATGGGCTGGCCATGATCGGACGTAATGATAATCATGGTCTCATCCCACAGTCCCTGGTCACGGATGGAATCCAGCAGCTTGCCTATTTTTTTGTCCACAAGCTCGATGTTTTCCGCATAAAGGGCACGGATGTGCGCACATTCCTCATCGGTAATGCGGCCTTCAACAGGAGTCCACGGGGCAAGAAGAATGGGGTTGCCTTTCCATTCGGGATCATAGGGGCAGGGTTCCTTCTTCCATATCGACGGCGGATCCCAGGGTTCATGCGGGTCAAACGAATCCACCCAGAGCATGAAGGGACGCTTTTTGTCACGAATATCGCGCAGCCAGCGGTCGGCCTCGCGGGCCACCACGCTCACGAAGTTGTCTTCTTCCGAACGCCATTCCTGACGAATCTTGAGGAAACACTCAATTTCCTCCAAGAGCGCGGTACTGGAGTCGTCGATGAGCTCGCCCTTTTCATTGTACGCCATGCTGTAGGAAGTGTAGTCGATGGGCTTCATGGACGGGTCGAGTTCCCGACCGGCAAAAGTAGTATGGTCGAGTTCGTGACCGGGGCAGAACTTCACATAGTCAAAGCCGCGGGAATAGCCATACTTGGGCAGGCGCATGGGGGGAGTGTCATACACCAGGGCAGTCTGCACGTCGCGTCCCCAGAGTATGTCGGAAAGCGTGGTGTCCTCGGAGGAAAGCGCCTGCCACCCGGCAAAGGGAAGCGTATAGCGGCCCGTCATGGTAGCCCTGCGCACAGGGACCGTGGGCAGGCCTTCGCTGTAGGCGTTCTCAAAAAGCACGCCGTTACGGGCGAATCGGTCAAAGTTGGGAGTTTTCACCGTCTTGTTGCCGTAGCAGCCAAGATAGTTGAACTGCAACGTATCAAGCATGATGAACACGACATTTTTAATCTTCTGAGCCATGTCTTATCCCTGTGCTGCCTCAAAGACAGCGGCCGCAGCGAAAAACTCGCTGCGGCGCTAATGGTTACTTTCCGGCCTTTTCCTGAGCGATTTCGGCAGCAGTCTGCCGGCCGAGGACGCGCAGGTCGTCGAGAATCTTGGCAGCGTTGGCATAGCCCTTTTTTTCCGCTCTTTCGATCCACTTGGCGCCGATGTCGGCCGTGGCCTCGACGATCTTGGCCTTTTCTTCTTCAGAGAAGTAATTGAACTTATGGCCGTTTTCTTCCATCCACTTGGCATCCGTGTTGGAACCGTCATCCAGAGCGCGACCGATGGCACGGGCCAGTACTTCGCCTGTGGTTTCCGTAAAGACGGCCTGCTGTTCAGGGCTGAGACGGTTCCATGCGTCGTTGGACATGGCCAGCCACATGGGAGAAGCGGCAATGGGGTCGGCAACTGAGTACTTGATGGTTTCCGTGATTTTGAAGGAACGCAGAGGAGCGATGGCAAGATAGCAACCGTCGGCCATGCCGCGGGAAAGAGACATATAGGTATCGGGCAGCGGCACGAAAATAGGGTTGGCCTTAAAAGACCGGAGGACATCCCTGTCCAGACCGCCCACGGTGGTGACCTTCTTGCCGCGGATATCGGAGAATTTGGTGATCGGCTCGTCGGTGGTGTGCAGCATCATGAGGGCGGAGGTGTACTGGGTGAGCATCTTCATCCCGTCGAACTCATGCGCCCATTCGGGATACTTCTGGGAAATGCGCCAGACGGACATGGATGCGGATTCCGCATTCTGGAACAGGAAAGGAACGTTGGCGGCATCACTCAGGAGCAGCGCGCCGTTGGTCACGTTGGTATTGTTGGAGGCAATATCCACGGCGCCGCTTCTCACGGAGCTGAACATTTCATTGTTGGGGCAGATGGTGCCGGGATTGAAATAAGTGATGACCACTTCGCCGTTGGTGCGTTTCTTGATTTCCTCCATCCAGGGGATGAACGCATTCTGCACAACAGGGTGACGGTCGATGTACACGCTGGTGAAACGCAGCTCCACAGGAGCGGCATACGCGGTGGAGACACTGACGCCAAGCATGGCCAGGGCGGCAAACAGAATTTTCTTCATTTCAAACCTCTACGCGTAATGGGTGACCAGGAAGCAATCTTCCTGTAGTACCCGCCCCTCTTTTCCATCGGCAGGAGGACGTTGGCAACGAAAAAAGAAGAGGCGGGGCTTGCCGGAAAACAATACCGTCATCCCCGCAGACACGCCGTTTCCGATCATGCTGCGGGGCATTTCCGATTAGAAGAAGTGCGTGGGCAGCCACAGCGCTATGCCGGGAAAGATGCACAGCAAAAGCAGCAACACGCACATGCAGCAGAAGTAAGGCACGACGCTCTTGAAAATGTCAGCCATGGGGATATCACGCGCCACGGAACTCATGGCGAACACGTTTACGCCTACAGGGGGAGTGATCTGTCCCATTTCCATGAGCAGCACGATACATACGCCGAACCAGATGGGATCAAACTGCAGGGCGAGCACCGTGGGATACAGGGCCGGCAGGGTGAGCAGAATCATGGGAATAACATTCATCATACAGCCGAGAATGATGTATAGGATCACGATACCGGCGAAGATGAAGTATCTGTTGGCATCAATGCCGCTCACAAATTCAGCAAGGATCTGCGGAAGTCGCGTAGCCGCGAAAAAGTAACCGAGAATACCCACGCTAACGAGGATGAACATAAGCCTTGCGGAAATGGTCACTGTGGAATGCAAGGCCTTTATCGCGTCCTGCCAGCTCAGTTTACGAGAGAGGAAGGCATACAAAAACGTGCAGGTTGCGCCCACCCCGGCACCTTCATTGGGGCTGAACAGCCCGAGCAGAATGCCTCCAAGGATGATGAAAATGAGACCGAGCATGACCGCCACGCCCTTGAGGGAACGCAGCTTTTCACCGAAGGTGGTGGCATCGCCGCGGGGGGCAAGTTCGGGATGACGGACGGCGACGAATATCGTATAGATGATAAACAGACCCGCCAGCAGCAGACCGGGTACGACACCGGCAAGGAAGAGTCTTCCGATGGATTCCTCGGTGACGATTGCGTAAAAAATGAAGCCCATGCTAGGCGGAATAAGAATACCCAGCGTGCCGCCGGCGGCAAGGCAGGCGCAGCTCAGACCGGGATGATAGTTCTTCTTGCGCATTTCCGGCAGCGCCACGGAACCCATGGTCACGGCCGTGGCCATGGAGTCGCC
>CALUTB010000129.1 GCA_944323575.1 uncultured Mailhella sp. | reverse complement strand
TCCCAAAGTTTTTAAGAGATTGCCGGGTAGTCAGAGGAAGTTCAGTTCTGTCCGCTATCTTTTTCTCATTAATTTTTGTGCAGCACCATGTCCGCACCAATCCCATTTTTGTCCGCACACGTTATCGAACAGGAGGGGAAAATAGGGAAAACTGACGAATATAACTTATTGTATTCATAGGTGTTATTGGTAAATTATAAAAATTCTGTGGACTTGCGGGAAATTGGAAAGTTTTCCTTCGCAAGGAAAAGTATATATCGCTAGAGTTGATATTTATATAAATATACCAATATGTTATAACAATTATAAAAACTCTTTTCTCATGTCCGCACAATGTAAATAACAAGATAACGACAAAACATGAACAGCCTCAGGCGACTCAGACCATCTTTTTATAGCTTGACCATCAAGAATTGGCAGGTTGAGAGCATGGACTGCTTCAGACAGATTTCGTCCGTCAGGCTGAGACGATAGGCAGAGTTTTCGGCAGGCCGCAATAGACTTGTCGAGAGCATCCACCACCGCATGAATTTTGGAGGTAAAGCCGCCGCGACCTCGACTGAGAGCCTGATTGTGTCCAGAGGTATGTCGAGCTCCGGCACTATGCTTATGAGCATGAACGTATGTCCCATCAATAATGATGTGGGTCATGTCAGCCTGCAAGCTAAGAAACTCAAGGATAGCCGTCAGATATCCTCTTTTCTGCCGACGCCTGAAACGGGAATATACAGTTTTCCACGAACCATGAGAATGAAAGAATATGCTTGATAAACAGCATAATTTAAGATACGCACCGAAATTATAAATACTGCAGTAAAAATATGTTGTCTGCTGATACGCTCGCGCCGGAACAGTACCGTGTCTTCCCGGAAAGAAACCGGGAAAGACGGAAAACTCGCGACCACGCATTTCCTCAGTGCGGACGGCTGTCCGTTCCGCCTGATTCCGCAGCGTCCTGCTGCGGAAAAACACCATGAATACTGGATAGCTGCCATGAAAAACAATGTCGAACTGCACTCTCGCGCCCCCATGCCCCTCGTCATCGCCCATCGCGGCGCCAGAGGACACGCCCCCGAAAACACGCTGGCCTCCGCCGCCCTCGGCCACGCCGTCAAGGCCGATCTCTGGGAGCTGGACGTCAACTATACTAAGGACTACAAGCTCGTGGTCGTCCACGACGACACCCTCGTGCGCACCACCAACGTGGAAGAAGTCTATCCCGGCCGCCCCTCCTACCGCGTGTGCGACTTCACGCTTGAGGAACTCGGCAGACTGGACGCGGGGTCCTGGTACGAAGGCCGAGACCAGTTCGGACGCGTGGCCGCCGGAGAACTGAGCGCCGACACCCTCGCCTCCTTCAAGGGACTGCGCATTCCCACGCTGGAACAGGCGCTCGAACTCACGAAGCGCTTCGACTGGGCCGTGAACGTGGAAATTAAAAACCACGCCCACCTCATCGGTCATAATACTGTAACAAAAGACGTGTTAGAGATGATCCGCCGTTTCGACATGGTGGAACAGGTCATCATTTCCTCGTTCCAGCACCGCTATCTGCTGGAATGCCATGATCTGTGTCCTGAAATCGCCACGGGTGCACTTGTGGAAAACACCCGTCCCGAAAACCCCGTCGAACTGTGCCGCAGTCTCGGCGTGAACGCCTACCATCCGGACAGGCTGATTCTCGCCCCCGGCGATCTTGCCGCCCTCCGCGACGCCGGCTTTGCCGTCAACGTCTGGACCGTCAACGACATGGACGAAGCCAGAAAGCTGGTGGAAGACGGCGCAAGCGGCATCATCACCGACTTCCCGGCCGCGTGCCGGGCAGCTCTGGGCAGAGACTGAACCGTCAGCAGCGCGCCCTGAGAGGGGACGGCAAGTCCCCTCTCAGGGCGCGTGAAATAGTTCCTTCCGGGATTTTCCCGGAGACTCCAACCGGACGACACGTCCGCAAAGGCAGGAGAACT
The DNA here is from genome assembly GCA_944323575.1 of uncultured Mailhella sp. Lineage (GTDB taxonomy): Bacteria > Desulfobacterota > Desulfovibrionia > Desulfovibrionales > Desulfovibrionaceae > Mailhella. Next base: position 4,491 of record CALUTB010000129.1, on the reverse strand, counting down.
TATGCGTTCACTCCGATCTGTGGCCCTCATGGCCGTTTCTCTGATGCTCCTGGCGGCTCCCGTGCAGGCTAAAACCACCATCACCTTCTGGCACGGTATGGGTGGCGAGCTCGGTGAAATCACCGACAACATCATCAAGGACTTCAACGCCTCCCAGGACAAATACGAAGTCAAGGGCGTGTACAAGGGCAACTACGACGAAGCCATGACTGCGGCTATTGCCGCCTCCCGCGCCAAGCAGCCTCCAAACATCATTCAGATCTTCGAAGTGGGCACCGCCAGCATGATGGCCGCCAAGGGCGCCATCCGTCCCATCTGGGAAATCATGGACGCAGCCGGAACGCCTCTGGATATGTCCAAATTCCTGCCTTCCGTGACCAGCTACTATTCCACCAGCGATGGCAAGCTCATCGCCATGCCATTCAACGCATCCACCACGGTGCTGTACTACAACAAGGACGCCGTGAAGAAGGCCGGCGGCGATCCTGATAACTTCCCCCGCACCTGGCCCGAAGTGGCCGACCTCGCCCGCAAGATCAAGGAATCCGGCGCGTGCAAGTACGGCATGACCAGCGGCTGGCAGTCCTGGGTACAGCTGGAGAGCTTCTCCGCCTGGCACAACGTCCCCTTTGCCTCTAACAACAACGGCTTCGACGGTTTGGACACTGAGCTGCTGTTCAACGGACCGCTGCAGGTCAGACACATCGACTTCCTCTCTCAGCTCAACAAGGAAGGCGTGTCCGTGTACGTAGGCCGCAAGTCCGAAGCCATCAACACCTTCACCGCCGGTGATGCGGGCATTCTTATGAACTCCTCCGGTTCCTATGCCGCCGTCAAGGCCGGTGCCAAGTTCAACTGGGGCGTGATGGTTCTGCCCTATTGGCCCGACGTCAAGGGCGCTCCCCAGAATACCGTCATCGGTGGTGCCGCTATTTGGGCCATGGCCGGACATTCCAAGGATTCCGAAAACGGCGTGGCTGCCTTCCTCAACTACATCCTGAAGCCCGAAGTGCAGGCCGCCTTCCATCAGGCCACCGGTTACGTGCCCGTCACCCTCGCCGGTTACGAACTCACCAAGCAGCAGGGATTCTATGACAAGAACCCCGGCACAGACGTGGCCGTGAAGGCTCTTTCCGACAAGAAGCCCACCATCAACACCCTCGGGCTGCGTCTCGGCAACTTCGTCCAGATCCGCAACATCATCGACGAAGAACTCGAAGCCGTTTGGGCCGGCAAGAAGACCGCCAAGGAAGCCCTCGACTCCGCCGTGAAGCGCGGCAACGTCGAACTGCGCCGTTTTGAGCGCGCCAACAGCTGATCCGCTCATCTCACAGCAAAGGGGAGAGGCCGACTCTCCCCTTTTTTCAACCACAGCCGTCAAAGGAGTTCTCATGCAGGATGAGCGCTACGCGTTCCGGGGCAAAAAGCATCTGCTGCTGCCCATTCTCTTCCTGCTGCCCCAGCTTGTCATCACGGTGGTGTTCTTCTTCTACCCCGCCGGCGAGGCCCTGCTCGGGTCGGTATACATGGAAGACTCTTTCGGCCTTTCCAGAGAGTTCGTCGGACTGGACAACTTTGCCGTTCTTTTCTCCGATCCCAGCTATCTTGAAACGCTGTATCTCACCTTCATCTTCAGCATCGCCACCATCACCCTCACCATGACGGTTTCCCTGCTCATGGCCGTCGTCGCCGATCAGGTAAGCTTCGGCGGCACGCTCTACAAGTCGATGCTCATCATTCCCTACGCCGTGGCTCCGCCCCTCGCCGGCGTGCTCTGGCTCTTTCTGTTCAACCCTTCAGTAGGCGTGCTCTCCTCGCTGCTCGACAGCCTGGGATACACCTGGAACCACAAGCTCAACGGCAACCAGGCTCTGCTGCTGCTCATCATATCTGCCTCCTGGAAGCAGATTTCCTATAATTTCCTGTTCTTCCTTGCGGGACTCCAGGCCATTCCGCGTTCGCTCATCGAGGCCGCCGCCATCGACGGCGCCAGCCCCTGGCAGCGCTTCCGCAACATCATCTTCCCCCTGCTCTCGCCCACGACCTTCTTCCTGCTCGTGGTCAACACCATTTACACACTGTTCGAAACCTTCGGCATCGTGCATGCGGTCACGCAGGGAGGGCCTTCACGCGCAACGGAAACACTCATCTACAAAGTCTTCAACGACGGATTCATCGGCCTCGACTTCGGCGGTTCCTCCGCGCAGTCGGTGGTGCTCATGTTCATCGTCATGATTCTGACCTTCCTCCAGTTCCGCTACGTCGAACGCAAGGTCAACTACTAGCCGCAACAGGAGAAGATTCGTCATGGTAGAAAAGAAAGGACTCGGAAGAGCGCTCAGTCACGCCGTGCTCCTGTTCGGCGCGGCCGTCGTTCTCTTTCCCCTGTATGTGGCGCTCGTGGCCACCTCCCACAGCTACGACGTGCTCATAGGCACCACGCCCCTGTGGTTCGGTCAGGAGCTCGTCAAGAACTTCACCACCGTGCTCACCCAGGGCCTCAAGGCCGCCGGCGGCATTCCCGTGTGGGTCATGATGGGCAACAGCCTCATCATGGCGCTCGGCATCGCCCTCGGCAAAATCGCCATTTCCATCACAGCGGCCTACGCCATCGTGTTCTTCCGCTTCCGCGGACGCGAGCTGTGCTTCGTGCTCATCTTCATCACGCTCATGATGCCCGTGGAAGTGCGTATCGTGCCCACCTTCCAGGTGGCCGCCAACCTGAACTTCATCGACAGCTATCCCGGCCTCATTCTGCCGCTCATCGCCTCGGCCACGGCCACGTTCCTGTACCGTCAGATGTTCATGACCATTCCGCAGGAACTGCTCGAAGCCGCGCGCATCGACGGCGCAGGCCCCTGGCGCTTCTTCGTGGATGTGGTGCTGCCGCTTTCCCGCACGAACACCGCCGCACTCTTCGTGGTGCTGTTCATCTACGGCTGGAACCAGTACCTGTGGCCCCTGCTCGTAACCAATCAGGAAAGCATGTACACCGTGGTCATGGGCATTCAGCGCATGGTGAACATTCCCGACGCCGTACCGGAATGGAACCTGATCATGGCCGTGGCGCTTCTCGGCATGCTTCCGCCCCTTCTCGTGGTGCTCGGCATGCAGAAGCTCTTTGTTCGCGGACTTGTGGAAACCGAGAAGTAGTACAAGGATCAGACAATGGCAAACGTTCGTCTCATCAACATAGACAAGACTTTCAACAAGAACAAAGTGCTCTCCGGTCTCAACCTTGAAGTGCCGGACGGCTCGTTCATGGTCATGGTGGGCCCCTCGGGCTGCGGCAAGTCCACGGCCCTGCGCTGCATCGCAGGCCTAGAAGAAGTGACTTCCGGCACCATCATGATCGGCGACAAGGACGTCACCCGCATGGAACCCAAGGACCGCAACATCGCCATGGTGTTCCAGAACTACGCGCTCTATCCGCACATGAACGTGTACAACAACATCACCTACGGCCTGAAAGTGCGCGGCATTCCCGCCGACGAGCGCAAGCGCCGCGCCCTGGAAGCCGCCAAGCTCCTCGGCCTCGACGGCCTGCTCGAACGCATGCCCCGTCAGCTTTCCGGCGGTCAGCGTCAGCGCGTGGCCATGGGTCGCGCCATCGTGCGCGAACCCAGCGTGTTCCTCTTCGACGAACCGCTCTCCAACCTCGACGCCAATCTGCGCAATCAGATGCGCATCGAACTGCGCCGCCTGCATCAGCGCCTCGCCACCACCAGCATCTACGTGACCCACGATCAGGTGGAGGCCATGACACTCGCCGAAAAGATCCTCGTGTTGCGCGCAGGCCACATCGAACAGTACGGCACCCCCGACGACGTGTATCTGCGCCCGGCCTCCGTGTTCGTGGCGCAGTTCATGGGTTCTCCCTCCATGAACATCGTGCGCGCCCGAGCGGAAAAGAACGACATCATCCTGCCCGACGGCACCCGTCTTTCCGGCGTGCAGGCCGAAGACATCGACATCTCCGGCCGCAGCGGCGACATTCTGCTCGGTCTTCGCAGCGAAGACCTCATCTTCGACCCCGAAGGCGACATCCGCGTCACCGTGGACATCGTGGAAGCCCTCGGCTCCGACACCCTCGCCTACTGCCGTCCCCTGAGCGCGAATCCCGAAAAGCAGGAAAGCTCCTCGGTCATCGTGCGCCTCCAGGGCTCGCAGCGTCCCTCTTCCGGCGACGTCATCCGCCTCACGGCCCGCAAGGGACATGGTCACGTGTTCGACACGGAAACGCAGCTGCGCTGCCTGTAAGGCATCCCGGCATCTGACACGAAGGGCGGAAGCTTCGGCTCCCGCCTTTTTTTGAGCCCATCCGCGACCAGGCAGCCCCGTGTCTTTCGACGCCTCTTCTGCCGACTTCTTGTTCCCGGCTGGACAAGACGCCGGAAATCGATAGGTTCAACACAGGTTCAGGACTCATTAATTGCCAAAAGGGTAAAAAGTTCTTATTGTCGGCATAGGGAGGATGCCATGAAGGAACTT
>CALUTB010000128.1 GCA_944323575.1 uncultured Mailhella sp. | reverse complement strand
TTGATACGAGCAATCTGTTCATGAGAAAGATAAAAAAGTTCCTTCATGGCATCCTCCCTATGCCGACAATAAGAACTCTTCTTACCCTTTTGGCAATTAATGAGTCCTGAGCCTAGAATATGAAATCTGTCTGAAGGCAGTCCATGCTCTCAACTTGCCAATTCTTGATGGTCAGGCTTTAAAAAAGATAATCTGAGTAGCCTGAGGCTGTTCATGTTTTGTCGTTATCTTGCTATTTACATTGTGCGGACAAAGGTGCGGACATGAGAGAAGAGTATTTTGTACCATTGTGATAACACATTGGTATATTTATATAAAAATCAACTCTCGGGATGTGTGCTTTTCCTGGAAAGGAAAAAAGGCCGGTCCCTCTCAGGGATCGGCCTTTTTTCATGATGCGCTGCGGGATCGGGACGGCTCGTCTTCAGTCATTCCTTGCGCAGCGGCATTCAGCGCATGTTGTTGGCCTTCAGGTATTCCACCAGAAGATCCGGGAAGTCGGAGAACATGCCGTCCACCTTGAGCTGCTTGAAGGACACGTCCAGGACTTCGTTGAAGTCCTTGAATCCCTTGGGCAGAGAGTCCTTGCGCAGTGTCCAGGAGTGCAGCTTCATGCCGTTCTCGCGGGCCAGATCACCGAGGTTGGAGAGCGTGTAGCCCTTGCCGTCGGCCGTGGGCACGGCAAGAAGATTGAAGTTCGGCGCGTAGATGGTGGCATATCTGGCAATGTCCTTGATGCCTTCGGGCGTGGTCAGCCAATTGTGGCGTTCCTTGTCGTCCTTGGCGCCCTGGCCGCCGGCGGTGACCAGCATGCACAGCTGTCCCTTCCAGCCGAGCTCGCGGGCGCGGATCACGGCCTCATAGTCGAAGATCTGGAGAATAGCCTTGCTGTCCGGGCTGTTGTAGCCGAACCGGGTCATCATTTCGATGGTAGCCTTGAGAATGTCCAGACCCTGGGTCATGAAGAATTCAGGTTCCTTTACTTCCACGTACACGCCCACGTTCCTGCCGGTGGACTTGTTCAGTCCCTGCACCTGATAGAACTCTTCCTCCAGTGTGGGGATCTGATAGCCGATGGGAGAATCGGGGAAGCGGCCCGGGAACACGGCCTTGCCGGTCTTGGGATCGAAACGTTCGGTCACGCGCAGTGTGCGCAGTTCGTCACAGGTGAAGTCACAGGCGTAGTAGCGGCCGTTGTCGCGATGGCGGTCGGGAAACTTCTTGGCCACGTCGGTGGTGGTGTCCACCAGAATGTCGTGCATGACCATGAGCTTGCCGTCCTTGGTCATGACGACGTCCTGTTCCACGTAGTCCACGCCCATGGCATAGGCCATGGCCTTGGCGGGAAGCGTGTGCTCGGGCAGATAGCCGCTCGCACCGCGATGGGCGGTTACTTCGGGTCTGTAGTCGGCGGCGTTGGCCGCGACGGGCAGCAGAAGGGCCAGGGCAAGAGCCTGGGCAAGAAGGACTTTGCGCATAGGGACGTTTCTCCTTTGTAAAGGGGACCTGACGAACGTGCCGGATCTGTTCCGCGCACATCGGGTTGATTTCGCATATACCATGAACAATGCCGGTCAGTCCAGTCCGAAAAACATTTTTTCATGTCATATCCGTGCAACATGCATATTTTTCTCTGTGGGAAGGAAGGGGTGACGACACAAAGAAAAGAACATGACGTTGCTTCGACGCGAGTTTCCGTCCGTTTTGCTGATGATATGCAACAACAAAATGATTCTTTTGACGCATATCATGCAACACATGAGCAGAATCAGGACGACACCGCCATTCTGTGCAAAAAGACGGCGTTGCGGAAGATGCGGAAGCTTTTTTGTCGGTTCCGCCCGCGAAGAGGCATTTTCCGAAGGAGCGGTCCATGCCCGGAGACGGACGTGCGAAGGCTCCGGAACGGAGCGAAAGGGCGTAGACGAGGCGTCCTGTTCCCGCTCGTCGCCCCGAAGCAGGTACGGACGGGCGCGGAACATCCCGATTTCCCGGCACAGCGGACGGGGGCCGGCGTCAGTTCTGCCGGAGCATACGCTTTTTCCAGGCTGCGGAAAGAATGCCGTCGAGAATGGTCCAGGGATTGGGCGGGCATCCCGGCACATAGACGTCCACCGAGCCTGCCGGCAGCACGGATTCCACGCCGCCGCAGCATTCCCGGCTGCCGCGGAACGTACCGCCGGAAATGGCGCAGATGCCCACGGCTATGACGATTTTCGGTTCCGGCACGGCCTCCCAGGTGTCGAGCAGAGCCTTTTTCATGTTTTCCGTGACCGGACCGGTGACGAGTATGCCGTCGGCATGACGCGGAGAGGCCGCGTATTCTATGCCGAAGCGTCCGAGATCATAGACGAGCGTGCCGAGCACGTTGACGTCCGCCTCACAGGCCATGCATCCGCCCGCGCTCACCTCGCGCAGCTTGAGGGAGCGGGAGAACATCGAAAGATCGCGTTTCTGCGTTCCCCGCGCCGGACGGACGCCGGGTCGGTTGATGTCTCCGGCGGGGCCGCGTACGATGAGGGCCTCGCGCGTGAAGGCGGCGAGTCTGTGCTCGCTTGTGAAGGCGATCTTCTGTTCCGGACAGGCCTGTTCGCAGGCACGGCAGAACAGACAGCGGCCCATGTCGAGTTCCGGCCCGTCGGCCGTCGCGCGCAGGGCGCCCGTTGGACAGGCGGCAAGACAGGCGCGGCTCCGGCAGTCCGTGCAGGAGGTCGGCGTCAGCGAGGGCAGTCCTGCAAAGCGCAGGCTTACGGTCGGCAGGACAAAGGGATAGTTCAGCGTGCGGTAGCCCTGATGAAGGCGTTCCCTGATGATGTTCAGCATGGCCATTTCCTTTACAGGTCGTGCCCGCAGTAGGACAGGTTGAAACTCTTGTTGCACAGCGGAAAGTCGGAAATCTGTTCGCCCCGCAGCGCGAGGGAAAGTCCCGTCCAGTTGTGGAAGGAGGGATCCACCACCTTGTAGGCAAGCCAGGCGCCGGAAGGTCCGGTGATGCCGACGTGACAGATCTCTCCGCGCCAGCCTTCCACCTGCGCCACGGCGATGCGTCCGGCGGGAAGGGCGTCGGGCATCCCGACACGGCAGCATTCCTCGCCGCTCGACACGCCGAGCAGCGTGAGATCGGCTTCGACCGAGGCCGCGGAGTCGTTCAGTTCGTCGCTGCGTATGAGGGTGCGGGCCAGTACGTCGCCGGTGGTGCGCAGACGCTTGTGCAGTGCGCCGTTGTCCAGATCGCAGAGCGGCCAGTCCATGCGGGCGTCCATGGTGACTCCGCAGGCGCGGGCCGCCATGCCCACGAGACCGACGGAACGGGCATCCTCGAAGGACACCCTGCCGGTACCGGTGAGACGGGCCAGCACGCTGGAGGTTTCCAGCATGACGTCCACGGATCCGCGCGCATCGCGGAAGGCCGCACGCAGCCGCTTCACGAGACTCTCGGCAAGAGCCGCGTCCACATCCCACTTCATGCCGCCGGGGCACAGAAGATTGCGTCCGAAACGGCTGCCGCACAGTTCCGAGGTGATGTTGAGAAAGTCGCCCGTGATGCGCCCGTTCCATGCGGACGTGGGCAGAAAGCCGGTATCGCCGCCGATGGCTCCGAGATCGCGGGTGTGGTTGGCGAGTCTTTCAAGCTCCAGGGCCAGTCGTCGGAGCACGTGCGCTCTGTCCGTGATTTTCACGCCGCACAGACGCTCCTGTACGGTACAGAAGGCAGTGGCGTGTCCTACGGCCGTGTCGCCGGAGATGTTCTCCGCAAGCGCAAGGGCGCGGGACGCAGGCACACTCGTCATGAGCTTCTCCACGTCGCGATGCTGAAAGCCGAGCTGTATTTCCAGATGCATCACGTTCTCGCCGTAGCACTGGAAACGGAAATGACCCGGTTCGATGACGCCTGCGTGCACGGGACCGACGGCCACTTCATGGACTTCTTCGCCTTCCACGCGGAAATAGTCGGTCTGCGCCGGGCCGGGACGCCGGGAGCGTTCCTTTTCGGCGGAGGGACGGCAGCGCACGGGCTTCAGCCAGGGATGCCCGACGGGTTCGATGCCCCAGTCCTCAAAGAGTTCCCGCTCGAAGAGATGAGCCTGCGGGCACTGCGGCGTCATGGAAGCATAGCGGTGTGCGGGCTTTCCCCGCAGAACGTCCAGCAGACGGGCCGAAGCGTCGGCCAGCACGCAGACCGTTTCAACGCCATCCTTCAAGGGGACGCCGAACAAGGCCAGAAGTCGCCAGCCTTTGCGGCAGCGTTCCGCGACGGAGGCGGAAAGTTCCTCCATGTCGATGCGGGGAAGATCGTCCCATGCGGCGGATTCTCTGTAGTTGAACATCATGCCCCCAGAAGCGCGGCGGCGCGGTTGAGCGTTTCTTCAAGCCAGTCGGGCACGCCGAGGCCGAGACCGAGCACCGCAAGACACAGAACGGCCGGCGGCAGCACGCTGAAGAGCGATTCGCGGTAGTCCATGGGCACGTCGTGCGGCGGCGTTCCCTGCACCATGCGCAGCACCGGAACGGACATGCCCACGAAGATGACGGCGAGCGCCGCCAGATAGACAAGGGCCACGCTGATGCCCGCATGGGCGAAGATTCCGCGCAGTATGGCGAATTCGCTGATGAAAAGGCCGAAGGGCGGCGAACCGACGATGGCGAGAAAACCCGCTGTCCAGAGCGCTCCGGAAAGGGGCATGTCCTGCCTGAGACCGCGCACGTCGTAGCTGGAGAGCGTGTGGTAGCGGGTGAGAATGTTGCCGGCCACAAGAAAGAGCATGCACTTGGTGAGCGAGTGACATACGGCGTGCAGAAGTCCGCCGAACAGCGCGGTGCCGCCCACGCCGAAGGCCAGCGCGAGAATGCCCATGTGCTCCACGCTGGAATAGGCGAGCAGCCGCTTGTAGTGGCCCTGTCCCACGATGAAGACCGCCGCCGTGATCATGGACGCCAGTCCGAAGAACACGAGCAGATCGCCGCTGAAGTCGCCGAGGCCGGCGGCTCGCATGATCTGATGGCCGCGCAGGATGCCGAGCAGCGCACAGTTGAGCAGCGCGCCGGAGAGCAGTCCCGACACCATGGACGGCGCCTGACTGTGGGCGTCGGGCAGCCATGTGTGCAGCGGAGAGAGGCCCATCTTGGTGCCGTATCCCACGAACAGGAAGATGAAGGCGGCCTTGAGCCACAGCACGCGGTCCGTGCCCTGAATGCCTCTGGCCCTTTCCATGAACGCGGAAAGCTGATCCATGCCTTCGGGAGAGGCGACGGCCGGATTGTGAAAGGCCACGCTCATGAGAATGTTGCCGAGCAGCGCCAGTGCGATGCCCACGGAGCAGATCATGAGATATTTCCAGGTGGCTTCCATGGAACTCTGATGCCGGTGGAAGTAGATGAGCGGCGCGCTGGCAAGCGTGGTCAGCTCGATGCCCACCCAGAGCGCGCCGAGATTGGCCGTGGTCGTGACGAGCGTCATGGCGGTCACGAAGAAGCACAGGCAGCAGAGAAAGCGCGTTTCCGGAGCATTGGTGAAGACCTGTCCCTTCTGAATGTCGCGTTTCACGTGTTTCTTGTCTTCTTCGCGCAGGTAGCCCACGGCGTAGACCGAAGCTGCGGCGAAGAGCACGGAGGCGAGCAGAAGAAAGACCATGCCGAGCGGATCAGGCTGGAGTAGTCCGTGCAGTGCGACGGGCCGATCGCCTGCAAGCATGGTCCGCAGGGTGAGCAGGGCGAGGGCAAGATGCGCGAAGGATGCGGCGACGAGCAGACCGCGACGCGGCCAGGCGCCGGGAATGAACATGAGAAGTCCGGCCAGCAGCGGGACGAGGAGCAGCAGAGAGAGCGTCATGTCAGTCCCTCAGATTGCGGAAGCGCGCCACGTCGATGGAGTCGAACGCGCTGCTTATGTGATTGATGGCGATGGCCATGACGAAGACGGCGGCGAACACGTCGAGCAGAATGCTCAGTTCAAACCACACCGAACCTTCCGTCATGAGAGGAATGCCGAGCATGAAAATGCCGTTTTCCACCACGAGATAACCGATGACCTGAGCCAGTGCCTTGGCGCATCCCACGACGAGGATGAGTCCGCAGAACAGCGTGGTGAGGGCCACGGGGAAAAGCAGGGCCGGAAAGAGGTCGGTCACGGCGGGAATGCGTCCCTCAAGCCAGAGGGAGAAAGCGAGTCCCGCAAGTCCTGCGGCCAGAGGATACATGCGGCCGAGGCGCGGGCGCACCATGGGTTCTATGCCGAGCTTGCGGCAGACATGGCGGAGAAACACGGGGAAGCCCACGCCCTTGAGCACGAAGACGGCGGCGGCCAAAAAAACGTGTTCCGCGTCGAGTGCGCCGTCCACGGGCAGAAGCAGCAGGGCGGCGAGCAGCGCGCCATGCACGGCGGAAAGACGTATGAGCATGAGAATGCGTCCCGACCAGAGCATGATGAGGTCGGTGACGAGCAGCAGAAGAATGACGAACTGGAAAAGCGAGGACA
>CALUTB010000127.1 GCA_944323575.1 uncultured Mailhella sp. | reverse complement strand
GCGCGGCAGGCTCTGTCTGTGGCAGGGGGACATCACGCTGCTCGAGTGCGACGCCATCGTCAACGCGGCCAACAGCGCCATGCTGGGCTGCTTTCAGCCCGGGCATCACTGCATCGACAATGCAATTCACACCTTTGCAGGCGTGCAGCTGCGCCTGTTCTGCGCCCGCATGATGGAAGAGCAGGGGCATCCGGAACGCACGGGCGGCGCAAAGATCACTCCGGCCTTCAATCTGCCGAGCCGCCATGTCATTCATACGGTGGGACCGGTCGTGAACGGCGCGCCTTCGGCGGAGGATGCGCGGCTTCTTGCCTCCTGCTATGCCTCCTGTCTTGATCTGGCGGCGAAGAACGGCGTGGAAACGCTGGCCTTCTGCTGCATTTCCACGGGCGTGTTCGGGTTTCCGCAACAGGAGGCCGCGGAAATCGCCGTGCGGACCGTCTCCGTCCGTCTCAAGGAATATCCGGCCGTAAGGAAGGTTGTCTTCAATGTCTTCAGAAACAGCGATCTTGAAATCTACCGGCGTCTGCTCGGATGATGCGGAGCGTCTGGCCGCGGCGCTGGAGCAGGCCGACGCCGTTCTCATCGGTGCGGGAGCCGGACTTTCGACATCCGCGGGGCTGACCTATTCCGGAGAACGCTTTGAGCGGCTCTTCGACGATTTTGTCGCCGCCTACGGCATGACGGACATGTATTCCGGGGGCTTTTACCGTTTTCCCACGCCGGAGGAGCACTGGGGCTGGTGGAGCCGTCAGATCTGGTACAACCGCTACGAGCCCGGTCCTCTGCCCGTGTATCGTCGTCTGTTCTCCCTCGTGAGGAACAGGGACTACTTCGTGCTGACAAGCAATGTGGATCATCAGTTCCGGCTTGCGGGCTTTGCGAAGGACAGGCTTTTCTACATGCAGGGCGACTACGGTCTGTGGCAGTGCAGCGTGCCCTGTCATGAACGCACCTATGACAACAAGGACGTCGTGCGCCGCATGGTCGCCGAGCAGAAGGACAGATGCGTGCCGTCCGGACTTGTGCCGCATTGTCCGGTCTGCGGCAGACCCATGACCATGAACCTGCACGCCGACGACACCTTCGTGCGCGACGAGGGCTGGTTTGCGGCCAATGCCGGGTACCGTGATTTTCTGCGCCGTCACGAGGGCTGCCGCATGCTGTTCTGGGAAATCGGCGTGGGCTTCAACACGCCTGGCATCATCAAGTATCCGTTCCGGCAGATGACGGCGGAGAATCCCGCCGCGGTCTACGCCGTCATGAACCTGGAAGCACCGCGTCTTCCCTCGCCCGCGCCGGGACGCAGTCTCTGGCTGCAGGGCGACGTGGGAAGAAATCTCGAGGCGCTGGAACGCCGTCTTGCGGAACGGGCCTGAGCCTCCGCCGGTCGCGTGCGGAAAAACCGATCTTCCTGCCTTCCGACCCCGTGCGGGACGGCCCCTACCTGCGGAAGAACGCAGGGAGAAGGTCGCGAAAAGGAAGAGCGGGAGGAGGGTGTTGCCGGTCGCGTGCGGACAGAACGATGCTGCGGCAGACGGCCTGTGCCCGACGAACCGCCGGTCCGCGGTTTTTCGCGGCCTTTTCCGCCTACCAGCCCACGCGCGTGCAGGAGAAGATCATCTGCCAGATGTTGCCGATGTGCGCGCTGCGCATGGGACAGTCGGATTCCTCGTTCAGCTTCTTCAGCCTGTCGATGGTCTGCTGTTCCCGATCGTGACTGAACACTTCCACGGGCATGCCGAAGCGATGTTCGTCGGTCATGATGCGGCGGCTCAGATTGAATCTTCTGCGCACGAGGGCGAGCATTTCGTCGTCGATGGCGTCGATCTGCGCCCTCAGGTTTTCGATGGATGCTTCCGCTTTTGGATCTGCCATGCTGTCCTGCCTTGTGAAGATGTGCGGCCGCTGCGGAGGCGTCCGCCGGCCTTTTCTCTGAGGGTTGCTCCGGACGAGGGGCTCTGTCAAGCCGTGGCCCGCGGAAAATTTTCTCGCTCCGTGCCCATTGCCGAGCGCGGACAAAAAGGGTATCTCTGTCAGATCGTTTTCGTCCGCGCTCGACGGGACGAAGCATTTCACCACAGGAGAAGACTCTGATGAACAGAAACATAGTTTCCGCTCTTGCCGTTATGTCCATGCTCACCCTCCTCGGCGGCTGCAACGAGGAGACGAAGCCCGAAAAGCCCGCGCCTCAGTTCGGCGTAGTGCAGATTTCCAGAATCTATCAGGAAAGCAAGCTCGGTCAGCAGGGCGTAGCCCGCTTCAACGAAGTGCAGGAAAAGGCCGTGGCCGCCATCGGCGACATCCAGGCGAAGGTGGAAAAGGCCAGAGCCGACAAGAACGACGAGGAGGTCGCCCGCCTGGAAAAGGAATTCCAGAGCCGTCTCTATTTCCTCCAGAACGTCATCCAGCAGGATCAGGAACACGTCATGAACGTGATCCAGACCGAGACCAGGAAGGCCATGGAGAAGTGCCGCGTCGAACATAATCTCTTCGGCATCTTCCAGGACGACGTTGTTCCCGCCTACAGCCCCGAAGTGGACATGACGAATGCCGTGAAGGCCATCCTCGATGCCGATGCCGCCTCCTTCGGCGATCTGCCTTCCATGGAACAGCCTCCGCTGCCCGAACCCGCCAATGCCTCGCCCGTCGAAAAGACCGCTCCCGAATCCGCTGCTCCTGCCGAAGCTGCCCCCGCTGAAGCTGCCGCTCCCGCCGAAGCCGCTGCCCCCGCTGAAGCCGCTGCTCCTGCCGAAGCCGTTGCCCCCGCTGAAGCTGCTGCGCCCGCCGAAGCCGCCGCGCCCGCCGAAGCCGCCGCGCCCGCCGCTGAAAGCGCCGCCCGGTAGCAGCATTTTTCCGTCATGAACGAAGATCCGCCTTCCGCGAAGGAGGGCGGGTCTTTTTTTCGGGCGCCGTCTGCGACGTTCTTTCAGACGGGCCGGACGCAGAACGGACGCGCCCCTGCGCCGGGAAGAGACTCATTTTCCCGGAACGTATCTCTGTTCTCTGATTGGAACGTATTCATAATTCATAAAAAAAAAACACATGGTTGTCGTATTCTGCGACCGGCTCCCGAGTCCGGCGTGACTTCCCCGTCCGCCGGTACTTGCCGCCGGAGCGTTCCCTCTGTATAAAGGCGGTATATTTTCCCTGAAACAGGAGTTCTCATATGTGCGGAATCATTGGCTACAGCGGACATCGTCCCGCCGTGCCCCTGCTGGTGGAAGGACTGCATCGCCTGGAATACAGAGGCTATGACTCGTCGGGAGTGGCCTTCGAACAGGCAGGCAGGCTTCAGGTGGTCAAGGCGGCGGGCAAGCTGGCGGCACTGGAGGCCAAGCTGGCGAACAACGCCTATCTTCTGGCCACGTCCGGCATAGGGCACACGCGCTGGGCCACTCACGGACTGCCTGTGGAACGCAACGCCCACCCGCATCTCTCCCAGGACGGCGGCATCGCCATCATCCACAACGGCATCATCGAGAACTTTCAGGAAATCAAGGACGAACTTCTCGCCGAAGGGCACACCTTTCTCTCGGATACCGATACAGAAGTGCTGGCCCATCTCATAGGCGAGGAGCGCAGGAGCGCTCCCGATCTGTGCGAGGCCTTTGCCCGCGCCCTGCGCCGCGCCCACGGCACCTATGCCGTGGTCATGATGGCCGTGGAGGAACCTGGCGTCATCTACGCCGCCCGCATGGCCGCACCCCTGCTCATGGGCGTGGGGGTGGGCGAATGCTTCGTCGCCTCCGACATCCCCGCCTTCCTGCCCTATACCCGCGAAGTGGTCTTCCTTGAGGACGGCGAAATCGCCCGCATTGAGGGCGCTTCGTGGCAGGTCTTCTCCCTGGCCGACCTCTCGCCCGTGGAAAAGACGGTCAGCCATGTGCCGTGGGACATGCAGGCCGCGGCCAAGGGCGGCTACAAGCACTTCATGCTCAAGGAAATCATGGAGCAGCCCCGGGTCATCACCGACTGCCTGACCGGCCGCGTATCCGAGGACGGCTCCGGCGGTCTGCGCGTGCACCTGCAGGAACTCGATGCGCTGCCCGTACCCCGGCGTCTGCACATCGTGGCCTGCGGCACCTCCTACAACGCCGGTCTCTGGGGGCAGCAGCTGCTGGAAAACACGGGCGGCATTCCCACGGATCTCGACATCGCCTCGGAGTTCCGCTATCGCGATCCGCTGCTTCTGCCCGGCGAGGCCGTCATGGTCATCAGCCAGTCCGGCGAAACCGCCGACACCCTTGCCGCCCTTCGGCTGGCCCGCGAGAAGGGGTGTCCCGTCATCGGTCTGTGCAACGTGGTCGGCTCCTCCATCGCGAGGGAGGCCGACGTGGTGCTCTACACCCAGGCCGGACCGGAAATCAGCGTGGCCTCCACCAAGGCCATGTGCAGTCAGATGGTGCTCATCACCCTCATGGCGCTCTATTACGGTCAGCGCCGCAGTCCCGCGGTGTGCGATCAGCAGCTGCTGAAGGCGTTGCGCATGCTTCCCGAACAGCTCGAAGCCGCCCTGCCCGCCATGCAGGAGAGGGCGGGACAGCTCGCCCTGCGTTTTGCCCTTGCCCGCAGCTTCTTCTATCTCGGTCGCGGTCAGTGTCACGCCCTCGCCCTGGAAGGTGCGCTCAAGCTCAAGGAACTGTCCTACATCCACGCCGAAGGCTACGCCGCCGGGGAAATGAAGCACGGCCCCATCGCGCTCATTGATCCGCAGTTCCCCACCTTCGCCCTCGCCCTCGACAACGAGCTTTTTCCCAAGGTGAAGTCCAACATCCAGGAAGTGCTCGCCAGACAGGGCCGCATCATCGCCCTCGTGCAGGAGAAGGACGGCGGAATCCCCGATCTTTCCGTGGAGGAACTGTGGGTGCTGCCCGCCGCTCATCCCGTGATCTCCGGCTTCTTCGCGCTGCCCGCGCTCCAGCTCTTCAGCTATCAGATGGCCGACTATCTCGGCAAGGACGTGGATCAGCCCCGCAATCTGGCCAAGAGCGTCACGGTGGAATAGCAACCTTTCCTTGCCATGACGGCTTTTCGCGGCTACCATGAGTTTCTTCTGTCGTCCCGTCTCCGGTTCGTCCGGATGCGGGACGCTGCACTCCGGCTTCGGCCGATGCAGCGGAAAACTCCGGTCGCCTCCCGCAGGCGCTGATTCCGCCTTCCTCCGATACCACGGAAACGTCATACGGATGTGTCTATGAAGAAACTTGATCTCAGGCTGATGCTCGACAGAAACCAGTTCGCCGTGAACTACAGGCGCATGTGGCCGTTCATCAAACCCTTCTGGCCCATGGCTCTGCTGTCTCTGCTCATCTGCGTGCCCGTCGGCAGCCTCGACGCCGTCATCGCGCTCTTCCTCAAGCCCTATACCGACGTGGTCGTGGTCGGCAAGAGCATGGAGTCGCCCTGGTACATCCCGCTGCTCATCGTGGGCTTCACCACCGTGCAGGGGCTGCTCAACTTCGGCGGTGCCTATCTCAACGCCTGGGTCGGCGGCAAGCTCACCCTTGGACTCAAGGCCAGACTCTATGAAAAGCTCATCCGCATAGAGCCGGCCTACTTCGACAAGACCACCTCCGGCGAGGTGCTCTTCCGTTTCAACTCCGACGCAGAACTCGCCTGTTCCGGTCTGCTCGGCAATCTCAAGAGCTTTCTGACCAGAGTCTTCTCTTCCGTCGCCCTCATCTGCGTGCTGCTCTACAATTCCTGGCAGCTCTCCATTCTGGCCATCGTCATTCTTGTGGTGGCCGTCGCGCCCCTCACCAAGGTCAAGAAGCTCCTCACCTCCCTCGTTTCCCGCAACAACACCTGCATCTTCCAGCTCAACACCACCTACAACGAAACCTTTTCCGGCAACCGCACCATCGCTGCCTACAATCTGCAGGAGCGTCAGAAGAACCGCTTCAACAGACTGCTTGACGACGTGTTCGGCATCACCGTCGCCATGACGAGGCGTACCGCGTGGATCACGCCCTTCATGCACTTCGTCATCTCCATCGGCCTCGGTCTCGCCATCGCCATGGGCAGCTGGCTCATCGTGCAGGGCACCATTTCCGCGGGCAACTTCGTCTCCTTCATCACCGCGCTGCTCATGCTCTATACGCCGCTCAAGAACATCTCCAGCGTGGCGGTCTCCGTGCAGAATTCCTTCCTGGCCATCGAGCGCGTCTTCAGCCTTCTCGAACGGCCTGAAGTCATCGTGGAAAAGGAACATCCCGTTTCTCTTCCCGCCGTGACGAAGGGCGTGACCTTCGAACATGTCCGCTTCGAGTACAACAAGGGCGTGGAAGTGCTGCACGACATCAATCTCGACGTGCGAGTCGGCGAAATGCTGGCCCTCGTGGGCAATTCCGGCGGCGGCAAGAGCACGCTGGTCAGCCTGATCCCCCGTTTCTACGACGTGACCGGCGGCAGCATACGCATCGACGGCGTGGACATCCGCGACTTCGGTCTGAACGATCTGCGTCAGCACATCGCCGTGGTCTTTCAGGACAATTTCCTCTTCAACGGCACGATCCGCGAGAACATCCTTCTCGGCAACCCCGATGCCACCGATGCCGACATCGAGAAGGCCCTGCACAGCGCGTGTCTGAGCGAGTTCATCGCCTCGCTGGACAAGGGCGTGGAAACCTACATCGGCGAGCGCGGAGTGCTGCTTTCCGGCGGTCAGAAGCAGCGTGTGGCCATTGCCCGCGCCTTCCTCAAGAACGCGCCCATCGTCATTCTTGACGAAGCCACCTCCGCTCTGGACAACAAGTCGGAGGAAATCGTGCAGCGCGCCATAGACAACCTCA
>CALUTB010000126.1 GCA_944323575.1 uncultured Mailhella sp. | reverse complement strand
GGTCATCAAAATCCGTATCCATCACTTTCATGGGATTATACCTCATCCGCCAACGAAGGCTTGTTTCTCTTCACAATTCATATCTCGTACCATTTCGTCAAGACGACAGACAGAAAAGCCCCGAAGCAAACGCTCCGGGGCTTCATTCATGGGTATCAGTTCACCGAGCCAAGGCGGATATTCAGATTGAGGTTTTCGGCTTCAAGGGCGGCGATCTCCTTTCGCAGGTACTCTATGGAGGCGTGGGAGATTTCCAGCATTTCCGCGTAGTCTTCGCGGCCGCGGCGCACGGCGGTCATGAGGCGGGCGTTTACCTTGCGCAGGCGTTCCACTTCCTCATTCAGGTCAAGAGAGAGCTTCTTCATGCCGATACCCTCCCTGCGGAACGCATATCACGGAAATGCTCTATTACTGCGTCCAGAGCTTCCGCGTAGTCCCCGATGATGAGTCCGAGGCCGTCCATGTCGGCAATGGGCAGCCCTTCGCTCTGCTGGCCCGTAAGCTCGGAAAGCGTACGAAGCCGCGTCTGCAGGTTCTCAAGGTCAACGTAGATGTAGTAACCAAGGTCCGTTACGGCATTCTGGGCCGAACGATCGAGCGATGAGAACCACTTGCCGTCGCACTTTTCCAGGGATTCAAACTTCATAAGGCACCTCTGTTAGTTGGGATTGTTGATGGTTACAAAAAAAAGAGGCAAGACGACGCTCCCCGGCTAACAGAAGCCGCCTGAGTCTCACGAACATCAGGACGTCGCCTTGCCAATATGTAACCACGCCCACGAGGCGCACTGGTGGCAAGAACAAGAAAAAACCGCTCTTCTGTTCCCGGTGGGGCCGGGACAAGGCGACGGTGACGCCTTCTGTTATTTGGGGAGCTTCAGGATTAAAAATTTCTCCTCTCTTGTCAAGACTTCCCATGATGGCCGAACGGTCGAGCGATGAGAACCACTTGCCGCCGCACTTTTCCAGGGATTCAAACTTCATAAGGTACCTCTTGGATGTTTCGATGGGCCTTCTGCAGAACGCAAAAAGGCCGGGAGCTCGAAAACGTCCAAGAAACGCCCAGGCCTATTCCCCCGAAGGGTATTCTATTAGCCTACTCCCGGCCTTAAATAGCCGACAAGATGCCGCTGCTTTTCCGGCGCAGGGCATGAAAATAGCCACGCTTTCGGGGTGATGGCTGAACCGCTGTAAGAGGAGTTTCTCAGGCTCCGTGCGTTCAGTGAATTAAATTTTCACGGGAATGTCAAGAGGGAAAAGGGAGCGGAACGCTCTGAGCTCCGCTCCCTAGCCCAAGGAGGGGGACGGGGAGACTCCCCCATCTCTCTAAGTGCTCTAGTGCCTCCGTTACGGCGTGCTCCGGTCTTCCAAAGAGTCGTTCCGCATGACCACACGGTGGGCTGGTGGCTACCACACCATGCACGCCAGAAAAACTTTCGTCAATCCGCTTCCGTCTCAAAGCAGGCTTCCCTGCTTCTGTTTTTTCACTTCCTTCTTTGCACTCTTCAAGGTAGACGGTCCATCCGGTGAAAGGTCCAGATACTGAGGCTTTTTTCCATCAAAAAGATCCTGAATCGTGAGTATCTGGACACGGGGAAACTTTCGCACCCCGTCCGGGTATTCGTAATAACCATAGGAAAGAGCATCTTTCAGCATCGTTCTGCTCGGTTTTTCCAACGTAAGCAGGAGGCATATCTCCACGCCGTTCTTGCCCAGCATGCCGCCGAGTTCCCGGATATGGTTTGCCGGTATCTTTCCGCTCTTCACTGAAATATTAATCTTGTACGGCTTTTTTGCATAAGGAGAATCATACGCCCAGATAAAGCCGTCGGAACCGCTGTCCGCCCCTTTCTTCTTGTCGTTGGCCGGAATCCCTCCGACCAGAGAAACCGCCCAATACTGAAACTGGTAACGCCCTTCAAGCCCGTTATGCTCGGCCAGGTATCTGGCGGCTTCCACGTCCTGCGGGGTGCCTTCCACCTTGAAGTCTATATCAGGGAAGGCATCGCGCAGCCGTTTGGAAATAAGGGCTATGGCAAGGTGGGTAATATCTATGCCAATCCATTTCCGGCCCAGTTTCTGTGCCGCATGCACGGCCGTGCCGCAGCCGCAGAACGGGTCAAGCACTACGTCTCCGGGATTGCTGGAGGCTCGAATGATACGTTCAAGAAGAGCCGCCGGCTTCTGCGTAGGATAGCCGAGACGTTCTTGAGATTGAGAGTTAATCGGAAAAATATCAGTCCAGACATCACCACATAGAACACCGGGAAGCTCTTCAAGATAACGTTTAATTCGAATTCCATTGTTCTTTGTATAGTATAATCTATTTTCTTTATCTAAGCGTTCCATTGTTTCTACAGGACAACGCCAATATCCTGAAATACCCTTGTATTCATATTCATAACCACCTCCACTTAAGCCTTTTGCGGACAAATCCCCATCTGTAAAATATCCTTTATCGTCTTTATATTTAAATCTTTTTTTATATTCATCATCATAATCTATAAAAATTTTATTCCATATCGGTTTATTCGATTTTGAATAGAAAAATATAACATCATGTATTCTGCTAAATTTATTTATAGAATCTGAATGAGAGCTCGTGCGTTTCCAAACAATTTCATTTTTAAAACTTGTCGGTCCAAATGCGCCGTCCAACACAATCTTCAGGTAATGACTTGCTGTCGGGTCGCAATGCAGATACAGACTCCCCGTATCTTTCAGCACCCGGTGCATCTCCACAAGACGGCTGGCCATCATAGTGAGATAGGCCATCATATCATTCTCACCAAGGAAGGAACGCAGGGCGGGCATGAGCGTTTCACCAAGCTGTCCGGCATCCGGGTTCTTCAGTAGGTCCGCGTATTCCGTTTCAGCTTGGGATCCCCAATGCCAGGTATCTTCAAAGGCCGTGATCTGCGCATGGCTTTCCCCACCCTTCGGAGACGTGAAGAACGCGTTGTAATCCCGATTGGAATTGAACGGCGGGTCAAGGTAGATAAGGTCGACGCTCGCATCTTCCATATCGCGCAAAACGTCAAGGCAGTCGCCATAATGGAGGGTATTTGTCATGCGCCTTCCCTCCATAAGGCAGAAGCGTTTACGCTATTCCACCAAGAGAGAGAGAGAGAATTTCAGAATGATATTCCATAGTTAGAACCACCTTTCCAGATAAATTTCCGGACTGATTGGAGAGTGTTCTACGGCGGAACTGTACAGAATATCATCAGTCGAGACAAGCGACAAACTTTTACTCCAGCCCTGTCACGATTCCATTGCCCTTTCCGCTTCTTTTCACGTTCTTCTATTCCACCCTCTGACAACCTCTTCCACGGCTGCTCGCCTTTCCTTTACCCCCGGCAAGGCCCACACCGGAGCACCGTGTATGCCGCAGCCCGTACATACGGCATACACATACAGCCCGCCGCCGGAGCTGTCCGTATCCATTCTGATTTCCGCCTCCCCTCCGCAGAAGGGGCAACACTTCAAGGAATCCTTGAACATTTCACTCATACCTTCACCCCCAGCACGCGGCCGCAGGACTCCGCGTAGATGTTCACCACGGCCTGTGCCATAGGTACGTCGTTGGGAAACCAGTGATCCGCAAATGTGGAAAACACGCCGTCCAGCATGAGTACGGGGCGGCGTGTTTCGTGCGTCGCCTGCATCAGTACGGAAAGCATGAAACTCAGCACCTTGGTGCAGGTGATGAGCTCATGAAGTTCACCAGATGCGCCGGAAACATGGCGGCGCAGACATTCATTCATGGCCGCCACCTTCTCGTTCACGCTGCGGAACTGCCCGGCATTCAGGCAATAACGGCCATCATAGCCCAGAAGCTCAAAGCACTCCGCCATACGGCGGTACACGCGGGCAAGCTGCCTTTTTGCCCATGCCGCTTCGCAGGCGCGCATATCCAGCGCGGGCACGGCATCGCCCTCTCTTTCTCCCCCGCCGCTCAAGCCCATCATCCACTGGTCGTAGACGGTCATGATTATGAGCAGAAGATGAAGCAGCCTGTCCCTTTTTTCCGCCTCGGCCCTGCGGTCACTTCTTTTTCCCATGCTTTCCGTCCCTTATCTTTTCCCGAAGCCACACATTGATGAGCTCGCTGTCCGATATCCACTCGCCTTCAATCTTCACGGCGGGGAGCTCATGCAGGCGTATGAGCCTGCGCACCGTGCGCTCGCTGCGCTTCATGTGCGCGCATATTTCCTTCATTCCCACAAGCTGCATCACGCCCCCTTCCGTTCGGCAAAGGCGGGTTCTTCCTCTTCCACGGCTTCCAGTATGCGCGAAAGGCTCGGCGTCCAGGTGGAATGTGCAGCGGCCGTGCACAGGCAAAGGCAGTCGAACCAGTGATTGTCCCTGCGGCGCTGCTTCCACACCCGTTTGCCCTTCTCCCGCACCAGCTGTTCCGCCGTGAGCTGTCTGGCCAGGGCTCCATCGCATCCGGCATGGAGACGGAAGGGCTGACGGCTTCCGGGCTGAAGGCGGGCCGTCGTCCAGGTCTTGAAGTAGTCGGTATCCAGCAGGTACAGGCGCAGGCCTCCGGGAATGGAGGTACGGCTCTGCGGCATACGCTCCAGAAGCGTCCAGTGTACCGGAATGCTCTGCCGGTGGCTCGCGCCCTTGGTGCCCCACAGCACACCCATGCCGTACCGCCGCAAAAAGTCATAGGCCTGTTCCGTGCGGGATATGGCGTCCCCTTCCAGACCGCCGCCGGTATCGAGCGCGGCGCGCCACACGGGCACGGGATCTTCCTGTCCCTGCACGGCGTATTCCGTTTCGAAGACCTTGCGGTACACGTCCTCCCAGTCCTGAAGGCGGCCGTAGTCGATGACCGCGCCGTCCAGCCTCCCGGTCCAGGCAACAGCCATGTACCAGAAGCCGACCTTCTGCATGTCTATGCCGAGCGTGACCGCCCGATACCCGGCAGGCACCGTGCAGGGCGCAAGCTCGCGGTCCACCAGTTCCAGCACTTCCGCCTCGCTCGTTTTGGCGATGACAGGCGTGTACGGCATGGCCAGCATGCCGTTGGCGTAGGCCTGATGGGCGTCGGCATCGTCCGTTTTTTCCAGTTCCAGCTGTGCCGCCCGTATCTCGGAAAGGGACACGGCGGCGGAAAGGTAGGCCGGAAGATGGAACCCCACGCGGTGGGGAGAAGGAAGCGGGTTGTCCGCCTCCCAGCGGCCGCGGGCCACGGCCTGGTCGCGGGCGTAGTCCGTCCAGTGATAGGCACAGTGCGGGCAGCGGTAGCGCCCCAGCTTTTCGCGCCGCACCCGCACAGGATCCTTCACGCCGTGCTCGGAAATGATGTTCTCCGGCTGCATCACCTGTTCCGTCCCGCAGGCCGGGCACACCACCCGGTAGCGGCGCACCTCGTCCATGGCGGCCAGGTCGGCCCATATCGTGGTGGTTTCATCGCCCACGGGCTTGCTGATGCGCATGATCTTGTGCGTGTAGGGGTAGGAGCGCGTTCTTTCCCGAAAGTCCGTCACCGGGTCGCCGTGGCCCGCAAACGCACGGAACAGGGATTCCTCGTCCAGAAACAGATCCTGCACGGAAATGGACGCACGCTGGCTGGCGCTGGCCGCGCTGGACAGGTACAGGGCCGTGCCGTCGGCAAAGCCCGTGCGGCCGCCCTTGCTCTTGCCGAGAAGCTCACGCACGGGCCGCGTTTTGCGGAACATGGGCTTCAGCTTGGCTTCCACCACGCGGGCCAGCGTTTCGTCGTCCGGCATGGCCAGCATGCGCGGCGCCGGGCGGTAGTCGATGCACCAGCACAGGCAGGCGTACAGGCACAGCGTTTTGCCCGTCTGCGGAGCGCCGCAGACCACCACTTCCTCCACGCTGCGCTCGGAAAAGGCATCCATGATGCCCGCCAGGTACGGGTTCACGTCGCGCCGGTACCGCGCCCCGGCATAGGGGCCGTCCGGCACAATGAGATGCTGCGCCGCCCAGCGCGACACCGGCGGAATCTCACGCTTGCGGAATATGCGCCGCTCCGTCTCAGTCAGGGAGAGCTTCATCGTCGGCCTCCACGTCTTCGGCCGCGTCGCCGTCCTGCGTCACAAATTCCTGTTCCGTGCTCCATGCGTCCATCCAGTCGGCCGTCGCGTCATCCCACCAGGCAATAAGCCCCGGCACGGTTTCTTCACGTCCGCCCACAAGCGCGATGATCTCCCCGGCCTTGCGGTGAATGAAGCTCTGCACCTCCGATTTGAAAAACACCGCACGGGCGGCAAGGTCCTGCTCGTGAACCTCCACGCTCATAAGCTTGCCCTGCTCCTTTTCCAGCTTCAGGCGTTCACGGGCGGCCCGCACGGTTTTGAGTTCCGAATCCGCGCTCATCTTGCCGAGCGCCACGCTGCGGCTCTCCGCATCGTCGATGCGGGCCACGGGCTGAAGCTGTGCCGCGGCATAGCCCAGAAGCGCCGCCGCCGTAAAAAATCCGTCGCCGTCGCGGGCAATCTTTCCGGCATGAAAATGCCGGGAGAACTGCGGAGCGCTGATCTTGAAGCCCTGCATCTTCAGCCATTCCACGGCATCGGCCGCCGTGCGGAAGGTGGTTGCCGTCTGGCTCATAATCCCTCCTCGTCAACGGCGTTCAGATTCACACCGTGCTTCAAACGCCATTTTCTGAGGCAGGACGGACAGCGGTAATCCGTGGTCTTTCTGTCGCAGTCGTGGCACTTGTGCAGGTACAGGGCATCCTTGGCCACATGAAAACGCGGGTCGTGCTCCCCGTTTCTCTTCCCCTTACGGTCTCTCGGCTTAAACATGTTCGCCCTCCATTCTTCCGGCTATCTCGTCGATGTAGTCCCGGTGCCGCCGGAGAAACGGCAGCAGCTTCACATATTCCC
>CALUTB010000125.1 GCA_944323575.1 uncultured Mailhella sp. | reverse complement strand
CACGGATCCTCGAGTTCGCTGCCTTCGAAGGAGCAGTGCAGCATGTTGCGGTCCATGCTGTAGTGCTTGTTGGAGGCATTGACGGGAATGCCGTGCTTTTCGGCGAAGGCGGTGAGCGCGGTACGGCTCATGAGATCCCATTCACGCCAGGGAGCGATGACCTGAAGATCGGGAGCAAGAGCGTTGATGGAAAGTTCAAAGCGCACCTGATCGTTGCCCTTGCCGGTGGCACCGTGGGCGATGGCGCAGGCGCCTTCCTTGCGGGCGATTTCCACGAGTCTCTTGGAGATGAGAGGACGGGCGATGGAGGTTCCCATGAGGTAGCGGCCCTCATAGGTGGCGCCGGAACGGAGCATGGGATAGATGTAGTCGCTCGCGAACTCGTCGCGAAGGTCCTCGATGTAGGCCTTGGTGGCGCCGGTCTTGAGGGCCTTGGGTTCCACGCCGTCGAGATCGTCACCCTGACCGAGATCGGCGGTGACGGTGATGACTTCATAGCCGCGCTCGACGATGAGCCACTTGAGGATGACGGAGGTATCGAGACCGCCGGAATACGCAAGGATAACTTTGTTGTTCTTAGCCATGACAAGACCTCACGGGCGCTGGCCCATGGTTGACGGTTATTCCCGTCGGCGGATATGCCCGGTCGGCGGAGCCGTGAAACCGGCACGGGGACGCGGTACCGACAAGACGGGGAAACGTTTGAAGAAAGGATCGCGCCGGATCGGCCGACGCGGGAGAAACCTTCTTGTAGAAAGATTCTCACTCTTTGTAAAGTCCCGGAAGGGCCGGGGGAAGCCTTGCGGGACAGGAAAAGGCCGCCTGTTTCCGGAATCGGAAGAGGCGGCCCGGTCGTGCGGACGAAGGACTCCGCGGGACGGACTACTTGAGCACGCCGACTTCCCTGTAGTATTTCGCCGCGCCGGGATGGAGCGGAATGCCGGCAAGATCGGTGACGGCGCCCTCAAGAGAGATGTCCTTCATGACGGCGTGGGACTTTCTCACGGTGTCCTGATTTTCCCAGAAGCACCTGGTGAGGTCGTAGACGACGTCATCGGGGAGGGAGGCGTCGGTGATGAGGATCATCTTCACGGCCGTGGTCTGGACGGGCTGATCCTGATCGGGATAGGTGCCGGCCGGGATCTGGAACTTGGCGTACCAGGGATAATCCTTGCTGAGCTTTTCAAAGGTGGCGTCGTCGATGTTCACGAGACGTCCGTCGGCGGTGGCGCACATTTCGGAGACGCCGGCATTGGGAAGACCGGCCATGATCCAGGTGCCGTCGAGCTGCTTGTTGCGCATGAGATCGCCGGCTTCGGCGGGACCGACGTACTGAGGCTTGATGTCGCCGGGATAGTCGAGACCTGCGGCGGCGAAGTGCACCTGGGTTTCACCGATGGTGGTGCCTCCGGCGACGCCGGGAGCGAAGACCTTGCCCTTGAAGTCCTTGAGGCTCTTCACGTTGCTGTCGGCGCGGGCGATGACCTGATTGGGGTTGTAGTAGAGGCCGGCGATGATGCGCACGTCGGGATAGGCATGTCCCTTGAACATGTCGAGTCCCTTCATGGCCTGATAGGTGATGCTGGTGATGGCGAAGGACACCTGGGCGTCCTTCATGCTGAGCAGCTGCAGATTCTGCACGCCGCCCTTGGAGGACTGGACGCTGGCCTTGACGTAGGGGAGCTTGGTGCTCCAGAGATTGCCGAGAGCCGCACCGATGGGATAGAGGGTGCTCGTGGTGGCGGCGGTGGGGATGCTGATGGTGACGGGCGCATGATCGGCGGCCCCGGCGTCCATGGCACCGAAGACCATGGAGACGGCGGCCATCATGGAGAGAAGGACTTTACCGTACATAATCACTCCTGAACCTTTGCGAGTTGTCCGTCCACCCGCGGAGGAGGACGGGGTGAGAACCTGTATCAGACGGACCGGGCGGAAGCGCGTTCGGCTTCGCGGTACCCGGCCGTCGAGCGGCGGTTGAGGACGGCGGCCGCGAGAATGATGGCGATGCCTGCGGCGTCGGTGGCCAGGCCCGGATCAATGGTGAGCACGGCGCCTGCAATGAACATGAGGCTCTGCAGCAGGGTGCAGGGACCGAAGAGCCAGCGTTCCAGGCCCACGGCGAGGGCGCATACGCCGAAGCTCGCGGTGATGAAGGCCCAGACGGTGGCAAGTCCGGGGTTGGAGGAGCTGTAGAGCAGAAGCGGGTTGTTGAGGAAGAAGAACGGCAGGATGAAGCCTGTCAGTCCCAGCCTCACGGCGATGAGGGAGGTCTTCGTCTCATTGGAGTTGGCGATGCCTGCGGCGACATAGGAGGACATGGCCACGGGGGGCGTGATGTTGGAGAGGCAGGCATAGAAGAGGCAGAACATGTGGGCGGACATGGGCTGCACGCCCACGCCCGTGAGGACGGGGACGGCCACGGCGGCGACGATGACGTAGGCGGCGACGCCGGGCACGCCCATGCCGAGGATGGTGCTCATGACCATGACGAAGACGCCGCCGAGATAGAGCTGCCCTTCTCCGACATACTTGAGCACCTGGAAGCCGAAGGTGAGTCCGAGTCCCGTGAGGGACACGGAACCGATGATGATGCCGATGATGACGCACGACACGCCCACGCCCACGGCGCCTTTTGCGCCCTCCTCAAGGGCCTGGAGAATGCGCTTCGGGCCCATGCGGGTTTCCCTGGAGAGCCAAGAGGCGACGACGGTGGCGAGGATGGCCATGGCGGCGGCGAACAGAGGGGTGTAACCCATGAACATGACGCCCATGAGCACCACGAGGGGAATGATGAGGTGGCCGCGCTTTCTGATGACGACGAGGGCGTCGGGAATGTATTCCCTGGAAAGTCCCTTGAGGCCGAGTTTCTTGGCTTCGAAGTGCACGGCCATGATGAGGGCGAGATAATAGAGGAAGGCGGGAATGGCGGCCGCAAGCATGACCTTGGTGTAGCTCACGCCGAGAAATTCGGCCATGATGAAGCCCACGGCGCCCATGATGGGCGGAGCGAACTGACCGCCCGTGCTGGCGACGGCCTCGACGGCACCGGCGAATTCTGCTCTGTATCCGGTCTTCTTCATGAGCGGGATGGTGATGGCGCCCGTGGTGGCCACGTTGGCCAGCGCGCTGCCGTTGATCATGCCCATGAGGGCGCTTGCGATGACGGACACCTTGGCGGGACCGCCGGCCGAACGACCGACGAGGGTAAGGGCGAGATCGTTGATGAACTCGCTGAAGCCGCTGATGCGCAGGAAGGCGCCGAAAAGCACGAAAAGAAAGACATAGGTGGCCGAAACGCCCACGCCCACGCCGAGCAGACCCTGACTGCCCCAGAACATGTGGTCGAGCACGCGCGTGAGGGAGAAGCCCACATGCCCGAAGGCACCGGGCAGATATTTGCCGAAAAAGGCATAGATGAGAAACACGAGCGCAAGCACGGCGAGATTGGGCACCACACGGCGCGCGCATTCAAAGGCCGCAAGCACGCCGATGCCCGCCACCACATAGTCCTGCGTGGTGAACCACCCGCCGCTCATGGCAATGGCGTCATAATGCAGAATGAGGTAGCCGAAGGCATAGAGGCTTGCGCCCACGCACACCAGATCCCAGATCGTGGGCAGTGTTCTCGTTCTCTTTTCGCGGCGCAGCGCCGGATACATGAACGAGGCAAGCACCAGAAGAAAGATGATATGAAACGAACGCAGCTTCATGGCGTCCATCGTGGCGAACACGGACGCATACAGCTGAAACAGCGAAAAGACCACGCATATGATGCCGATGAAGCGGGCAAACGGCCCCTTGAAATGGCGGGTGCGGGATTCGCTGTCCTTTTCCTCCACGAGAGCCTGCGCCCTCGCCTGCTCCTGTGCGGCGGCAACGACATCTCCTGCCGCCGTCACCTCGACGCCCTGAACCTTATTCTTGTCCATCAGAATCACACCTATGGAAATGTTGCGGAACCTTCCCGGAAGAACACGGGAAGGTCTTTTCTGTTGTCTAATGTCCGCAGGGGCACGCCGTCAAGCGGCAGAAGGGCCGGAAATGCCTGTGCCGGAAGGGCCGGACGCCCGCGGCACGCTGCACTCGTCGACGAGATAAAGGATGTTGCGGTAGGGAAGGGAACCGTGGAGGGTCAGTCCGACCTCGCACGTTCTGGACGTGCTGAAGGCCGCCTGACAATTCTTCACCTGTTCCTTCAGCCCGGCCAGGGCGGCGGCGTTGAGTTCGGGATGGGAAAATCCCCTGTCTCCAGAGAAGCCGCAGCAGAAGATGCCGTCGGGAAGTACGACCTCACGGGAACAGCGCCCTGCCACGGCGAGCAGTTCATCCGTGAGTCCCATGGCGCGCGTGGAGCAGGTGGCATGAACGGCGATGCATTCGTATTTCTGCCGGAACTCGAGCCGCTCCGCAAGGAAGCGGAACGTGAACTCCACAGGTTCGAACAGGGCAAGGCGACTGTCCAGTGTCTTCCGCATTCTGGCGAGGCAGGGACTTGTGTCGCACATGACGCGCCAGCGTCCGTTTTCCGAGGCATGCAGAAGGGCTTCGTCAAGAGCGGAGGCGCATTCGTCGGCCTGCTCCTTCATGCCCTTGGTCTCGAAGGCCTTGCCGCAGCAGAGCTTCTCCACGTCGCGGGGGATGACGGGTTCATAACCGGCCTTTTCCAGAAGACGCAGAGCCACTTCCATGAGCGGCTCCACGCGACGGCCGGAATCCCCGGCATACCCCATGCTGCGCACGGCGCAGGAAGGAAAGTAGACCACCTTCTCCCTGCTCCGCACCGGGGCAGGAACGGGCACGGCCTCCGCGCCGCACAGGCCGACCCCGGCAAGGTCCGGAAGCGTGAGTCCGAAGAGCTTTCCCGTCAGCCGTCCGCTTTTTTCCGCAAGGTCGTGCCCCATGAGGCGATGCGTTCCGGCGGCGACGTTCAGACCGAGGGACAGGGCGCGCGAAACGGGAGCGATGTGATGAGCCACGAACGAAGCCGCCTTCTTCTCGCCGTCACTGAGCGCCTCGCGGCGGAGATGACGCATGAAGCCCGCCACATCGATGCCGAGCGGACAACGCGTGGAACAAAGCCCGTCCGTAGCGCAGAGATCCAGACCCTCGGCGCGGAAGAAACTCTTCCATTCCTCGGCCCGCGCGGTTTCGCCGGCCTTTTCCAGAGCCGCCACGGCACGCAGGGCATAGATGCGCTGACGCGGACTGAGCGCCGTCTTTGCCGAGGGACAGACGGCCTCGCAGAAGCCGCAGTCCACGCACAGATCAATGCCCCGCCCCACGACGCCCACGAACTTGAGTCCTTCCAGATGACAGCGGGGATCATCGTTGATCAGACAACCGCGGTTCAGAATGTCCGCGGGATCAAGCAGACGCTTGACATCCTTCATGATGGCGTAAAGCTCGTCGCCCCACTCTCTGCGCACGAAGGAAGCCACGGCCCTGCCCGTGCCGTGTTCGGCCTTGAGGGAACCGTCAAGGCTGAGGATGAGCGCGGCCGCGCGCTCGATGAAACGGCCGAGACGTTCCACTTCGGCAGGTTCGGAAAGACGGAGCGGCACGGTGCAGTGCAGATTGCCGTGCAGGGCGTGACCGTTCACGCCGCAGCGGTGAAATCCCAGATCCTGAAGGATCTCCACCAGACCGTGTCCGGCTTCGGGCAGCCGCTCCGGCGGCACGCAGTAATCCTCGACATAGGCGTACTCCGACGGCTGCCTTGTCCCGGCCATGGCGGGAAAGAGCGCGCGGCGTATGTCCCAGAGCCGTTCGCATGCCTCATGCTCCGTCACGAAGCCAAGCCGTGCGCGCGGATGAAAACTTTCAAGCATCGCTTCAAGTTTTTTCATGTCCGCGGCGAGGGATTCCTGATCCGCGGCCCGCGTTTCCACCAGAAGCGCGCAGTCGTCCGAGCTCTCTCCGCGCGGGCGGAACTCCTGCGGAAAGCCCGGCAGTCCGGCAAGTCCGCGCAGGGAGATGTCGTCCAGGAACTCGCCGGCATAGAGACCGCGGCAGGAACGCACGGCAAGCACGGCGTCCATGGCGTCCTGCATGGATGAATAGAGCATCATGGCCGTGCCGCGCGCGGGAAGCAGGGGCACGGTCTCCAGCGTGACGGAATAAATGAAGCCCAGCGTTCCCTCGGAGCCCACGAGCAGATGCGTGAGGATGTCCACGGGATCCTCGAAGTCCGTGAACGCGTTCAGGGCATAGCCGCAGGTGTTGCGTATGCGGAACTTGCGCCGCACCGTCCGGGCCGCCTCGTCGGAAGCGAGAAGGCTCCCGCGCAGCGAGCGGAGCTGCTCAAGCAGGGAAGCGTGGGAAATTCGGAAGGCGGCAAGGCCTGCGGGATCGTCGGTGTCCACGAAGGCGCCGTCGGCCAGCATGAACGCCATGCCTCTGAGCGAATGCCAGATGTTGTTCGCCACGGTGCAGCCGAGTCCGGCGGCATTGTTGGCGGTCATGCCGCCTATGGTGGCGGAGGCTATGGAGGAGGGATCGGAGGAGATGAAGCGTCCGTACGGCGCAAGGGCGGCATTGATCTGCGCCCCGGTCACGCCGCACCGGGCGCGCACGAGACGGCCGTTCTCAAGAACGTCGATGCCATGCCAGGCGGAGCCGCGAAAACGCACGGCGACGTCTTCGGCCACGCTCTGGCCGCTCAGGGAGGTTCCGGAACCTCGAAATGTCAGGGAAACGCCGCAGGAAGCGGCACAGGAAAGAAGCTTTTTCAGCTCGTCGGGAGATGTGATGTCAACAACGGCGGACGCTTTCGGTTCAAAGGGACCGGCATCGACGGAAAGAATCCTCGCCGGAGCTTCCCCGGTATGCGTCTGCGACCAGGGAAGGAATTCCCGTACCTTGCTCAAAAAGACCCGGTTTTGCATGAAGACCTCGCATTCTGTCTTGCGCAAGCACACGCGCCAGCAGACGCGCGACCTCACCCGGGACCTGCCGAAGTGCGTCGCCGTCCGCCGGGAAGCTCCGCGACGCCGACCGGTCCTGCGCCCGTGCACGCTCCGCGCTCCGCAACGGACCGGAATCCCCGCGAAAAACCGGAGTATCCATATCAAAAAAGCCCCCTGCAAATCCATGCAAGGGGCGATTCTGCCACTGGTGGGTCACCGGAGACTCGAACTCCGAACCAATTGATTAAGAGTCAACTGCTCTACCAATTGAGCTAGTGACCCA
>CALUTB010000124.1 GCA_944323575.1 uncultured Mailhella sp. | reverse complement strand
GTGCGTCAAGACGCGCCGCCTCCAGCCGTTCGGGGAAGGAAACCGCCGGATCTTGGCCGCACTCGGCTTCGAGCCAGGCATCAAGACGGGAAGGCGTAAGAGGAGGCAGTTTCATGAAGCGTCTCCAGTTCCGGCCGAAGCGGACCGGTAGAGAGAAAAGCCGTCCAGACTGGTCAGATTATAAAGACAGAAGGGAATCAGCCTGCCGTCGGGAGCGACCACATGAATGCAGCATCCGCGTACGCGTTCCACATCCAGACTGAGCGCATCCTGAAAGGCCATGGCCGAAAGCGTGAAACGTCGGTCCGCGCCGGATCCGGCGATGAAGCGGGAAAAGGCGTCGTTCAGGGACGTGCCGCCATGGGGAGAGGTCCAGTGTGTCGCTGTGAACGCCCGCGAAATGCGTGATCCCTCGGCATTGTCCACCATGTCGGCACGCTCTCCGGCAAGGGTCGTGCCGCCGGAACAGCAGGAGGCTCCCAGCGGATCGCCGAGCGTGCCGTCGGCCTTTCTGCCGTATACGGCGCTGAAGGAGCAGAGCGGATGCTCGCAGGAAGGAGCGTGGAAATGTTCCGCCTTCACCATGCCGCCGCTCTGTCTTTCGAGCGCGGCCATGAGTTCGGGAAGCGTGATGCGCGGGGCGGAGTCCATTTCCCAGGGAAAGCGGCCGAAGGAGGACACCGGCTGAAAGTGAAGACCGCGCACATGGGAGCCCTGTTTCAGAGCGTAGCGCAGCAGATCACCGGTCTGCGCATCGTTGATGCCCCGCACCAGTGTGCACACCAGAACCACGCCGAGTCCCGCTCTGCCGCAGGCGTCTACGGCAGCCTGCTTCAGCGCAAGAAGGGCGCGGCCTCGAAGGGGCAGGTATGCATCGTCGTCCACGCCGTCGAACTGCAGATACACCGAGTCCAGACCGGCATCCTTCAGCGACTGCGCATAGCCTTTTTCCCTGCCGAGGCGCAGACCGTTGGTATTGACCTGCACGAGCGCGAAGCCTTTCCGCTTCGCCATGCGGATGATCTCCGGAAGGTCGTCCCGTTCCGTGGGTTCACCGCCGGAGAGTTGAACGTTGCAGGAGCCGGAGGCAAGACTGAGCGCATCCATCTGCTTTTCGAGGGCTGCGAGAGACGGGTCTTCGGAACCTGCGCCGGAGCGGGCATAGCATACGGGACATCCCAGAGAGCAGCGCATGGTCACCTCGATGAGTCCGGTGCATGTGTGCTGAACGTGATCCGGGCACAATCCACAGTCGAAAGGGCAGCCCTGCCGCACGTCCGTGGCAGGATGCGCGGGATACGCCGGAATGCGCATGCTCCTGCGCCAGGCTTCGAAGGAAGGCATGCCCCGTCCATCCCTCCAGACGGGCACTTCGAACGTTCCGTGTTCGGGGCATCTTTTGCGAAGAAGAACAGTATCGCCTTCCCGGCGGTATTCGGCGTCCACAAGGCGCAGACATACGGGACAGAGGCTTTGCGTACAGGCGAGCAGCATGTCAGCCCCTTATGTCGATGTCGTAGGCTTCGCAGATGTCCAGAATCTTTCCCCAGCAGTCTGCAAGCAGATCCCCGCATACTTCCATGGGCGGCATGCCTCCTTCCGGAATCGGCGTTCCCGCCTCGGCCGCGAGGCCGGTGGAAATACTCTCACACCCCGTACCGCCGCAGGAGCCGACTCTTTCCGCGAACCATGCCGCATATTCGCCGGTCATGGCGTCGATCATGGGATGCGGTTCGTCGGCATCGCGGCAGACGAGCCATGCCAGCAGGGCGGCTCCGCCGGTCAGAAGTCCGCAGGGGCCTCCTGACTGACCTATTCCGTGGCACAGGCCCCGCATGGCGGACATGAGTCCGGGATCTTCCCTGTCGCAAGCCTGGGACGCAAGCGCAAGAAGAAGCTGGGAACAGCAGTATCCCCGATGTACGTAGGGAAGAAGATCCAGAAGAAGAGCATTCATGACAAGTCTCCTTAGTTTCGTCGATACAGAGGCATCAGCCTCGACGCTCAGAATCCTTCGGAGCGGCAACCCATAGGCCGTAGCCGAAACGCGTGCCTCCTCCGCCGAAGGCGGAGCACCCGCAGTGCGCATCCGTTCCGGTAAGGTCGCAGCCTCTGTCGTTGCGTACCATGCGCCGCAGTTCTTCGTCCCCATACCAGAGAAGACGGGCGGCCATCTCCTTCAGGCGAACGGTATGGTCCTCAGCATGCAGCACCGTGAAACCGCACCGGGCGAGCATATCCTCCAGGTCCCGTCGAGGACGCGCTCCTGCCAGACAGGATGAGCCGGGGCTGAAGGACGGGGAAACGTGAGGCGCGCTGCGCACATAGAGATCGGAAAGAAGCAGTTTTCCGCCCGGACGCAGCACGGCGGCGAAGCGCCGCAGCGCCCGCTCCGCATCCGGCAGAAGCGAAAGGACACATTCACACAGAATGCCGTCAAAGGATCCGTCGGCAAAAGGAGGATCCTGAGCATCAGCCCTTACGAAGGGAAAAGGTTCGACAAGAGAACATTCTTTGTCCAGACCCGTTCCGTTCAGTCCCCGATTGCGGAGCACGGCCAGACTTGCCCCCTGTCCGCAGCCGACATCCAGAATCTTCGATCCCTGAGCAAAGGCGCACAGATCAAGGCCGTGCCGTGTCAGTTCGGTACCGCCCGGACGCCAGGTTCCGCCTGCGATGCGTTGAAAGAGTGCCGATGCGTACAAAGGAGAGACCAAGTGGGGCATGACTACTTATCTTCAAGCAACGCTTCAACTTCCGCCATCTTTCCTTCCGCCAGCGACTGAGGAATGAGCGTCAGTCCGCAGGAAGGACAGCGGGGAAGAATGACGTCGAAGGCGCTGTGCATGTACAGTGCCTGAACCTTGATCTGCTCAAGCGGTACGCCGCAGCGCGAGCAGATCCAGTCTCCGTCGTCGGCGGTGAAGTTCGGTTCCAGACTCATGGTCGAAGACCTCGTAGATGCAGGGGGCAGCCGCCCCCGGGCAAAGCTCCGGAACAGATCGGCCGTGCCGCGACGCCGGCCGGTGCATGATCAGGAGCGATTAATGATGTTCTTAATTAATGTTAATGGCAGGGGCGCCCGACCTGAAGCATCAGGCGTGCACCTTGTCTTCCAGAATGACTTTCTCGACCGGCTGAGTGGCTCCCGCCACCACCATGCGGTGACACCATGCCTTGACCAGAGTGAAGGAGCCGTCGTCATCGGCCGTATATTCCACCCAGAAGGTCACGTTCCGCGGTCTCCAAGAGCCGAGGATGTGGCCGTTGTCACGGTTGATGAACTTGGCGCCGCTTTTCTCCATGCCGCAGATGGCCGTCACCACGTCCTGCCGCAGGATATAGCGGCGTTCCATGGCAATGCGGACCTGTTCCGGAATATGGAGGCGTATCGGCTCCTCATCATGCCGCGAGGCGGGCTTTTCGCCGAGAAATTCTTCCAGCGCCTTTTCCTTCAGCGCCGCTCTTCCCGCCCTGCGGGCAGATAGTCCGGGGGCGTCCTTTTCCTGATGCGTGCCGCAGGATGCCGTCTGAGGGAGAATGTCGAAAAGATGCCAGGTTTCCGTTTCCGAGGCAAAGCGATCGTGACACATGATGCAGGACGTGAGCACGGGGAGGGAAAATTCCCCGGCACGCTTCTTTGCCAGAGCGTCGGCAACGTCCGGCTGGGCGTTCCACACAAGACCGCCGTAGCCGCAGCAGGCGCTTTCCTCACCGGTACGCTTCGCTTCTTCCACCCGGATTCCCGCTTTCGACGCCAGAGAACGTACCGCCTTCTGCCACGCTTTGTCGTGGCGCGCGCCGCAGGGATCCTGTACGTTCATGGCCTCGGGCGCCGCAGCGGCAAAAGGTTCGGGCATGAGTTCGTCAAGTTTTGTCCACAGCGGGGTGATGACCGCTTCGGGCATGGCCGTGCGCAGCGCGCTCATGCAGGAGGAGCACGCCGCGAGTATTTCCGGTTTTCCGCATGCCTCCCACTGCCTGCGCAGCGTTTCCGCATGTTCCTGAAAAAGCTTCTCTCTGCCGGCCCAGTGCGCAGGAATGCCGCAGCAGATGCTGAACAGCGATGCTCCGCCGGGCAGAGTTTTGCGAAGATATCGGTACATGGCAAGCACCTGATCTCCCCGCGATGCCGCCAGCTGACAGCCCGGGAAAAACATGGTTCTGCTGTGCCTGTCTCCGTCGGCAAGGGAGGGATCTTCCAGAAGAAAGGCGCTTTCCGGCCCCGAGGCCTGTGCCATGTCCTCCAGCGCGAATTCGTGGGCCGACGCGGGCATGACGTCTCTCTCCACGGCGTCCTGTCTTGCCTGAAGACAGAGATCGGCCATGGAGAAACGTTCGGGACAGATTTCTTCGCACTGTCCGCACAGGGCGCAGCCGTTCATGATGACGTTGGCCGTGCGGGTGCCGCGGACGACGGATGCGTTGTTGTAGAGCTTGCGTGCATAGACGCGGGGAAATTCCTTGTATTTCTGCAGAAAAGGACATTCCTTCACGCACTGCATGCAGGAGCAGCGTATGCAGCGGTCCGCCTCCCGTCCGGCTTCTTCCGCCGTATAGATTTCACCTGCGGGCAGCACGCGGGGCAGGGGGGGGATGCCGTCCAGCGGCGTGTGCAGACGGTTTTTCCGGTTTTCTCCTTCACGGGCCGCCACGAGGGACACGCCCGTCATGATGCGTTGAATCGTGATGCCCGCCCGGCGTCCCTCACCCGCCTGTGCGGAGGCCGAGGCATACGCCGCTCCAGTAGGCGTGCGGCTCTGCCATCCGCCGCAGCAGATGTTTTCCTTCCACAGCAGTGTGGAGGCATCGATGTCGTCCCTGCCGGGCGCAAGTGCGCAGGCGGAGGCGTCCACGAAGACGGCGGCATGGTCGGTCGAGCATTGCCGCAGGAGCGCCTCGTCAAACGTGGCCTGAACAAAGCGCACATGAAATGTTTCCAGAGCGTTCAGCTCTTCCGCGAGGGATGCCCGGTCCAGAGAGGGAAAGGCGGCGAGCAGGGCGTCCTCCTTGCCTCCTTCATGATGAACGGTGACGGAAAATCCCTTGTGGGAAATATCGAAGGCCGTGACAAGACCGGCGAGTCCCGCGCCGATCACGGCCAGACTCTGCTTCTTCGGAGGACGGATGAGCGGTTTTGTCTGAGGAGGAACGTTCTTCATGCAGAACTTTTCCAGAGAGGAAACAGCCAGACCTCCGCCGAGATCCCGCCTGAGACATGCGTTTTCGCAGGGGTGATCGCAGACGGCGGTCATGATGCCGGGCAGAGGCAGATGCCGTTCCAGAAGCTTGCGGGCCTCCCGTCCCCTGTCTGCGGCAAGACATTCAAGAAAGGTGCGCACATCCATGTCCAGAGGACAGGCCGTGCGGCAGCGCGGAGCGGACTCCTGCGTGCAGTGGGATTCGATGGCATGAAGTTGGCTTTGTTCCAGCACGGCGGCACCTCAGAAAAAAGAAAATACTGCCCGAAGGACCGTTCCGGGCAGGAAGACGGGGCCGGGATTCCCCGAAAGGTTTTCCCGGCCCCGGTTGGATGCAGGTTACTTCGCGGCCTTTTCCTTCAGACCTGC
Organism: uncultured Mailhella sp.; assembly: GCA_944323575.1. GTDB lineage: Bacteria > Desulfobacterota > Desulfovibrionia > Desulfovibrionales > Desulfovibrionaceae > Mailhella. Next base: position 1,628 of record CALUTB010000124.1, on the reverse strand, counting down.
CAGCACCTTTTCAGGATAGGCGGGCAGATGCGTGATGCGGACGCCGCAGGCGTTGTAGATGGCGTTGATGATGGCCGGATGCGGACCACACAGCGGAATTTCACCCGTGCCGGAAGCGCCGAACGGACCGTCGGGACGCTTGCTTTCCACATAGATGATCTCCATGTTGTCCGGAATGTCCTTGGGATAAGGAATGCCGGCGCCGAGCATGGTGCTGTGTTTCTTGATGTCCTCGTAGTCTTCGGACAGCGCAAGGCCGATGCCCTGAGCAAGACCGCCCCAGATCTGGCCGTCGGTGATGAGCTTGTTCACCACGGTGCCGATGTCAGCGACCATGGTCATCTTCTCCACCTTGGTCTTGCCGGTGGCGAGTTCCACGGCGACTTCCGCCATGAACAGGCCGTACATGTAGCAGGCGAAGGGATCGCCTTGGCAGTTTTCACCGCAGCCCTGCACGGGAGCGGTCCACTTGCCGTCCTGATGCACGTCGCGACCTTCGGCCTTCATTTCCTCATAGGTGTAGAAGCCGCCTTCGGGCTTGCGCATGGCTTCGATGAGCTGTTCGCAGGCCACCCGGATGGCGTTGCCGGTCATCACCTGAGAGCGGGAACCACCGGCGGGACCGGAGTTCGGTGTCTTGCTGGTGTCGTTCAGAACGAGATGGATGTCGTCCACCTTGATGCCCAGAGGACGCAGCGCTTCATGCGCGGTGCACTGAGCGCCGGAGTCCGCGCCCTGACCGTGATCTTCCCAGGAGCAGCCGATGGTCACGGTGCCGTCGGGATTGAGTTCCGCCCAGGCTTCGGAGGAGTCGGGACCGTCGAGACCCGCGCCGTACACGGCAAGGGCAAGACCAACGCCGCGCTTGACTTCATCCGTGGACTCTTCCTTCACACGCTTCTTGGCGGCTTCATAGAGCGGACGGAGCTTGTCGAACATCTCGGGCAGGCTCATCACTTCGGGCTTCTGACCGGTGGGCGTTGTGTCGCCTTCGCGGTAGCAGTTGATGTAGCGCAGATCAAAGGGATCCATGCCCAGCTTTTCCGCCAGTTCGTCCATGAGCACTTCGGAGGGGAATTCCGATTCGGGACCGCCGTAGCCGCGGAAGGCCGCGCCCCAGGCGTGGTTGGTGGCCACGGTGCGGCCGTTGCCGCGGATGTTCGGAATGCCGTAGCCTGCGCCGATGAACTGAGCGCCGCGCAGAGTGAGCAGATCGCCGAATTCGGAGTAGGGGCCGTGATCGCAGGTCCAGTCGGTTTCCATGGCCTTCAGCTTGCCGGTCTTCTTGTCGGCGGCCATGCGCACGGTGGTCCAGAAGGGCGAGCGCTTGCCGGTGTACTGCTGCTGCTGTTCATAGTTGTAGCGCAGGTGGCAGGGGCGTCCGGTGGCCATGACGGCCACGCCGATGAGCGCTTCCATGGTGGGGCTGAACTTGTAGCCGAAGGTGCCGCCGGTGGTGTTCTGCACGAGCACCAGATCCTTGGGGAATTCCAGACCGAGGCCGGGAGCGATCATGAGCGCGTGCAGGTGCAGGCCCACGGACTTGGAATGAATGACCACCTGACCCTTGTCGTTGATGTAGCCGTAGCCGACGTCGGGTTCGATGTTGAGGTGAGGCTGACGCTGGG
>CALUTB010000123.1 GCA_944323575.1 uncultured Mailhella sp. | reverse complement strand
GAGGAGGCCATGTCGTTGCAGGCGGCACCGGCTTCGGAAAGCACGGAGGAAAGCGCTGCCATCTGTCTGCGCAGCGCGGGAGGAAGCAGCGTCTTCGGCTGGGGTCTGCGCTGCGCCACGCCGCCTTCCATGATGACTCCGCGCGTATCGACCTCATCGTCCGACGTGCCGAACAGGCTCTGCCATGCCTCCACGCCCGGCAGAAGCCGCATGGTTCTTCCGAGTCCGTCCATGATGCGCCGTTTTCCCGCTACATTCTCGGAAAGTGCGCGGGCCACCACCGCGGCATAGGCCGGAGAAAGTTCCTGAACGGCGGCGGCATAGGCTTCGGCTCCAGCCGGAGACAGGGCCGCCAGATCGTCGGCCAGCCGCCGGTCGGCGGCAAAATGCTCCGGCGGAAGCGGGTCCTGCAGAAGCGCGGCATGAAAATGCGTCTGAAGCACGAAGAACCGATGGCCGGCTTCGGTCTGTACGGACGGCTCCGCCCCGCTCTCCGGCGCGAACACCCTGACGAGAGCGGCGGACGCCTTCTGCCACGCTCCTGGAGAAAGACGTCCTCCTTCCTGAGCCGCGGAAGCGAGAAGAATGACCAATCTGTCTTCCGCCGAAAGTTCCGGAGGCGCGGAATCCGGAAGAGGCGGCATGATGTCCGAAGCCGTCACGACCGCGCTGTCGTGTTCGTCATCCATGATCTTGTCCATAGGCGCTCGTCTTTCCAAAAGGTCTTTGTTGCCGGCAGATTTTTTCGTCTTCATGGTAGCAGCGCAGGCGCATGAAAGGCAAGTGCTCCGGAGCGGAAATGATACGGCCGCTCTCCGCTCCGGCTTCCGGCGGGACGGGATCCGTGCGCAGCTCTGCAGTGAAGCGTGCTTTCTGCATATGCCCTCTGCTTCTTACCACGATCTTACAGGACATCACAACGAAAAAAACCGGCCTTCCTTTCGGAAAGACCGGTTTCACACGCGGAACGCGTCAATGTTACTTATGGTAGATCTTCACGAGATTGGTACGACGCTTCTGTTCGCCGGGCGCGTACTCGCCGGCGGTGATGACCACGTCCTGTCCCAAGGGGAACTTGCTGCTCGTGGCGATGAAGTTCTGCACGCGGCGCAGATGGGAAATGCTGCTGTCGCCCACGGGAATGAAGTACGGCTGCACGCCCCAGACGAAGTTCAGGGCGTGCTCGACCACGGTATTGGAGGTCAGGGCGTAAATGGTCTGGGCGGGACGACATTCGGCGAGCATGCGGGCGGCGCCGCCGGTAACGGAATGAGCCACTATGGCGCAGGCGTTCTCGGTTCTTGCCAGAAGACAGGCCGTGTAGGCGAGGAAACGGGACGTATCGGTCGCGTCTTTGGGAGCTTCGAGCTTTGCGGTGGCGAGCATGTACTTCTCCGCCTCGTCGGTGATCCTGCGCATGTAGCGCACGGCCTCGATGGGATAGTTGCCCGCGGCGGTTTCGTCGGAGAGCATGACGCAGTCCGCGCCGTCGAGCACGGCATTGGCCACGTCGGTCACTTCGGCGCGGGTGGGCACGGGAGTGTTGACCATGGACAGCAGCATCTGCGTGGCCACGATGACGGGCTTGCCCGCACGATTGCAGGTGTGAATGATGTGCTTCTGCAACGCGGGAAGTTCGGGCATGGGGCATTCCACGCCGAGATCGCCGCGGGCCACCATGACGATGTCGGTAGCGGCCACGATCTTATCGAGATTGTCCACGGCGGCGTTCTGACGTTCGAGCTTGGCGACCACGGGAATGTCGTCACGGCCGTAGGAGTGCAGCAGCGCCTTGATCTGATGCACGTCTTCCACGGTCTGGACAAAGGAAATGGCCACGGCGTCCACGCCGAGTTCCATGCCGAGGGCCAGCTTTTCGCGGTCCTGATCGGTGATGGCGGGCAGAGCCAGGGACTTGCCGGGCAGAGCCAGTCCCTTGCGGGAGGAAATGGCACCGGACTCCTGCGCGCTCATGATGAAGCGTTCGTCCTCGACTTTTTCCTCGATGCGGAAACTCATGCCGCCGTCGGCAAGGACGAGGGTGTCGCCGGGCACGAGGGCGGCGAGAATGCGGGGATGATCGAAGGGAATGAAGGGAAGTTCCTCCTGTTCCCTGCGTTCGCGACCGAGCACGAGTCTGTCGCCGCGACGGAGTTCGATTCTGCCTTCGGGCAGGATGCCTATGCGGATCTTGGGTCCGGGCAGATCCTGCATGATGCTGAGCGGACGACCGCATTCCTTCTCGATGTCGCGGATGTTCGCGACCACGCCGCGGAAGAAATCGGGATCGCCGTGGGAAAAGTTCAGACGAAAGACGGAAACGCCCTCTTCGGCCAGCTGCGCAAGCTTTTCCCTCTCGCAGGTGGCGGGGCCGACGGTGGCAACGATTTTGGTACGCATAACACTTCCTTTCCTTGATTGTCCGGAGCAGCGAAGCCGGACGAAACGACACGGAACATCCCCGGACCGCGCTCCCGGCAGAAGAAGGCATGCCGGAAACGACGATGCCGCCGGCTTCGGGCGCGTCACCGTTTTCCGACGCCATGTCTCAACGAAAGCTGCTCCTCGATGAAACTGTACCTGAACACGCGACGGGACTCGTCATCCGGAAGAAAAAAACCCGCACTCTCCCGGCTCATTCCCGACGCGGGGGCATTCTGCCTCTTTTTCGAAAAAAAGTCGAGAGCGGAACCGCTGCCGTCCGTAAGCGCCCCGGAGCAACACGACGCGCAGAAGAAAAAAACGTTCCCCGGTGAACGGACCGGAGGCACAAGGTTGCAACACTTCTGATTTTTCATGTGATTCTCAGAAGTTGGCCGTGTGGTCATGCCAGGCGCCCTTGACACTTTTCGTTTTATGGGCAAAAAGTGGGAAAAAGTGGCAGAAAGTGGAAAAGACCATGATTTTCCGAGGCAGATTCGCACGCAGTCTCGACCCCAAAGGCCGTCTGATGCTTCCGCCGGAATTCCGCGACGCCATGTCCGGAAAGGCGGCGTCGGATGGAGGCGGGTCTTGCCCTGCGCCCGGAACCTTCGTGCTCACCACCTACGACGGCTGTCTGGTGGCGTTCTCGTGGCATGACTGGGTGGAGCTGGAGGAGAAGTTCATGCGTCTGCCCAACCCGTCGCCGAAGGTGCGGGCGTTTCGGCGCCTCGTCATCGGCGGCGCGGAAACGCATACGCCGGACGCTCACGGCCGCATTCTGCTCTCTCCCGATCACCGCGCCTATGCGGGACTTGACCGGGAAGCCACGGTCCTCGGCCTCGTGGACCGCTTTGAAATCTGGAATCCCGCCGCGCTGCGCGCCTCCATGTCTTCGGAGAATCTCGAAGGCGTCACGGAGGAGCTGGCGGCAAGCGGCATCGACTTTTCCCTTTAGCACTTTCTCTCCGCCATGGTTCGTCACGCAGCGCAAGATTCTCCCGTCACCGCCGGCAATGCCCGGCACGTTTCCGTGCTTCTTTCCGAAGTGCTGGACGCTCTCGCGCCGCGTCCCGGAGGACGCTATCTCGATGGAACGCTCGGTCTGGCCGGACACTCCTCGGCGCTCATGGAGCGCGCGGAGGGCAAGGCCTTTCTGTGCGGACTCGACCGCGATCCGCAGGCGCTTGAACGCGCCTCGGAACGCCTTGCGCCCTACGGCGGGCACTGCCGCCTCTTTTCTCTTGAATACGCATCCTTTGCCGACGCTCTGGACGCACTCGGCTGGGACACCGTGGACGGCGCGCTGCTGGACATCGGCGTCTCCTCGCTGCAGCTCGACGTCACCGACCGCGGCTTTTCCCTGCACGGCGACGCGCCTCTCGACATGCGCATGGACATGGGCTGCCTCCCCCCTTCCGGCCGGGAGCCGTGGATGCAGTCGGCGCGCACCGTGGTGAACATGGCCGACGTGCACACGCTGCGCCGCATCATCGAGACGTACGGAGAGGATCCGCAGGCGGCGCGCATAGCGCGCGCCATCGTCGAGGCGAGGGAGAAGGCTCCCATAGAGACCACGGGGCAGCTGGCGGAAATCGTCCGGCACGCCTATCCGGCCAGATGGAGGGCCGAGGCGCGCAATCATCCCGCCACGCGCACCTTTCAGGCCATACGCATGGTGGTCAACGACGAACTGGGCCAGCTTGAACGTTTTCTCGACGCCATTCTGCCGCGTCTTTCCGTGGGTGGAAGACTGGCGATCATCACATTCCACTCTCTGGAAGACCGCATCGTGAAGCAGCGGTTCCGACAGTGGAGCACCGACTGCCTCTGCCCGCCGCATCTGCCCCGCTGCGTGTGCGGCCATCATGCGGAAGTCGCACTCCTCACGAAGAAACCCATCGTCCCGGGACGGGACGAACTTATCATAAACCCGAGATCCGGCAGCGCAAAACTCCGCGTCGTGGAGAAGCTGCCGCCGTTCAGGAAGGAGCCGTCATGAATTCCCACACTGCCACGCTCGGTTCAGGAGGCTGGTTTCTCATGCTCATCGTGTCCATTCTGTTCAGCCTCATCATGGGCGTCGCGCTCACGTGGCTGAGCATAGACAGAAGCGACACCGCCTACTCGATCCAGAAGATGCAGCGGCAGACCGAATCCGCCCGCGCCCACGTGGCCAAGCTGGAAGTGGAACGTGACAGTCTGCTCTCTCCCTATGTGCTCGGCAAGACGGCCGAACAGCTCGGCATGAGCATGGCCGACCCCGGTCAGATCCGTCGTCTGAAACCTTCCAGGAACTAGTTCATGCGTCCGAACAGCTCATCATCGTCCTCCCACATGCCGGGAAGACGACGCGTCAACCGCCGCATCGTGCAGAATCAGCCCTCCGCCGCTCAAGGCAAAGGGCTGTTCTCGCGCATACGCACGCGCTGGAGCTGGCTCATCGGACAGCGTTTTCACTATGCGGCGGCGCTGTTCGTGATCTGCTGGCTGCTTCTGTGGTTCCGCGCGTTCGAGGTGCAGGTACTGCTCGGACCGGTCTACAGCGACATGGCCGAACGACAGCACACCTACACCGAAGTGATCGAAGGTGCGCGCGGCAGCATTCTGGACAGAAACGGCCGCGTGCTGGCGCGGAGCGTGACCTGTCAGTCGGTGTACGCCAATCCGCGCGTCATGGAGGACATCAACGACGCGGCAAAGCGTCTTGCTCCGCTGCTCAAGAGAAGCGAAGCCGATCTCGCCTCGGTGTTCCGCAAGAACAAGGCCTTCATCTGGCTGGAGCGCAAGGTGGACGACGCCACCGCCACCGCCATTCAGAAGGAGGGCATACCCGGCATCGGCCTTTCGCGCGAATTTGAAAGAGTGTATCCGTACCGGCACCTTGCGGGACAGCTTCTGGGCTTCGTGGGCATGGACAGCCACGGTCTGGAAGGCGTGGAACTCGCCTACGACGACAGACTGCGCGGCACGAGCGTGAAGAGTCGGGTGTCCCGCAACGCCGCGGAAAAGATTCTGAATCAGGAGGAGACCGCTGCTGACCGCCGCGGCGAGGACGTCACGCTCACGCTGGACGTGCAGATACAGTTCATTGCCGAAGACGTGATTGCCGACGCGGTGGAGGCCTCTGGCGCACGCTGGGGAGGCGTGCTGATCTCCGACGTGGCAACAGGGGAGATTCTCGCCTGGGCGCAGTACCCGTTCTTCAATCCCAACAATTACCGCGAAGCCAGCTCCGCAATCTACCGCAACCGCCTGTCGGGCGACAGCCTGGAACCCGGGTCCACCTTCAAGCCGCTGGTCATGGCCGCGGCGCTGCAAGAAAAGCTGGTCACGCCGGAAACCAAAATTTTCTGTGAAAACGGCGTATGGCGCACCAGGTACGCACCCATCCGAGACGACACCCATGCCTACGCCGACCTCACCGCCACGGAAATCATTTCCCGTTCCAGCAACATCGGCATGGCCAAGATAGGACTCATGCTGGGCGCACCCAAACTCCACGCCTATCTGGAGAAGCTCGGCTTCGGCCAGCGCACCGGCATAGGCATTCACGAAAGCCGCGGCATTCTGCGCGCTCCCCGCGACTGGAGCGAGCTTGACCTCATGTCCGCTTCGTTCGGACAGAGCCTGTCCGTGACCGGCATACAGATGCTTCAGGCCTACACCATCCTTGCCGACGGCGGAGAATTCCGGCCGCTCAGCCTGGTCATGGACGAACCGGGCCAGAGCAGCGTCGCGGCGTCCGGACAGCGCATCTTCTCGCAGAAGACGACGCGCACCGTACTCAAGATGATGGAGGAAACCGTGGACGGCGACGGCACGGGTTCCCGCGCCCGCATACCCGGCATCCGCGTGGCGGGCAAGACCGGAACGGCGCAGAAGGCCGATCACTCCGGCAGGGGATACAGCCGCAAGCGTCTCGCCTCGTTCGGAGGCATCGTGCCCGCGGACAACCCGCGCTACGTGATCTACGTCATGCTCGACGAGCCTACCACCACGGGCTACGGCGGCGCCATCGCCGCGCCCGTGTTCCAGAAGGTAGCCTCGCGCACGCTGGCCTACAACGGCTATCTGCCGGACGTGACCTTCGCCATGGCCGAGAAGGCGAAGGAGGAAAAGCTCACGCCCGCCCAGAAGGCGCAGCGCGAGAAGGATGCCGTCTATCTGGCGAACCTTGCGAAGTACCGGGCCGAGAAGGCGAGGAAGGAGCGCGAACGTGCCCGGAAGCTCGCCGGACAGGCCATGGCCGATCGCACCATCATGCCCAATCTGCGGGGACTCACCCTGCGCAAGACCATAGAAACCTGCGTGGCCCGCGGCATCGTGCCCACCATGGAAGGCAGCGGCACGTTCGTTCTCAGACAGAGTCCGCCTCCGGGAACGCCCGTCACCGACGACAGTACCTGTACCGTCTGGCTCACCGACACACCTCTCCCCGCAGAAGCACAGAATCCCGCTTCAAAGGAGTAACCATGCGAATCAGCTCCGCCCAGCTCTGCGACGAGCTTCGTAAAAAAATCCGCAATGTTCAGACCGATTCCCGCCTCGTCGCCGAAGGCGATGTCTTCGTGGCCCTTCCTCCCGCCGTTCCGGGAGAACGCAGCAAGACCGCAAGCCATATCCGCATGGCGCTGGAGAAGGGAGCATGGGCCGTGGTGGCTTCGGAACGCACCGTGGAACGGATGAAGATCGACGTACGGGCCGACCGCGCCCACGCATGGCTCATCACGGACGACTCACGTGCCGCGCTCGGCCCTCTGGCCGCCGCCCGCTGGGGCACGGAGGAT
>CALUTB010000122.1 GCA_944323575.1 uncultured Mailhella sp. | reverse complement strand
TGAGCCGCTGTGCCTCAGCGCGTTTTCGAGTTATGCCCATTTGCCGCCGCTTTGTCAAACACTTTTTTCCATTCCTTTCGTTCTTTTTTATGTTTTTATTTATAACTATTTAAGAAAACTGAATAAAATAATGTTAAAAATATGATTACCCTTCCGTCATCGTCCCTTCAAAAAGCAGTCCAGTGCTCATCGAGAAAAAGCGCCTCAGTCTTCCTTCTGCACTTTCTGTGAGTATCTGCCTTCGTGTTTCATGGTCTTTCCCACGGCACTTGCCCTGGCAAGGAACTCGCCCATACCGTAATATTCCTTGACCATAGGTACAAATGCCAGCGCATCTATTCGAACAGGGTCGGGAAGTCCCTCAGGGGTAAAGCAATCCTTACGAACCTTGAGATCCATAATCTCTCCGACAAACAAAATATGAGAACCAAGCTCCAGCGTATGCCGGAGCAAAAGCTCCAGTACGACCGGACACTCTTCGATATACGGCGCATCCACATGTTCTCCCGTCCGGGGAGTCAGACCGAGCGTCCAAAACTTATCCTCATGTCGACCGGAAACCAGTCCGGCGAAGTCCGCATGCCCTACCATCTGCCGATCGGGGAGGCTTACCGTAAAGGCCTCCCGTTGCTGAAGCGCACGGCAGGTCCATGTGGACCGCCGCAATGCGACCGACAGACAGGGAGGTTGAGAACAACACAATCCGCCCCACGCCGCCGTCATGACATTCGGACGCCCTTCGGCATCATAGGTACCGACAAGCAGTACAGGCGCCGGAGCAATGAAAGCCTGTGGCCCAAGAGAAATCAACATGCTCGCCTCAATCTGTATCAATGTCACGAAGAGACCTGACGTCAACCATCAGACATGAACGCTTATTGCCTGATCAAAAGGCCCCTTCGCCCGAAACAGCAGCCCGGAAAACACCTCCGGGCTGCATGATGGTTGATCCCGCACACATGGAATACTGTATGCTACAAAGGCTGAAAAGCCCAGATCGCCTTACCGTAGCAGATGTCCGACCAGTCCTCTTCCCTTATGAACATCACCGGCCCGGTATCCCGTTCCAATCGCAGTTCACGTCCGTTGTCCCCTTTAAACATCCGACGAAACCGGAGTCCGTTCTCGGACAACACTGCGACGACATCACCGTTTTCGATCTCGCAGTTCACGTCAACCGCCACAAGCGCCCCCACATTCAGGACCGGCGCCATGCCATGCTCAAGCACACGGAAAATCTCCACGCCATTCCGAAGAAACTCAAGTGGAAATACCTGTACGCCGATGACGGGAAAACTGCCGTCCCGAGCCCTTACCGTGCTGTGAACGGGCAGTTCTCCGGGACGACGTTCTTCCAAAGGAAGCTGAGACGGCTGCCAAAAGTCTGATACTGCTCGAAAAGGAACGTCTTCCTCCATGCGGGGGGATTCCGGTACGAACACAGGAGGATCTCCAAAACGCAGCCATTCCATGCGCACATGAAAAAGATCCGAGATCCGCACACACCATGCCAGTGGAATCCAGCCTCTCTTCTTGGCCTCCGAAATGGTTCCCTGCTGCAAACCAAGAAGCTCTGCCAGCTCCGCCTGCGTTCTGCGCCGGGAGACAAAAAGTATCCTGGCATAGACCGTGTCGAACGGGTCCATATCCAGACGTTCCATGCGTCATCCTACTTGATGGGCTGAAGCAGCGGACTGTCCGGGGTGAGTACCATACGGGTATTTTCTCCGAGAGACTTCCGGAGCGCTTCCAGCCCCCGCTGGAATGAGAAGAATTCCGGAGACCGGGAAAACGCTTCAGCATAAATGCGGGCAGCTTCGGCATCACCCTCACCTCTGAGGATCTGGGCCTTTTTCCCGGCCTCAGCCAGAATGACTGCACGTTCCTTTTCAGCCTCTGAACGAATCTTCGTAGACTCTTCGGAACCTTCCGAACGATACTGAGTGGCCTGACGTTCCCGCTCGGCACGCATACGGTCAAAGATGGCCCGTTGGTTTTCTGCAGGAAGATCCGTACGCTTGATGCGTACATCGATGATCTCGATGCCGAATTCCTTCATCTGCTGTGACGCCTTTTCCGTCACGGAATCCATGATCGAGGTTCTTTCGTCGGCAACAACCTGTGTCAGCGTATGACGACCGATATGTGCGCGGATCTGAGAGTAGATAACGGCGTCAAGTCTGGCCTGGGCATTATGTTCCGTACGCATCGTACGGTAGAAGCGCAGCGGGTCGACAATCTTCCAGCGCGCATAATTATCGAGTACGATGGATTTTAGATCACTGGTCAGAGCTTCTGCAGGGCGGGCATCATAATCCAGAATACGGGCATCGAAATACACCACGTTCTGAATGAAAGGCAGCTTGAAATGCAGGCCGGGACGATACACCTTATCCAGCGGATGGCCAAGTTGAATGACCAGGGCCTGCTGCGTCTGATCAACAATGAAAAGGCTCTGCTGTAGTCCAAGCACAACAGCCAGGAAAAGAACAAGAAAGATAACGGGTTTCACACCTTTCATTTCTGTTCTCCCCCTTTCGCCGCAACAGTCCCCTTCCAGCCGTCAAGAGGAAGCAGAGGAAGAACCTGACTGCCCGTATCGGACGGAAGCACCAGCTTTTCCATGCCCGGCTTGCTCAAAATATCTTCAAAGGTCTCGTAGAGCATACGTTTTCTCGTGACATCCTCAGCCTTTTCATATTCGGCAAGTACGGACAGGAAACGCTGCGCTTCACCTTCAGCTTCACGGATGCGTGTTTCACGATAGGCCTCGGCCTTATTGATCATTTCCTGAGCCTGTCCCTGAGCCTTGGGGAGAATGTCCCGACGATAGGCTTCAGCCTCATTGATGCTGCGCTGCTTGTCTTCTCTTGCGCTGGCCACGTCCTTAAAGGAGTCGCTCACTTCCTTCGGAGGCTGCACATCCTGCATCTGAACGGCAACCACCTGAACTCCGACCTGATAGCGGTCAAGAATGCGCTGCAGCAGATCGGCAACGTCGTTCTGAATCTGAACGCGTCCATCGGTAAGGGCAGAATCGAGTGTCGTCTTGCCGATGACTTCGCGCATGGAAGCTTCCGCCGCGCGTTTCACGACCTGATCCGGCTGGATAACGTTGAACAGATAGTCCACGGCTCCATCCGGCTTGATCTGATACTGAATGTTGAACTGCACGTTGATGATGTTCTCATCACCCGTGAGCATGGCCGACTCCTCATTGACCGCCTGTACCCGCCCCTGCTGGAAGACGCCGCCGACCGACTGCGCCCGATATCCCACAGCCGTCTGACGAACCTGAGTAACCTTGGGTTTGTAAACGGTTTCAATCGGATAGGGAAGATGAATATGTGGTCCGGGATTCTCCGTCCGCACATATCGCCCGAAGCGGAGCACGACGCCGGACTCATCCGGCTGCACGATATAGATACCGGAAAGAATCCATACCACCAGCGCAGCGAGAACCAGCCAGCGCAACTTCGGCATACCGTCCATCTGAGGAAGCTTCGGCCATGAAAAGGACGGACGTCCGCCCCGGGAAGGTCCGCCACTGCGTCCGTTCTGTTTGTTATCATCCTGAGCGTCGTCGTGACCGTCATCACGTCTTCCCCAGTTGCCCTTGCCCGCGGAACCCCAGCCCTGTTTCTGCTGCTGTTGCCGCTTTTCCTGTAATTTATCCCAGTCCCAGTTCATAGTAAGAGTACAGTAGGACACGTTCCTTATGTGGTCAAGACGGAACTGCGGATTTGCGCCTCGATACAGAGTTTTCCGAAAAAACGTACCATGCGCATGTCCAGGAAAACATTTCAACGCTCAACAAAAATCGAGCAAAAAAGCTTGACGCCCCGCCCTGTTTTGCCTATGTTTGCCGTTGTCGGGCGCTCGTGGCTCAGCTGGATAGAGCAACAGGCTACGAACCTGTAGGTCGGGAGTTCGAATCTCTCCGGGCGCACCACTCTGACTACAGAAAGACCTGTCTGAAGGGCAGGTCTTTTTTTATTCCGAAATGACAAAAAAATGCTTGACCTTTTCAACAAGAACGACTAACGTTCTTCTTCACCAAGCGCTCGTAGCTCAGCTGGATAGAGCAACAGGCTACGAACCTGTAGGTCGGGAGTTCGAATCCCTCCGGGCGCACCATATGAGAGTAAAGGCTTGCGAATCATCGCAAGCCTTTTTCTTTGTTTAAACTCTCACACCTTGCGATACGGCCTCAAGATATCATTATAAAGACGCCTCCGTACCGAAGACACGGCACGGAGGCGGAAACTCACAGCCTCTCAATTCATTTTAAGGCGGAACAGCAACCAGTTCTCAGTTCAGGCGGACAGGAATCCCGATCGCCAGTTCGCCTATGTGCATGACAAGCTGAAATCGTTCCGGAGACGCCGGCATGAACTGAGCAAATTCGAGCAGATTGTCCCCTTTTCGTCCCTCACGGGTGAATTGTCTAACCACCTTCCCCGATTCATCCTCAAGAGTGAAGAACACCAGTCCATCCTTTTCGCAGCTGTAAGGGATCGTATAAAGCCCCGTATCAGGATGACGGCGCAGGTCCAGGGCGTCCGGTTCGTATCCCGACTCGCCCTTCTTCAGAGGGACAACCACATACGGAAATCCGTTGGCCGCCGGCAGAGGCTGCACGCCCATTCGGGCCAGCCCTTCCTGCACTTCGGGAATATTCATGAACAAAGACCAGAGAAGTCCGCTGCGGTAATTCTCCACCATGCACACAATGGGCAGCTGGTCTATGGCCAGATAGCTGTTGTCGAACCAGTCATCCTTCAGACTGAAGGCATCATAAGGTCCGAACGGTCCCCACATTCTGTCCTTGTAATTATCATAAATGTTCCAGAGCACACGCATGGAATACTCCGGCGTATACGGCATGGAGGAAAGCGCCGCTGTGGGCGCCACCGTCCCGATTTCGTTGTAGGCGGACTGATAGCGATAGCCGTCCTTCACATCACAGGCCGTCAGCCCCCAGAACCCTTCGCTGAACTGATGTTCGGCAGGCGCAGACTCCAGGGCATATGCCCGATTCATAAGAGTGTGAGTGATGTTCCGCACCATGTAGCCGCGACGCACATGATCATCAGCCATGCGGCGAGGATCCAGCCCTATGAAGGAATAGTGTGAAAGAAACATACAGCCGCCATAGGCATTGGCCGCTTCAATGGTGTAGCCGTTGCCGGTCTTGGGCTGGTATTCCTCCGTAGAGTACCAGAACTGCGCGGCTTCCCTGGAAATGGGATGTGTAGGAGAACCCAGCGCCAGGACATACGCTACCATGGCTTCATTGAAGCCGGAAATCTTCATGCCCATACCGAAGTCATTGGTAGGGCTCCAGTGCCAGAACAGACCGTTGTTTTCCGAACGCGTAAACCAGTGCCAGTCCACATCCTGCCACAACTCGGTAATGCAGGCCCGTAGTTCGTTCTCCAGCTGCGTGTCTGCAGAAAAATAGGAGCGGGCAATAAGCAGCCCCTGAATCATGAAGGCCGTTTCCACAAGATCGGCTCCGTTGTCCTGCTCGCCGAAGGAAATCGTCTTACCCGTGTGTCCGTCAAGCCAGTGAGGAAAGGCTCCGTGCAGGTTCCTGCGGTCCGTCCTGTCACGCAGAAACGTGGCTATTTTAAGAATGCGCTCTGCAGCATCCTGCCTAGCTACCCAGCCTCTTTCCGCAGCTACAACAATGGCCGCAACGCCGAAACCTGACCCGCCTATGGTTGCCTGACCGCTTTCTTTGTTCCGGCTGTCCTCATAGGCCAGACCGGATTCGGGAAAAGTATGCTCCCACATATACCGGAAAGCATCATACTGCAACTTGTCAAGCAGCAGTCTGTCTCTAACGTAGGCATCATCGGGCTTGAAATCACTTAATGTCGCCGGAGCTGGCTGCACGACTTCGGAGTTCGGTACGACAGGTGTCTCCTGTTCCTGAGAAGCAAAAATCGAACAGGGAAACAAAAGCACAACGGAAGCCACAGCCAGAAAAACTCGTTTTCTCAGATTCATAACCATCCACCGAGGTTGAAGGCACTGTATTCTGAAATTCTTCAAGAAAAAATATGCAGGAAATCCACTTCCCTGCCGAATATAAGTAGCCGTAATTTCTTCGCTGTGCAAGCAGCCGCACACAGTTTTCTTCCATCAGACGCTACGGACACATCATCACACTCCGAATACCCTGAAAGCATGATAAAACATTGAACCGCGCTTCTCCCTTTCTGTGTCATCGAAACACATATTCCAAGAATCAGGACACAAAGCGGATCCCCACCGGCATAGCCGGTATTTCCTCTTATGCGCCTGTAAGGCTCTCCGACCAGCCGCATCCTGGCATGGCACATGGACGATCTGACATCTGCATTTCTATTGCCGGCGGCCAGTAAGCGGACTTCCGGCGTGCGGGATGCTCAGCAGTTCTCCGAGTTCATCCTCAGCCAGTTGATACCGATGTACTTCGTTGTCTCTGCCTTATTCTTCCCCCCGTGACGACATGACACGGCACCAGAACTCCCCTTTCATGATGTTTGAACTTCATCTCGCCGAACTTAACATCAGGCTGCTTTTTCCTTTTAAATATCCAACGAACGCCGATGCACTCATCTTGGGCGGCATTTCAAGCAACATATAAATACGGTCGGGACAACATTCCGCTTCTACCATGCTCACTCCCTTCCACTCACATAATTTTCGCAATATTTCTCCTATGGCCCTTTTCTTCTCTCCATAGAAAACCTGTCGGCGATCTTTCGGAGCAAAAGCTATGTGGTATTTACAGCTCCATTTCGTGTGCGCCCACTTCTTTGTGTCACCTGCCGTGACCTCCTTTTGACTTGCCTATGGGCGCAATTGCCAGACTGCGCTCCTTTCTCAGCAAATCAAAAGAAGTAGTGATAACCATCACTATAAGTTTTCGTCCCTCAGCTTGGCAGGGCTTTAACCAAAAAAAAGGAGAACCACAATCGTGGTTCTCCCGTACTCGCTATGGAAAAAAGCTTACGCCTGAGCTTCGGCAGAAGCTTCAGCAGCCTGCTTGGTCAGTTCAATGATGGCCATCGGAGCGCAATCGCCGCGACGGGGCATCGCCAGCTTCACCACACGGGTGAAGCCGCCGGGCACGCCGGCAAAGCGAGGAGCGATTTCGTCGAACAGCTTCTGCACAAGCTGATGGCTACCCAGTTCGCGGTAAGCCTGGCGACGGGCGGCCACGTCATTACGACGAGCCAGAGTAATGAGAGATTCGACCACACCGCGCAGCTCCTTGGCCTTGACCTCGGTGGTGCGAATCCGGCCGTGCGTAAGCAGGGCCTTGGACATATTGCGAAGCAGAGCCTTGCGATGCGAAGGATTTCTGCTCAG
>CALUTB010000121.1 GCA_944323575.1 uncultured Mailhella sp. | reverse complement strand
TGGTCGTGCCGGGCTGCCGCATGGCCTTTTCCACGCGCGCCAGCAGCTCCTCCTGCGGATCCGCGCCTGCCTGCGCGGGACCGGAACCAAGCGCGGCCGAGACCTCATGCGATCCCTGCGAATGCACGATCCGGCCAGAAACACGCCCACCGTTCTCCGCGTCGGATCCGACGCCGTTTTCCCGATCGAAAGTGCGGCGCTGCGCCGAAGCCTGCGGCTCCCCGTTCTCCCCGGCCGAGACGGCGTCCTGCGACGCCCCTTCCGGCAGAACCGGCGCGCCGGATGATGCGGAAGCGTCCGACGCTTCCGAAGCGACTCTCGACGGAGCCGCGGGACCATCGGTCGACGAAGCGGAAACGCCTGTCGACGAAGCCTCCGGAGAAGCGTCGACCGAAGCCTTGTCGTTGCCTTCCGTCGGATTTCCGACCATCCGCACGACGGCCTCCACAGGATCCTCCGTTCCCTCGGGCAGAAGAAGCCACCAGACGCCGCCGAAGCAGCTCAGAACCAAAATACATGCGGCAAGACGACGGAAGGAACGGGACGACTGGGCCATGGGCGGGATACTCCCTCTTGTCCGGGCATGGCCCGGAAGCTGAACATACGGTAAATTTACACTTTGGTCATTTTAGCGTATTCCTCAGCATCTGTGAAGTGCGCAAACGGCTCCGTTTCCGCCTCCGCAGCCACGAATCGCCAGTTTTTCACGAGGTTTCCCATGAAGTGCCGCCGCTGCCATGCCCCCGCCGTCGTCGCCCTGCCCAGTCACAACACCGCCTTCTGCCCGGACTGCTTTCTGGACTTCTTCTCCCGGCAGGTGGACCGGGGCATCCGCGAGCACGGCCTCATGACGAAAAAGGACCGCGTTCTCGTCGCTCTTTCCGGCGGCAAGGACTCGCTGGCACTCATGCTGGAACTCGGCCGTCAGGGCTACGACGTCACGGCGCTGCACATCGACCTCGGCATACCGGAATCCTCGCATGCCGCGCGCGGCGTGGTGGAACGCTTCTGCCGAAAGTACGACTTTCCCCTCATCATACGCGACATGGCCGCCGAGGGACTCGCCATTCCGGACGTGAAGGCCGCCCTGCGCAGACCCGTCTGTTCCGCCTGCGGCAAGATCAAGCGCTACTTCTTCAATCAGACGGCCCGCGAAGGCGGTTTCAACGTGCTGGCCACGGGACACAATCTCGATGACGAGGTCGCCCGCCTCACGAGCAACACCCTGCGCTGGGACAGAGCTTATCTCAGCGATCAGGGTCCGCTTCTGGAGGATGCCGACGGCTTCACCCGGAAGGTCAAGCCCTTCTGGCGTCTCACCGAATTCGAAACCGCCAACTACGCCTTTCTCATGGGCATCGAAAATCACTACGCCCCATGTCCGTACAGCGAAGGCGCGAGCTTCTCCACCCTGAAAAGACTGTGGATCGATCTTGAGGAAAAAATGCCCGGACGAAAGATGGACTTCTACCACGGCTTTCTCGAACGCGGCAGACCCGCCTTCCGCAGGGAAGAGGAGCACCGTGGTGAAGCACTCTCCCCCTGCCGCCGCTGCGGCTATCCCACGTCCACGGACATATGCGGCGTCTGCCGCATCCGCGAGGCGCTTGTCTCTGCAAAATGAGTCTTGTCTTTTTCCGTAAAGCGTCTATATTTTACAGGTAAGGGCAGGATGTCCCCGCCCTTCGCATTCCGAGTCCGCTCCGGCATGATCCTGCCGTTTCCGACACCCCGACGCCTCAACGGCACGCTTTTCCGACGCAGGCTTCCCGGCCGGAGCACTCCACAGGGAGGCTGTCATGAAGCTCAGGCTTCTTGCCCTTCTTTCCGTTCTCGTCCTTTCCGGATGTGCCTATGATCCCTACGATCCCTATGCTCCGGACGTGTCCGGCAGCGTGACCGTCGGCACGGGCGGCATCTATGGGGGAGGCGTCAGCGTGGGTACGGGCGTCCACACCTATTACGGCACCTCGCTCCTGTTTCCCGTGCTTCCGCCACCCGTGGCGGTTCCCCCTCCGCCGCACAGACCGCCGATCGTCACGCCTCCGCCGCCGCGCGTCCCCTCCATGCCTCATCACGGGCTGACGCCGCCTCCGCCGCCGAAACCCGGCATCGTCCCCCCCGTCCCCGGCCCCCGCAGCCTTCCGGCGTCACGCCTCCGGGAACGCGGCCTCCGGGCGGTCCCGGTCTGAGACCGCCTTCCGGTCCCGGCACTGCAAAGCCGCCCATGCTGCGTCCCGGCCCCCCCCGGCACAAAACCGCCGTCGCTGAGGCCCCCGGGCCCATCCCCACGTCCTCCGATCGCAAGGCCGGGCGTCGGGCACCATGCGCCGCGACCTCCCGTCATGAGACCCCCGTCCGGCACGCCCCGTCCGCCCATGCTGCGTCCCGCGGGAGGAAGTTCCCGTCCGCCCGCCATGCGTCCCCCGCGTCCAGCCGCACCCCGACGCTGACCCGATGCAGCGAATTCAAAGCTGTGAAAAAAGCCTGTGTTCCACCTCAACTGATGCGGAACACAGGCTTTTTCCCAAGTCGGGCGACGACCGCCACGCATCCGGCCTGTTTTCTATTTATGGAAAAAGAACCTCATGCACCAGCAGAACACCGGCACCATGAGAATGACGATGTAAAGACGCGTCATCTGAAAGGCCATGATCTTCGGCAGACTCTCATCGGCGTCGGCAAGGCCGATCACGGCGTTGAGTCCCCCCGGCGACGTCGCAAGGATGGAACCTATCACGTCGATGTCGGTCATGTGCCGCACCACGAAGGCCGCGCCGAGTCCCGCGGCGAGGAGAATGAAGGTGCTCAGTATCATCACCGGAATCTGATCCTTCATGAGCGAGAGCATGTCCAGCGACAGCATGGACCCTACGCATATGCCTATGCCGAGCTGAGCTGCATTGTAGAAAAGCGAAGGCATCTGCATGTCGGCAAGTCCGAGCAGCTTCACGGCCATGCTTCCCACCACGGCGCCGAGCATGCAGCCTCCGGGAATGTTGAAGTACTTGAAGAGACAACCCGACACCGATCCGCAGACGATGAGCATAACGATCTGATGATTCATGGCCTTCCTACCTTTTTATGCCTCCGGTATAGCGTGATCGGGCGAGACTTGTAAACGACGTTTTCCCTGCGAGAAGCGCGTCGGGACTGTCTTATGTCCGCGCATAGGAGCACGGAACGGTTTATGTGTCCGAACAGTCGGCTCTTCTGCCGTGTTTCGCTGCTGCAATCATAGTTTTGTGAAACATCTCATTATGCATGACGCCGCACATGACGTTCCGTTTTCTTCACAGCTTCCCGCACGGGAAGGCTTCGGAGATCTCCCTGTCCAGAGAGGACCTCGTCTTCGGCATCCATGCCGTGCCTTCTCTCCGTTTTCATTTTTTTCACAAGTCAACGATGCTCCGGATCGGCAGCATGAAGCAGCATGCCATGTTTTTCTGCCTGTTCCGCGGAAGAACATGATCCTTTCCGTGACCGGCAGCCGAACGCGGACGCAGTACCGTCTCCGGCGGTCGTCCGGGATCCGGCACCGTCGTTTCGCGGCCGGAATGCCGCCGTAAAAGATGCGTCCGTCGCGGCCACCCTCTCTCTTTCCTTCTTTCCTCCCTTTACGAAGCTCCTTTTTTTCCCTACATATAACCGGTAGTCTGAAAAAGAACATACATGGAGCCTGAACGGACATCCGTTCCGGCGTCCACATGCCATACCGCACCACTCCAAGGAGGCTATGCCCTATGCCGCAGCTGATTTACGGGGTCTGGGACAATGTCGTGTACGACAACCGCGGCTCCGCGGCTCCCACCGCTCCAGAGAACCTGCCGCTGGAACTTTTCGATCAGTTCAATGAGGGAAATCCCACGGAAATTTTCCTCAGCAACCGGGGTTTTCTGGTATTCTCCCGCACGGCAAGCCTTGTCTGGGCGCTGTGGAAGCACCATCAGCGCCTTGCCGCCGAATCCTGCGGCAAATGCTCGCCCTGCCGCGCAGGTTCCCCCATTCTCGCCCAAGAACTGGAAAAGGCCTGCCGCGGCGAACTCGTGAAATGGGAACAGGTCCGCGACATCACCCTTCAGATGCATGAGACCTCCCTGTGCGGCGTCGGCCGTACGGGCACCACGCCTCTGCTTGACGCGCTCTTCCATTTTCCCGACGAACTGCGTCCCTTCCCGTTCCACGGCGACGAGGGCTTCTATTCCGTGACCACGAGCCCCTGCATCGAGGCATGTCCGAGTCACGTGAACGTGCCCCGCTACATCGACTACCTTCAGGACGGTCACAACGATCTCGCCGCCGGCGTGGTGCTCAATCACTACCCGCTCGCCGGAAGCTGCGGCCGCGTCTGCGTGCGCTACTGCGAGAAGGCCTGCCGCCGCGCGCAGGTCGACGAAGCCGTGGACATCAAGAATCTCAAACGATTCGCCGCCGATGAAACCATCGTTCCCGGCATACTCAAGCCCGAACCCTGCCCCACCACGAAAAACAAGCGCGTGGCCGTCATCGGCGCGGGACCCGTGGGCGTAACGTGCGCCTATCAGCTGCTTGAAACCGGCTATCCCGTGGACATCTACGAGGCCCACGACAAGGCCGGCGGCATGGTGCGCTACGGCATTCCCTTCTACCGCCTGCCCAAGAACGTGCTCATGCAGGAGAACGAACTCGTCAAGGACATGGGCGGCATGTTCTTCTTCAATCAGAAGCTCGGCCGCGACTTCCACATCGACGATCTTTTCCGGCGCGGCTACAGAGCCGTGTTCATCGCCACCGGCTGCCCGCTGGGCGGATATCTCGGCATGGAAGGCGAGGACACCTCGCTTCCCGCCTACGAGAACGGCATAGAATTTCTGGAAAAGGTGCACGACGTCCTCGAAGCCGGAGAGACGCCTTCCCTTGAAGGCGACGTCGTGGTGGTCGGCGGCGGCAACGTGGCCATGGACTGCTGCCGCTCCGCCGTGCGCATGACGAAGGGCAAGGTACACCTGGTCTACCGCCGTACCGAATCCGACGCGCCCGCCGACCGTGAGGAAATCGTGGAAGCCGGTCGCGAAGGCGTGGAATTCCACTTCCTCACCGGTCAGGACCGTCTGGTGGTGGAAAACGGCAAAATCACGGGCCTCCGCTGCGTGAAGATGCAGCAGACCGAACCCGATGAAAGCGGACGGCGCGGCGTGAAGCCCGTTCCCGGTTCGGAATTCGTCATTCCCTGCGACTACGTCATCGCCGCCATCGGACAGAAAAGCGATCCCGCCATGCTCACCGAAGCCGACGGCATCGCCCTCGACCGCAAGAACTGCATCATCGTGGACGAATATCAGGCCACCTCGCGCCCCGGCGTATTCGCGGGCGGCGACGGCACCACCGGTCCCCGGACCAAGGGCCCCAGCGTGCTCATCCACGGCATGGCCCAGGGATCCATCGGTGCGCAGGCCATCGTCAGCTATCTCGAATACGGCAGGCCGCCCTTCCTCGCCCGCGAACGCATGAGTCAGCTCATCCGCAAGGCCGGACTGCTCGGCGACGATCCCGTCTGCGGAGAGGAAAAGAAGCCCCGCGTGAAGCTGAACGAACTTCCCCCCGCCGAACGCGCCCACAACTTCAGGGAAGTGGAACTCGGCATGAGTCAGGAGGAAGCCTGGCAGGAAGCAAAACGCTGCATGCGCTGCTACCGCATCATGTCCGTGGTCACCCGCGGCCCCATTCCCGGCTTCAAGGCCTAGACCGGCATCCGCAGCGCGCCTTGCGCCGGACACGCGTCCGCGCGGCCCATACTGCGGAACGTCTGTCCGCGGCATCCGCCCGGCGGCCCATGCCGTCGACGCAATTTCAACGTGAAATTGTTCCAACTCTTTCCGAGAGGATTCGCCATGAACGCATCCATCAACGGACGTGACTATACTTTCGAGCCGGGAGAAACCATCCTTCAGGTGGCCCGGCGCAACGGCATCTTCATTCCCACCCTCTGCCACTTCCAGCCCCTCAACCATAAACCCGGCACCTGCCGCGTCTGCCTTGCCGAAGTCACCGACAGACACGGACACACCGAAATGCTCACCACCTGCAACACGCCCATGGAAGAAGGCATGCGGATCAATACCCGCTCCTCCCGCGTGCGCAACATGCAGCGTCTGCAGGTCGAACTCATCTTCGCCGACCATGATCAGGACTGCGCCGCCTGCGCCCGGCACGGCGACTGCGAACTGCAGGACCTCGCCGAATACGTCGGTCTTGCCACCAACCGTTTCGCCCCGCGCATCAGCCATGACCGCCCCTTCGACGACACCATGCACGGCATGGTCCGCGACATGACGAAGTGCATCCGCTGCCTGCGCTGCGTCGAGGTCTGCCGCAAGGTGCAGGGCGTGGCCGCCCTCACCGTGGACGGCACCGGCACGGGCACCCACATCGGCGTGGGCATGGCCCCCAGCCAGAACACTTCGGCCTGCATCCAGTGCGGACAGTGCACGCTGGTCTGCCCCACGGGCGCGCTGGCCGAGCGCGACGACAACGACGACGTGCTCGATTACCTGGCCAATCCCGAACTGACCACGGTGTTCGCCTTCGCCCCCTCGGTGCGCGTGGTGATCGGCGAGGAATTCGGCATGGCTCCCGGTGAAAACGTGGAAGGCCGCATCGTGGCCGCCCTGCGCAGGCTCGGCGCCGACATCGTCATCGACACCGACTTCGCCGCCGACGTGGTCATCATGGAGGAAGGCACGGAACTGCTCGGCCGCATCAGAAACGGCGGCAAGCTCCCCATGTTCACCTCCTGCTGCCCCGGCTGGATCAACTACGCCGAAAAGCACTGCCCGGACATTCTGCCCTATCTGTCCACCACCCGTTCGCCGCAGGCCGTTTCCGGCTCGCTGGTCAAAACCTATCTGGCGGAAAATTCGGGCATCGCGCCCAAGAGGATCCGCACCATCTCCATCATGCCCTGCACGGCCAAGAAGGATGAGGCAGCAAGGCCCCAGCTGCACGCGCACGGCACCCCGGACACCGACGTGGTGCTCACCGTGCGCGAACTGTCCCGCCTCTTCCGCCGCTGCGGCATCGACCTCGCCTCGGTGGAGCCGGAGCCGTTCGACAATCCCTACATGAGCGACTCCACCGGCGCGGCCGTGATCTTCGGCGCCACCGGCGGCGTGATGGAAGCCGCCGTGCGTACCGTGTACGCCGTGCTCAACAACAGGGAACTTCCCGGCGTGGACGTGATGCCCGTGCGCGGCACCGAAGGGCTGCGCGAGGCCGACGTCGATCTCGGCGAAGGCAACGGCGTCATCAAGGTGGCCGTGGCCCACGGCCTGGGCAACGCGCGCAAGCTGGCCGAACAGGCCCTTGCCGGAGAGTCGCCCTATACCTTCATCGAAGTCATGGCCTGCCCCGGCGGCTGCATCGCGGGCGGC
>CALUTB010000120.1 GCA_944323575.1 uncultured Mailhella sp. | reverse complement strand
CGGCGTGTTTTGCCTGAGAGAGAAGTGCGGTAAGCGTCATGGATGGACTCCCGTGAATCGCGGATGAAGAAGGCATGGAGCGCGGAAGAGATTCCCTGCGCATCCGTTTCGCAAGGCCGGAACCGGTAACGGCGGCGGAAAAACACGCGCCTGCGGCGTCCTTTGGAGTCGGACGCCGCTTTTCCCCGGCCTCTGCCGAACGATACGTCGACGCCGGGAAATTTCAAGGGGCGGGAAAGACGAAAAAGGCGACCCGCACGGAAGAGATCCGCGGGGCCGCCCTGAGACGGAAGGGGAGAGGCATCAGACTTCGAAGAGCATTTCGAGGTCTTCTCGTGTGAGCGACTTCCAGGATTCCTGTCCGGGAATGACCGCTTCGGCCACGCCGCGCTTCATCTCCTGGAGTTTCAGAATCTTTTCCTCCACGGTGTTCTGGCAGATGAGCTTGTAGGAGAACACCTGACGGGACTGACCGATTCTGTGGGCGCGGTCGGTGGCCTGACTTTCCACGGCCGGGTTCCACCACGGATCGTAGTGAATGACGTAGTCTGCGCTCGTCAGGTTGAGACCCGTGCCGCCGGCCTTCAGGGAGATGAGGAATATCCTGATGGAGGGCGTGTTGTTGAAGCGGTCCACCTGTTCGAGACGGTCCTTGCTGGAGCCGTCGAGGTAGCAGAAGGGGATGTCCGTCATCTGGAGCCAGGCGCGGATCTGCTGGAGCATCTGCACGAACTGCGAGAAGACCAGCACCTTGTGTCCTTCTTCCACGATGTCGAGGATCATGTCCTTGAAGGCCTCGAACTTGCCTGAAGGCATGTTGGCGTTGAAGCCGGGCATATCCAGCTTGAGCAGCTTGGGATGGCAGCAGATCTGACGCAGCTTGAGCAGGGCATCGAGGATGGACATCTGGCTTTTGGCCATGCCCTTCTTGTCCACGTCGGCCAGCACCTGTTCACGCAGCTTGCGGGCGAGGGAGGCATAGAGTTCCGCCTGTTCCTCTTCGAGCGCGCAGTACATGACGTTTTCCACCTTGGGCGGCAGATCCTTGACCACCTCGGCCTTGGTACGGCGCAGGATGAACGGCTTGACGCGCGAACGCAGATATTCGAGCGTTTCGGCGTCGCCTTCCTTGATGGGCTTGATGACGCCGCGCTGGAAGGCGTGCTGACTGCCGAGAAAGCCCGGCATGAGGAACTCGAACAGACTCCACAGCTCGAACAGATTGTTCTCAATGGGAGTGCCCGAAAGGCACAGACGCATTCTGGCATTGATCTGTCTGACGGAACGCGCAGTTATGGTGTTGGGATTCTTGATGTTCTGGGCTTCGTCAAGGATGATGGAATTGAACTCGTGCTGTTCAAGTTCCTCCATGTCGCGACGCAGCAGGGCATAGGTCGTGATGACGAGATCGGACGAGGCGATCTTGCGGAACAGCCCTTCGCGCCGCGTGCCGTAGACGATGACGCGTGAGAGTCCGGGAACGAACTTGGCAGCTTCACGATCCCAGTTGGGCAGCACGGAGGTGGGCACCACGATGAGGTTGGGGCCATGCGAACCGTGATTGACCATGTGCTGCACGAAGGCCAGCGTCTGAATGGTTTTTCCGAGGCCCATTTCGTCGGCAAGGATGCCGCCGAAGCCGTATTCGTTGAGGAAGTTCAGATAGGAGATGCCCTGAAGCTGGTACGGACGCAGCGATGCCTGCAGTCCCCTGGGCGTCTCGATCTGTTTGACCTCGTGGAAGTTGCGGATATTGTCGCGCAGCTTGCTCCAGAAGGAGTCTTCCACCGCACCGGGAAGATCTTCGAGCAGGTTGTCGAGCACGGGAGCCTCATACTGCTTGAACTTCTGCTTGGGCGGCTTGGCCGGATCGAGACCGAGCACCTTGAGCTTGTGGGCGAGCTTTTCCAGCCATGATTCGGGCAGGCTCGCATAGGAGCCGTCCTTGAGCTGCACGTAGCGCTTGCCCTTGAGCCAGGCCTTCCAGATGCGGTCGAGAGGCAGATTCTGACCGTCGTAATCCACGGAGATGTCGAGGGAGAACCACTTTTCCTTCTCGTTGCTTTCCACGCTCGCGTTGATGACGGGCGTGGAGGCGCGCACCTTGTAGCGCGAAAGCGTGGCTTCGCCGTACACGCGCCAGTTTTCCAGCAGCGTGGGGTAGGAGTCGAGCAGGAAGGAAATGGCCTCTTCCGGCTCCATGAACCACAGCCGACTGCTTCTGGGCTGGAAACGCATGTCGGAAAGCTGCGTGATGAGCGCGTTTTCCTCGACCTGATTGCGGCGGACGAGAAAGGTCTTGCCTTCATAGACGTAGCTGCCGGTCTGAAAATCGGGATTCGGGCCGGGCAGGGTGAATTCGCCGTGCAGCGTCTCGTAGATGTTCTGCACTTCCAGGGTGAGCAGGCTTCCCTCCTCGTCGAGGAAGAGCTTGGGATTGTACGTGGCAGGCTGGAACACGGGTTCCATGATCTTGAGGAATTCATCCTGCTCGTAGAGTTCCGAGGCGGGCAGGCGCGTCCACACCCTGTCGAGAAATTCGGGAATGTCTTCCTGCGGAATGACCGGCCCCTTGTGGACCAGCGCCTGAATGACGTGATGGTTCAGGCAGGTCTGCACCGGATAGAAGCCCTGATTCCAGCACACCCACAACGGCATCTGGCCATGGAAGGTGGCTCCTTCCTGCGCCGGAGCGGGAATGTCGACGCTGTCCTCCGGTTCCTCGTCGATGATGGAGAAGGGCTTCTTGCCCTCGCGCTGCAGCAGCACGTCGAAGCGCAGTCCGTCGTCGTCGAGCGAGGGACGCAGCTTGAGCGCCATGGTGGAACTTTCGATGCGGCAGGGGATTTCCGTATCCTTCCAGAACAGATAGTCTTCCTTGCGTATGGCCCAGAAGAACCATGAAAGCAGTCCGTCGGGAATCTCCACGCGATGGCCGTAGTAGTCCAGATACTGGGCAATCTGACGACAGACCACGGGAAGATCCGGCGAATGCTCGCACCATTCAGGATTGCGGAGAATCTGTTCGATGGTCACTTCCTGACGCACGGAGGAGAGTCCTGTCTTGTTCTGACGGGCGCGGAAGAACTCCACGGAAAGACGTCCTGGTTCGGGAAAGAAGCGGAACAGAAAATAGTGACGTCCGGTTTCCGGCTCGACGGTGCCGCCGAAGAAATGACGGAAGCTCTGACGCCAGTCTTCGCGGGGCGCGGGCGCGGGATCGGCCTTGCCTTCGGAAATGTCCAGCGAGTTGATGAAGTGTATGGCCGTCGCTGCTACGTGACGACAGGGACCGTTGAATGATTCCATGCAGTTGCACATGGAATCCACGCGCTGTTCCGCCAGGTTGATGTTGACTACGGGACTGTAGGCCTCGAAGTCTTCTCCCTGCACGGTGCTTTCCACGGTCCACACGTCGTTTTCGAAACGCAGGGTGAACTTGCTGAGATTGCCTTCGGCTTCAATGGCGCGGCCGTATTCCGTTATGTATTCGGGAATGGTGTTCTGAATGAAAGTTTCGGCAAGCCCACGGGCGGCGAGTTCCTCGCGTCGATTCATGGCAACAGACCTCGATGAGTGACAGAAGATGACGATTGCAGTGGCCTGGGGCAGCGGCCGGACGGGAAAAAACCGATGAAATCAGAAGTCCTGAGCGTAAAGGGCAGTACCGGCCATTGCTTCCTAGCATTATGCGATATTATCCTAGTTTTCAAGAGAAGTGAACTGTGCTAGGCTTTTTTCATGAAAAAAAAGTTCTGTTTTTCCATGCGTCGCGAACGTTTTTCTCCGATCTTCCCCCGGAACGGAGAACGTTTTCCTTGTGGTCGGCCTTCCGTGCTGCGGCTTGCCGCAACAGTTTTCCTCTGTTTTCTGCTGTCCGTGACCGCGGCTTCGGCGTTTGATGAAAAAAATTTTTCCGAACCCGATTACGGTGGACACATCATCATGGGCAGCATCGGCGAGCCTTCCAATCTCATTCCGTATCTTGCTTCCGATTCCGCCTCGTCCGAGGTCTCCGCGCTGCTTTATACGTCGCCCTTGGAATATGACAAGGATTTCAACATAGTAAAGTGCGCCGCCGAAGAATGGGAAGTCCTTGAGGGCGGCCTCTTCATGCGTTTCAAGCTGAAGGAAGGACTGCGC
This sequence comes from uncultured Mailhella sp., assembly GCA_944323575.1. GTDB lineage: Bacteria > Desulfobacterota > Desulfovibrionia > Desulfovibrionales > Desulfovibrionaceae > Mailhella. The sequence goes on along the minus strand of CALUTB010000120.1, from coordinate 3,327 downwards.
TGGCAGGACGGACATCCCCTTACTGCGGACGATGTGACCTTCACCTACAATCTGATGATCGATCCGAAAACGCCCACGGCCTATGCCGCGGACTTCCTCAACGTGAAGGAATACCGTCAGACAGGCCCCCTGTCCTTTGAGGTGCGCTACGACGCTCCCTATGCCCGCGCGGCCGTCACCTGGATGCAGCCCATCCTGCCCAAGCACATCCTGGAGCATGAGAACATCGCTTCCACGCGCTATGCCCGCAATCCTATAGGAGCGGGACCTTTCAAGCTCAAGTCTTGGGAGCCGGGAAGCCGCATCGTGCTTGAGGCCAATGATCTCTATTTCAAGGGCCGTCCCTATCTGGACGAGGTCATCTACCGCATCATTCCCGACAGCACTACCATGTTTCTTGAGGCGCGGGCGGGAAAGCTGGACTTTGTGGGACTTTCCCCTCAGCAGTATCTGCGTCAGACCAGTGGAGAATGGTGGGACAAAAACTGGCACAAGTACAAGTACCTGGCTTCGGGCTACACCTTTCTCGGTCTGAATCAGAAAAGTCCCTTCTTCCAGGACAAAAGGGTTCGGCAGGCGCTTTCCTACGCCGTCGACAGGGAGGGCATCATCAAGGGCGCGCTGCTCGGCATGGGAGAACCCGCGTTCGGCCCCTACAAACCGGGAACATGGGTATACAATACTTCGCTCAAGGCGTATGATTACGACCCTGAGCGTGCACGCCGTCTTCTTGCCGAGGCGGGGTGGACGCCGGGAAAAGACGGAATACTGGAAAAGGAGGGCCTGCCGTTCGAGTTCACCATTCTCGTGAATCAGGGCAACAACGAACGCATCAAGGTCGCCGTCATTCTTCAGCAGATGTTCCGAGACGTCGGCGTGAAGGTCTCCATACGGACGGTGGAATGGGCCGCCTTCCTGAAGGAGTTTGTCTATACGAGAAAGTTCGATGCCCTGATTCTGGCATGGAACATTCTGGACGATCCGGACATCTTCGACGTGTGGCATTCCTCGGCCATTGCGGGCAACGGTCTCAACTTCGTGAGCTTTGCGAACGAGGAGGTCGACCGCTTGCTGGAGAAGGGACGGGCCTCGGCGGACAGGGCGGAGCGGAAGGCCATCTATGATCGTTTCCAGGAAATTCTGCATGAGGAGCAGCCGTATCTTTTCCTTTACGTGCCGTATTCCCTGCCCATGGTCCAGGCGAGATTCCATGGCATTCAACCAGCTCCTGCGGGCATTACCTACAATTTCGACCGGTGGTGGGTTCCCAGAGCGCTCCAGCAATAGCAGGTTCTTATGAGTCAGACTTCCATTCTCCAGACATCAGCGGAAACGACCCAGCAGAAAGATGTTCACCCGCAGGAAAACGTCTCCATGGTGATTTCTCCCGTCACCGGAGAAAGTTCGCCGGCATCGAAGATTCCCTCGGCCGACAGCATCGTGGAGGAGCTTCTGAAGCATTGCTCCGATGCCGACGTGGACATGGTCCGCCGTGCCTACGACTACGCCTCGGCCGCCCATGCCGGACAGCTTCGTCTGTCCGGAGATCCCTATATCCTGCATCCCGCCTCCGTGGCGTTCACGCTGGCGAAAATGGGCTTTGACGAGCATGCCGTGGCCGCGGGACTTCTGCACGATACCGTGGAAGACACCGATTCCTCCATCGACGAGCTGGACGAACTGTTCGGCGAGCAGGTGGCCGACATCGTGGACGGCGTGACCAAAATCAACATGATGACCTTCGACACCAAGGAAGAGGCGCAGGCGGAAAACATCCGCAAGATGATACTCTCCATGGCGCACGACATCCGCGTTCCCGTGGTCAAGCTGGCCGACCGTCTGCACAACATGAGCACTCTGGATTTTCAGAAGCCCTACAAGCAGCAGCGCATCGCCCAGGAAACCATGGACATCTACGCGCCGCTCGCCAACCGTCTCGGTCTGCATCTCTTCAAGCAGAAGCTTGAGGATCTCAGCTTCCGCTATCTCCAGCCCGATGCCTACAACGAAATCACCAAATGGCTTTCCGACAATCAGATCGTGGAAAGACAGCTCATTTCCAAGGTCATCGCCAAGATCGAAGCCATCATGACCGAGAACCGCATCAACGGACGCGTCTTCGGCCGCATCAAGCAGACCTACAGCATCTACCGCAAGATGATGGCGCAGAAAACGCCTCTGGACGAAATGCACGACATCATTGCCTTCCGCGTCATCGTCAACGATCTGCGCGACTGCTACGCCATGCTCGGTCTTGTCCATGTGCTCTGGAAGCCGGTCCCCGGCCGCTTCAAGGACTACATTTCCATGCCCAAGGCCAACGGCTACCAGTCGCTGCACACTACGGTGATCGGACCGGAAGGCGAACGCATCGAAATTCAGATTCGAACCGAAGAGATGAACAACATGGCCGAACACGGCGTGGCTGCGCACTGGATGTACAAGGAGCGCAATCATGCCATCGCCATGCAGGATATGCCGCAGTTCCAGTGGCTGCGCGATCTCATGGAACGCCAGCGTGACGAGACGGATTCCCGCGAGTTCATGAGTTCGTTGCGCATGGACCTCTTCAATGACGAAATCTATGTGTTCACGCCCAAGGGCGCCGTGAAGCAGCTGCCCAAGGGAGCCACATCCATCGACTTCGCCTTTCTCATCCATTCCGATGTGGGCGCTCACTGCGTGGGTGCCAAGATCAACGGCAAGCTCGAACCCTTCGCCACGCCGCTCAAGAACGGCGACATGGTGGAGATCATCACCGACAAAAACCGCCATCCGCATCGCGACTGGCTGAAGATCGTGAAGACCTCCAAGGCCAGAAGCCGCATCCAGCATTATCTGCGCACCGAGGAGCGGGTGGCCGCCGTGGCGCTCGGCAAGGAACTGCTGGAAAAGGAAGGCCGCAGAATGGACTTCAATGTCACGAAGGCGGCCAAGGACGGCAGACTCCAGCTTGTGGTGCCGGAATTTTCGCTCAACGTGCTGGACGATCTTTTCGCTGCCGTGGGTACGGGTCGTCTCACTCCCCGCAAGGTCCTGCAGAAACTGCTGAGTCTGCTGGCTCCCAAGCATGAGGTTGTCCAGGATGCCGGATCACAACAGAAACAGGATCCCTCGACCGTCAAGAAGCCGGCCGACGGCATCACCATCAAGGGCATAGAGGATACGCTCATCCACTTCGCCAAATGCTGCAAGCCCGTTCCCGGAGATCAGGTGGTGGGCTTCATCAGTCGCGGCAGAGGAGTCATCATTCATACGGCCAACTGTCCCCACGTCCAGAGTCTGGAGTCGGAACGCCTCATCTCCGTGACCTGGAACAACGAGGAG
>CALUTB010000119.1 GCA_944323575.1 uncultured Mailhella sp. | reverse complement strand
CGACGTGGGTGTCGGAGGAAGCGTCGCTTTCGTAGGCGATGATGCGGAACGTGCCGTATTTGGTGGGCATCTTCGCCTCGGCCACGCGACGCACGGCCAGTCTGCCGTAGCGGATATGATAGCGGATGATGTCCCGGATGGCGGCGATGTGCAGACCGTGATGTTCCGCGAAGGCTTCAAGATCGTCCATGCGGGCGACGGAGCCGTCCTCCTTCAGGATCTCGCAGATGACCGCTGCGGGACGCAGACCGGCGAAGGAGGCGAGATCGGTGCCGGCTTCGGCGATGCCCACACGGGTGAGCACGCCGCCCTTTCTGGCGCGCAGGGGAAAGACGTGTCCGGGCGTGACGATGTCGTCGGGACCGGCGTTTTCAGCCGTGGCGGCGCGTATGGTCGTGGCGCGGTCGGCGGCGGAGATGCCGGTGGTGACGCCTGTGCGGGCTTCTATGGAAACGGTGAAGGCCGGACCGCGGCCTTTGCCGTTGGACGGCATGAGGGGAAGGTGCAGCCGGTCGGCCATGTCGGGCGACAGCGCGAGACAGATGAGACCGCAGGCATGACGCGCCATGAAATTGACGGCGTCGGCGTCGACGTGTTCCGCGGCCATGACGAGATGGCCGCTGCATTCACGGTCGTCGTCATCCACGACGACGACCATGCGGCCGCTGCGGATGTCGTCGACGGCCTGTTCTATGGAGCAAAGAGAAGATAGCTGACGCATGACAAACTCCCTGGAGATGTCCACATCAGGGCCGCAAGAGGCGCTATGAGAGAGGAGAGTGCTTCAGAAGACTGAGGCGAAAAATCCGTTCTCTTTCTTCCGGACTGTTACCGTCGGCCCCGGAATCGCACCGGATCTGCGCTTTTCCCTTGAAAACGCGCCCGCGGGCTGCCCCGATCCGGGGTTCACCGCCGGTGGGGACTTGCACCCCGCCCTGAGAGTTTCCAGTATTTTTTAATGACGCTGCGGCCGCTGTCAAGAGGAGAAGGGAAAAATTCGGTATTCATGGCAGGTTGGCGAAGTTTTCGGACAACTCCGGAAACGGAGGCCGATGCGCGGACGATCACGGCGCGGAACGCGGAATCGTGCGCCGTAGCCGGATGTGCGCTGCCGTCTCAAAAGCCGCGGCACGGACGGGAGACGATCCGGCGGGCACGCTTCGCGGTCATGGACGGTTCCGCGGCACGGGCGTACGGAAGGCCGGACTGCCTCTTCCGCATCACTGCCGGGCGCAAGTTCACGGTACGGAAGGGCGGGAGCGGGAGGCGGAGAGGCACAGAAAAGGCTTGCGGCGTCGGAAATTTTCACGTATAAGTCTTCCTCAAATCAAGCCCGTCCGGAACGGCATGGGCACAGCGCTCCGTGCACGGAAAGGGTTCCGTTGTCTGCCGGTCGGGAGAGCATCCCGCAAAGGCGTGTAAATCTCTCCTTATGGGGAGTTTAGATAAAGGGCAGTCGAGCTGCCTCTTCTAAAAGAAGCCCGGAAGCTAGCGCCGGGCTTCTTCCATAAGGAAAGAAGGCTGCCGGGCATGGCGTTGCCGGATCATGCGGAAGAGAGGCGTTTTTTTGAAGATGCGCCGGTTTCCGCAGAAGCGGACGTTTGTCTCGGCGGATCTTTGCGGCGCACTCTGCGCTTTCGTGCCGCAGGGGCACGTCCGGAAAAAGACGATCCCGCCGCTGCATTCGGAAAGGTGCATACGCTGCAGGGCGCGGCCGCATCGGTCCCCCGACGCGTTGCGTTTTTCCGCCCGGAAGAGCGCATGCCCTGCCGAAAAGCGCCATCATACGCCGGAGTTCTTTTTTTGAGAGAAGGCGGATCCGGGCGAAGCCTTTTCTTCATGCATCAGGAGGTTCTATGGTTCCCATTTTTTCCGCGACGGCCTCGGAGCTGGGGGAAGCCTCGGCGCTTGCCGAACTTCAGCTTCTGCCCGATCAGGAGCTGATGAGTCTCTGGGAGCAGACGCAGTTTGCCGTGGCGGCCATTGAAGGAAACGGCGGCAGTGCCGGAACCGCCCGCACCTACGAGTTTGCCGTGCTTCTGGAAATGCAGAGAAGACAGCTTTCCCGCCCTGCCCGGGAGCTTTTCGGTCACGGCGGCCGCATTCCCGTGCCCGAGGGCAGCGTGGCCCCGCGCATGATGGTGGTCAAGGTCTGAAATTCAGAGGCCGGACGTTTCGGAAACTCTTCCGACGATCCGGCTTTCATTTTGTGCGGCGGGGCAGCCCGCCGCAGGTGTCGCCTCCGCGCTTTTGCCCCGACGGGTCGCGCAGAGGCGTTTTTTTTTTTGCGAAAGGCAAACTCTTCCGCCGCATTTCGGAGAAACGACGGCCTTTTTCGCCTCCGTGCTGCACATGACAGAGGGAGGAGGACGGAGAAAAGGCGCGTCGATTGGAAGAGGGCGTGGCGTGATCTTGCGTGGGAACGTTGTAGGATCGCCTTCTGCGGAGAATGGCTCCCGGCGGAAGACGCATGTTGCAGAACGGCGTACGGCGGACGGAGGGCAGAAAAACTGCGAGGGGCTGAACCAGCCCGTGTTCCGCGCTTTTTGCGGGCAGATCCGGCAGAGGCGGGAGGCGTCCCGAAGCAGGGGAAGGACCTGAAGAGCGGCCCTCTGCCTGAAGAGTACCTGCCGCCCGGGCGGCGGAAGTCCGCCGCCTGCCCGGGGAAGAGTCACATCTCCTGCTGCCTTTTCAATATCGCAAAGATCTGTTCCGTGTTCAGGGTGATGACGCCGCGTCCCAGGGAGATGAATCCTTTCTGTTCCAGCAGCTTCAGGATCTTGTTCGTGGTGACGGGGTGACGGCCCACATATTCGGCGAGATTGGCCTGCGTGATGTGCAGGGTACGGGAGCTGCTGTCTTCCTTTTCCCGGCTCAGATCGTAGAGGGCGCTGAGCAGCATGAACTCCGGATTCGAGTGCCGGTTGTCCACGATGTTCTTGCCGCTGTTGAGATTTTTCCGTGCCATATTGTAGATGAGTATGCGGCAAAATTCCAGAGACGTATTCAGCAGAAATTCCACCTTTTCCGGAGGAAAGTAGGCCGTCTGAGTATCCGAGGCGGCATAGGCCACGGATGTGCGCGAATGCGGGTGGAAGTAGCGGTTTTCAAAGAAGAAGTTGTCTCTTCCGACGGCGTGCAGAATACTTCTTCCACCGTTTTCCAGAAGGCGTACCACATGAACGGTTCCGTGCAGTACATAGAAAATACCGGATTCCGGGGTCCACATGTGAATGGCATCCCCGTTTTTCCAGTCCTGTACGACGGCGTGTTCCAGCAGGGAAAGAGGCAGAGGCGGATTGCTCATAGCAGCGCTCTATAGGATCATGGACCACCATGGAACGGCCACGACGAGGAGAAAAACGGCGGTCATGACCAGTTTTGAAAACTGAAATGCCAGATAATGCCGGATGTTGATGTAGCCGGACGCGTAGAAGTACAGCGCTGGAGCAAAGACGTACGGCATGAGGAACTGATCGAGCCCGTAGAGAAAGGCATAGAGAAAGGCCTGCCCGGAAGAACCGGCTTCCAGCCCGGCGGCGGCCAGGGCGGGACCCAGAGTGCTGACGGCGGGCAGAGAGGTGAAGGCCATGCTCAGTCCCGCTCCGGAAACGAAGGCACCCGCCAGCGCGGCGGCTTCATGTTCCGTGTTCAGGAAGCTCCTTACCATGTCCCCGATGACGCTGTCCACACCGGCGGCATGAGCAGCCGCGCCTATGGTCATGCATCCTGCCACGAAAAAGACCATGTCGAGCGGAAGGGCACGCAGATCGCGCTGATCGAGAAGTCGTATGCCGGGCAGAAAGCACAGGCCTGCGACAAGCATCATGAGCCAGCCTATGTCCACGCCGTGCAGACTGTCGGTGACCATGGCAAGAGCCGTCAGAGCGAGCAGCAGAAAGGCCTTTTTCTCATCGGTGCCCAGCGGGCCGAGACGCTTGTATTCGGCGCTGACGAACGCATGGAAGTCCCTGCCTCCTTTCGGAACGAAGAGGCAGAGCAGCAGCAGGCAGCACAGTGAATACAGCATGCCGGGAACAGCGTTGGCCCGGAAGTATTCCAGCCAGGATATCGTCATGCCCGAGCGGGCCGCCGCGTTGAGGAGCATTGCGCTGTCTACGGAAGATGTGAAGAAAATAAATTTGGGTTCGGCAAGCGCCAGCAGGCCGCAGAGAAAGATGCAGGAGGATTCCCGGCTGCCCGGCTTGAGGTTCAGCGTTCTGCATATGCCGCCGAGTATGACCACGAAAAGGGCGGCCTTGCCCATGACCGTGGGAACAAAGGGCGCAATAAGAAAGCCGGCCAGCATGATGCCGGGAAAAAGGCGTCGCAGGGAGGATCCGCTGCGGCTGAGAGCCCACAGTGCCATGCGCCGGGACACGCCGCTTTTTTCCATCATCCTGCTGATGACGACGCCGCCGAGCACCAGCCAGCACATGGAGTCCGTCCACGGGGAGAGCACCTGGGCCGGAGTTCCCGCCCCGGCGAGAATGTAGGCGACGGGCAGTATCATGGCCACCAGGGTGCCGGGCAGTACTTCGATGATCCACAGAAGCACGGCGCACACCGTGATGATGGCGAAGGCCGTGGCGGAGGTGTTCCAGCCTCCGGCAAGAGCGGCAACTGCCACGGCGGAAACGATGAGGGCGCAGAAGATCCGGCGCATGGGTGCGGAAACGTTCATGGAAGACCCCGTGAAGGGCCTGTCCCGGCGGACAGGCCCCTTGCGGTTATCGGGCGGCGAGAAGTTCGGCAGGGAACACGATGTCGCCGAGGAGAGAGCCCACAACAAGGGCGATGACGGCGGCAAGTACGATCATGGGAACGGCGAAGCGGAGGAAGTCGCCGGCCGTCGCATAGCCTTCGGCGCCCATGAGAGTGACGGCTGTGGGCGGCGAGGACACGGGGAACATGATGCCGATGTTGGATACCATGCCCACGGTGAGGCAGGTGACGATGGGATTGAGGCCGTATTCCACGGAAATGGCCGCCGTGACGGGCAGCATGAGACCGATGACGGCCACGTTGGAGAATGCCTGAGAGATAAGGCCGGACAGCGCCATGACCACCACCCAGACCATGGTGGGAGACATGTCGCCCAGTACGTCGACGAGGTGGTCGGCCAGGAACTTGTCCACGCCGCCCTTGATGAGCATGTCGCCGAAGGCCAGAGCGCCGGCCACGAAGATGAGAATGTCCCAGTTCATGGCCCGGAGGCCCTGCTGCCAGCTCATGGCGAAGCGGATGCGGCCGTCTTCATCCTTCTTCATGGGAATGAAGAACAGCAGACAGCCGCAGAACAGCGCGATCATGGGCGGTGTGAGAGTGCGGGCCAGGCCGGGGAACCCCATGACTCTGGCCAGAGGCTGACCGAAGCTCCACAGGAACAGGGCGAGAACCATGGTGAACATGGCGATATGCTCATGCTTGGTGACGGGACCGAGAGCCTTCAGGCGTTCGGCGGCGATGTCCAGGGGGATTTCCACGTCTTTCGCACCGCGCAGGAACATGACCCACAGCAGAGCGACCATGACAAGCAGCCACAGCATGGCCATGGGGAAGCCTATGGCCGACCAGGCCCAGAACGGCATTTCGTAGTGCAGGGAGGAGGCGATGACGCCGATGACCACCATGTTGGGGGCGCCGCCTATGGGGGTACCGGCGCCGCCGAGGGCCGAGGAAATGCCGGAGGACATGCACAGGCAGCGGTAGAGGGGATCGCCGGTTTTGGCTTCCACCCCCTTGGCCATGGCCACGGCGATGGACACGAAGAGTATGGCCACGGGAATATTGGGCACGATCATGGACAGCATGCCGCCGGCCACGCCGAACACCAGCAGAAGGCGCAGGGGGCGTCCCTTCACCCAGCCCATGGAAATGGTCCAGTAGGCATAGCGTTCAATGAGCCTGCTTTCCTTCCACACACCGAGCAGAATCATGGATCCGAGCAGCAGCACGATGGCGGTATTGCCCAGGTAGGCAAAGGAGACCGGCGGCTTCAGAAGCCCCAGACCTGCATAGAGCAGAAGACTGAACAGAGAGGTAAGCGCAATGGGGAAGGGTTCGGTGATCCACCACAGAACAATCCATAATCCGGCGGCGCAGCATTTCATGCCCAGAGGCGACAGCCCTTCTATGGGGGGAAGGCTCAGGAACAGGAAGAAGGCCGCAGGGCCGGAAAGTATGCTGAGAACATGCTTCATGACGGATGGAGTTGTGCGTTCACTCATGACGGAAAACCTCTTGGAGGGCTGAGGTCATACGCGCCCGGTGGGCATGCCGGGAGCCTGCCAGCGCTGGCGCAGGGAGGTAACGGTCCGGCCGTTTTCGTCGAGGTAGACGTTGACGAAGGTGTTGTCCAGAAGAGGATTGGTGAAGGGGAAGTCCGAACGGCGATGCATGCCGCGCGTTTCCTGGCGGGCCAGACAGGCGTGCATCAGGCTTTCGGCCACGTCGAAGAGGTCGAGGGTTTCGAGCGTGCGGCAGAGCGTGTGCGAACACGAGGCGCCCACCACGCGGAGGGTGCGTTCTCTCAGATCGCCGAGGTACTTGAGTCCGGCCGTGAGCAGGCGGGCGGAACGGACGTTGTTCGGGCCTGCGGGCGCGTAGCCGGACATGATCTGCTGGAGCGCGAGATTGGCTTCCTTCCACGGCACGGCGTTTTCGCGGGTCATGAAGGTTTCGCACTGTTCAAGGCGCTTCGTCACGAGGGGGTGGTTCTCGATGTCGCGGAACTCGAAGGAAGCCATGTCTTCGGCCGCCGATTCACCGGCGATCATGCCGAACACCGAAGCCACGCCTATGCCGCTGCGCACGTTGCCCACAGTGTCGCCCGCGGCGTACAGACCCCTGATGCTGGTCCGGGCGCGCAGGTCGATTTCAAGGCCGCGGCCGTACACGAAGGGTTCGTACTGCATGAACTCGAAGGCGTGATGCCGGAAGTCCAGACCGTACTCCTTCTGATAGTGGAGAATGCAGCTGAGGCCCTCGCTGATGAAGCCTTCCTCCTGCTTCCTGAGATCTTCTTCCGTGGCGTCGGAAGCGTCGATGTAGGCGGGGCCGGTGCCGTTGCGCATGACGTCGGTGAACACGGAGTTCCACACGTCGCTGGTGATGTCGCCGTATTCAAAGCTGCTCTTGTTGACGAAGGGGCCGATGGGCGTGCCGTCGGGGTAGCGGAGCACGCCTATCCAGCTGCCCTTGCCGCAGCGCTGGAAGTACTTGGGACCCGCCCAGCGCACGGGCAGCTCCATGTTCACGTACCGGGCTCCTATGCGGTAGGCCTGCGCCATGGCGCCCGCGTTGCAGCCGGGATAGGTGGAGTTGAACATCCAGCCCGGGGTGGCCTCGTTGTTGTAGAGCCGAGTGCTGCATCCCGTGGCGATGACCACGGCGCGGCACTGCACAAGGGTGAATTCCGGCTGTTCCGATGCGCCGTTCAGCGCCAGCACGCCCGCGATCTTTCCGTCGACGGTGAGAATGTCGGTGGAGGAGGTGTCGTTCAGAACGTGGATGCCGCGCTTTCTGGTTT
>CALUTB010000118.1 GCA_944323575.1 uncultured Mailhella sp. | reverse complement strand
GGCATCAATGCCATGGATGCCGCAGCTCTTGCCGTCATGGGCATCAACAGCCTGCGTCAGCACATGACCCACGACGTACGCATACACGGCCTGCTGACCGATACCGGCACGTCCATCAATACCATCCCCGAATTCGCCCGCCTGCGCTACGGCGTGCGTGCACACAAGCCGGAAACGCTCAACAGCGTCATCGAACGCGTGGTCAACTGCGCCCGTTGCTGCGCTCTTGCTCTCGGATGTCAGTTCTCCTACAGGCACTCCGCACATCCTTATTATACATTGCGGCACAATATGCCCCTTCTGCACGATTTTGCCGCCAATCTCGATCTGCTCGGAGAATCCTACATCGACGAAGTACCCAGCAGCTACTCCACCGACATGGGCAACGTAAGCTTCCGAGCGCCATCCATCCATCCGTATATCTCCATCGGGGGAGCGCATCTTGTCGGGCATACGCCCGCGTTTGCGGAAGCCTGTCGTTCCGAAGGAGGCTTCAACGGCATGCTGCTGGCCGCAAAGGCCATGTCCATGACCGGCCTTGACGTGCTTACGAACAGTGAGCTGCGTCAGAGCATCCGTCATGCCTTCGAAGCTCCCGACGATACCGACTGCTGATTTTCCTTTCTCCTTATGCGTTACGGGCATCACGACACGGATTTCCGTGTCGTGATGCCTTCCCTGCTTTTCACCCGCAACATCCGTCAAGGAATCTTCTCCCATGGCCAAAGAACAAATCGAAAACCTCTCCGGGATACTTGGCTTCATCGAGCGGGCCGGCAACAGGCTGCCGCATCCCGTCACCATATTCCTGATCCTCACCCTGATCGTCATGGCGCTCTCCTACTTTCTTCAGGGAATCACCATGGTGGATCCCCAGGGAAAAACGCTTGCCGTGCAGAGTCTTGTTTCAGTCGACGGACTGACTTGGTTTCTGAAGAGCTGTGTGGACAACTTCGTCAGGTTCAAACCTCTCGGTCTCGTGCTCGTCATGATGCTGGGTCTCGGCGTGGCCGAAGAAGTCGGACTGCTTTCTTCCGTACTCCGGGCCTCCATCCTCAGTGCGCCCCGCAGCATGGTGACGACCATCATCGCCTTCTGCGGCGTCATGGGCAACATGGCCTCCAGCGCGGCATTCGTCGTGGTTCCTCCCCTCGGAGCCATGATCTTCAAGGGCCTGGGGCGGAATCCTCTGGCCGGCATGGCTACCGGTTTCGCCGGCTGTGCCGCCGGTCTGAACGCCAATCTTCTCGTGGTCGGCACCGATGTCGGTCTTGCCGCCATCACCCAGCAGGCCGCACAGATCATCGATCCTTCCATTACCGTACATCCGGCCGTCAACTGGTATTTCATGGCGGCTTCCACCTTCGTGGTCACCGCTGTCATCGTCTTTCTTACCGAAAAAGTCGTTGAACCCAGACTCGAAGGCGTCACCATGCATGAAGGCGCGATGGAAAGCGAAGATATGTCCCTTTCCGTCGACGAACGTCGCGGTCTGCGCGCGGCTCTCATCGGCGGCGCCATCTATGTCTTCATCATATTGCTGACCATCGTGCCCGAACACGGCATTCTGCGCGATCCCAAGACATTCAGCATTGTTCCTTCTCCCTTCCTCGACTCGCTCGTTCCCATTCTCCTCGGCTTTTTCCTCGCCGTCTCCATTCCCTACGGCGTAAGCACGAAAGTCATCCGCAACGACAAGGATGTCGTCCGGTTCATGAGCCGTTCCATGCGGGAATTTGCTCCCTTCATCGTTCTCTGCTTTGCTGCAGGACAGTTCGTCTCCAGTTTCGCCTATACCCATCTGGATATGTATCTCTCCATTCAGGGCGCTTCATTCCTCAATGATACGGGATTTTCCGGTATTCCGCTGATCGTCTCCTTCCTCATCCTCACCGCCTGCATCAACTTCTTCATAGGCAGCGCCATGGCCAAATGGGCGCTTCTTGCCCCCATTTTCGTGCCCATGCTCATGCAGATGCAGCTCTCTCCCTACTTCATACAGGCCGCCTATCGTGTGGCCGACTCCACCACCAACGCCATCTCCCCACTGGAGCCGTTTATGGCCTTCGTCATCGGCGTGGCCCAGAAATATGCGAAAAACGTCGGCCTCGGCACCATCATTTCCCTGATGCTGCCGTACGCTCTGGGCATACTCCTGATCTGGGGCATGTTCCTCATCCTCTGGATGGAGCTTGATCTGCCTCTCGGTCCCGGCGCACCAGTCTTCCTGTAATCGACTTCTCCATCATACATTTCTCTTAGGAGGCACTGTGGAATTCTTTGACTTTGAAATCATGGGACTGAAGCGCAAGCTCCCCTTCGTCAAGATAGGGGACAACCTCGCCCTTGCCAGCTTCGTGGTTCTTTCCGACACCGAACTTATCCAGACCGTTGCCCCCGAACTCATGAAACGTCTTCCCGAGGTGGACGTTCTCATGACCGCCGAGGCGAAAGGCATCTGCCTGACCTACGAAATCAGTCGTCTCATGGGCATGAAGGACTTCGTCGTGGCCAGAAAGAGCCGCAAGCCCTATATGCAGAATGCCATTTCCCACTCCGTGTTTTCCGTGACCACACAGAAGGAACAGACACTCTGGCTCGACGGCTGCGAGGCGGAAAAGATCCGCGGCAAGCGCGTCGCCCTCATTGACGACGTCATCGCCACCGGCGAATCCATCGAGGCCATCGAGTCTCTCGCCCGTGCCGCCGGCGCCAACGTCGTGGCCCGTGCGGCCATTCTGGCCGAACTGCAATCCGTACACCGTAAGGACATCATCTACCTGAAGGAACACTATGTGTTCCGGCCCAATCCCGACGGCACCTACACGCCTATCGACAGACTCGACTGATAGAGAACACATGCCATGATGAAAAAGGCGGCCGCCTGTGCGACTGCCTTTTTTCAAGCATTGATGCTTCAACGCCCGTCGTTTCCGTACCTCCGGCGGAAGCCGCCTGTTACGGAGAGCATCAAGACTTTCCCCAAAACAAGGAGCAATATCGTATGGATATGAATATGTCTCAGTCCTTCCCCATGGTCAGAGACGTCCCCTACATGGGCGTCATCTGGGTTGTTCACGAAGCTTCGAAGCTGGGCTTCTGGAACGGACATCCCGACTGGTGCAACCTCGGTCAGGGACAGCCTGAAGTCGGCAATATGCCCGGAGCTCCGGAGCGTATCAGTCACATCGACATCGATCCCGCCGACCACGCCTACGGTCCCGTAGGCGGAACCGGCGAAGTGCGCGAAGCCATCGCCGACATGGTCAACAGAACCTATCGCCGCGGCAAATCCAAGTACACCGCCGAAAACGTCAGCTTTGCCTGCGGCGGCCGCCTTGCCCTGACCCGCCTCTACACCATTCTGGCCGACGGCGCCCGCATCGCCTACAAGAATCCCGACTACACCGCCTACGAAGACTATCTCTACAGCCTTCGCAACCGCTGCGTTCTTCTGCCCATCCGCGCCGCCGAAGAAGACGCCTTCTCCATTCCCGCCGCTACGCTGGAGAACTTCATCCATCAGGAACGCGCGAACGTCTTCGTGTTCTCCAACCCCTGCAACCCCACGGGCGAACTCATTTCCGGTGCCCCCCTGGAAAGCTACGTGGCCACCGCACGCAGAGAAAACTGCCTGCTCGGAAGCGACGAGTTCTACTCCCACTTCATCTACAATCAGGACGGGTCTCCGGCCGACGGTCCCGTCTCCGCCGCCGAATTCGTGGAAAATGTGGACAAGGACCCGGTCGTCATCTTCGACGGTCTGACCAAGAGCCACCGCTATCCCGGCTGGAGAGCCGGCTGGGCCGTCGGCCCCAGGCATATCATCGAAATGCTGAACCGTGCCGCCAGTGCTGTGGACGGCGGGCCCTCCATGCTTGCCCAGCGCGCAACCCTCGCCGCGCTCGAACCTTCCCGCATGGAACAGGAAACCACCGCTCTGCGTGCGGAATTCGCCTACAAGCGCAAGCTCATGCTTGAAGGCCTTGCCGAAATCGGCATCCGCCCCGCGGCGGAACCTCGCGGTACATTCTACATCTGGGCCAGCATCCGCGATCTTCCCGCGCCTCTCAACGATGCCGACGCCTTCTTCCATGCCTGCCTCTCCCGCAAGGTCATGACCGTGCCGGGACGCTTCTTCGACGTCCGCCCCTACAGAACCCGTCCGGCTGAAGAACCCTACCGCTCCTGGGTACGCTTCTCCTACGGTCCTTCCCGCGACGTAGTCAAAACGGGCATCGAGCGCATCGCCGCGCTCGTCCGCGAATACCGCTGATTCAGAGCCGATGCCTGCCCCGGATGCCGCGGAAGGCCTGAACGCCCCGCTGTTCGGGGCCGATCTGTACGAATGAAAATCCCGCCAAAACATCTTGTCGGGCTTCGGCCTGCAAGATTCCCGGCCGCACGACCGCGGTGCCGTAAAAAAGCCCCGGCTTCATGAGAAGCCGGGGCTTTTTTACGGAGATCCTTGTTCATGCCGACACTCAGATCGCCGAACGTCACGAAAGAAAAACCATCTTTCTCCATACGGCGGTAAACCTGCGTAGGACAGATATGCACACACGTTCCGCAGCCGATGCACTTTTCCGGGCAGAAAACAGTTCCGGCCAACGTGTCCCGTACTGTTCGGAAAATCCTTTCCGCTCCCATTTCGCCCCGCAGGGCGACTTGACGAGAAATCGTTCAGAAGATAGTTCCCTGAACGGCTCGTCAACCTTCAACCGTGTGCTTGAAAACCACGTAAAAAACAAGTCATGAAAAATACTACCGTATCTCTGTCCTTCATGCTGCTCGGCATCGTGTTCTGCGCCTGCCTCATCGCCTCCAATCTTCTGGAAACCAAGATCATCCAGCTCGGACCGGTCACCATTACCGCAGGTTTTCTGGTCTTTCCCGTCTCCTACATCATCAACGACTGCATTGCCGAAGTCTGGGGCTTCCGCAAGGCCAGACTCATCATCTGGCTCGGATTCCTTACCAACTTCTCCATGCTCGCGCTGTTCCAGCTTGCCGCAGCACTGCCGTCCGCACCCTTCTGGGAAGGAGAGGCAGCCTTCCGCTTCGTCTTCGGTCTTGCGCCGAGAATCGCCGTCGCCAGCCTGCTCGCCTTTCTGCTCGGCTCCTTTCTCAACGCCTATGTCATGAGCAGAATGAAGATATCCAGCCGGGGAAAACACTTTTCGGCACGCGCCGTCGTTTCCACTCTCGCCGGCGAAAGTGCGGATTCCTTGATCTTTTTTCCCCTCGCCTTCGGCGGACTGGTGCCCGTGGAAGAACTGCTGAAGCTCATGGCCATTCAGATTTTTGCCAAGACGGCCTATGAGATCGTCGTTCTGCCGGTGACCATCCGGATAGTGAACGTGCTCAAGCAGCGGGAAAACATGGATGCCTACGATACGGATATTTCGTATAATATACTGAAAATAAAAGACATCTAGTCATCACAAGGGGTCTGGTGCCCGCTTACATCATTCGCAGAAAGGAAAGAAGAAGCCTGGCGCCGTAAAAAAGAATGATGAGCCCTGAAAGGATATTGATGCCTCTCAGCACGCCGGAATGAAATTTCCGCCTGAAAAAGGAAATCAAAAGCGTCAGCGACAGAAACCACAGCGCAGAAGCCGTCATGACGCCGAAAATGAACTGCGCCGCCCCTTTTCCGGCAAGCGTGGCATGAAAGGCGCCCAGCATCATCGTACCGTCGATGACGGCCTGCGGGTTGAACCACGTCACCACACAGGCAAAGGAAACGGTCTTGAGCAGGGGCAGCGCCTGCTGCTCTCCCGATATCTCCGCGGGTTTGGAGCGTAGCAGGCCGAAGCCGATATGAAGCACGACAAGGCTGCCGATAAGCAGAATGCCCTTCTGCAGCCAGATATGATGCTTCATCACCGCACCTATCCACCAGAAGCAGGCAAGAGCCAGCGTCACGTCGAAAAAAATGACGATCAGCGCCGTCAGAAGGGCCTGCCGCCGTTCAAGCGACAGCGCCGAATTGATGACGAAAAGATTCTGCACGCCGATGGGAGCCACATAGGCAAATCCCATGATCAGCCCCTGAAAAAACATTCTCATGACGCATCCCGTATCCGGCAGACATTCCCTGAACCTGCCGGAGGCACTGACGTTTCTTCTGTTCCGTCGCAGAGGCTCTTCCATCCTTTCCGACGAAGGGCCGCCCATGCCGGGCAACCGCTCTCAGTTCGGCCGACGCCATGCCGCCCCCATCCCGTCGAAGACCGGCTGAGATGACAAAAATATCGCCCGATCCGAGAGCAGCTCGGATTGTACACGCAAAAAAACTGCCGCAGCAACGCGTTTTCCCCGGCGTCACCGGAAGGAAAACGACCTCTTCACACGGATATCACTTGCCTGCCCGGGCCCGGGCAACGCTTGAACGCGTAAGCAGGCGGCTTTCCAGCACGGTATCGCCGTCGCAACCGCTTATCTTGTTCGACAGAAAATCCATGCACCACTCAGGCGCAGGGCGACGAAGAATCTCGGAAGGATCCAGCGCGGCATCCTCTTCCGACAACTTTTCCATGTAAATGCGCGCAGCCGCAGGATAAATGATCTGATCTTCGGCCGAAGCAAGAACAATGCCGTTCAGCCAGGCCACGTCCTTTCCGGTATCCATGGGTTTACACAGCAGCATGGAAACGAAATCCTCATGTACATCGCCTTGGGCTTCCAGAATGAGCATGAGATTGTTTCTGGTCGGGAAAAGCTGACCCGCATATTCTCTGCAGACATCATCCTGCAGAGACAGACACCGGGCCACAATGAAGGGATGCTCCACCTTCTCGAAACGCACGAGTGAAGTGTGAACGAAGCCGAGATTGTTCAGCACCAGATTGTAGCCCAGAAAAGTCCCTTTCAACCGTTCGAAAAGCCTTGCGATGCCAGATGAAGTCACAGTTTCGATGGCTCTGAAGCGTAGTCCGGAGTTCTGCTGAGAGTGGAACTTGGCTGCATAGACCTTGCGGTCTTCTTCAGAAATGCCGTTGGCGCTGCATATCCGACGCATGAAGGCGTCGAGATCCAGATGGAAATCCACAGGTTCGATGTTGGCGGCACGGCAGAACTGCCTCAGCTTGGAATAGCTCGGAAGATTCTGTCCGGCTCTCCAGGCGTTGAGCGTGGTGATGGTCAGCTGGCCTCCGGCATCGAGCACCCTTTCCACAAGAACGCGGGGCGACAGCAACAACAGAGAAAAGCGAATCTTCTCCACAAAGTTCTCAATATCCGTAATCCCGTATCTGGGCATCGTCGCCTCCGCTTCCGTGAACGCCGAACGTTCATTCCCGTGCCTTTCAGCATAGTGCAAGGGCAGGAATCGCGTCAACATCAGCAGAAGGGCCAGACCTGTCTTTTCATCATTTGTCTTTGAAATTCTGTACATACAGATTTTCAAAGATAAAATGCGCGTAAAACAAATAAAAAAATCTTGTTGAGAAATGCAGGGGCATTACGTATTATAGGCATTAATGGAAAAACTCCGACAGCGTAGTTCGGAGAACGTTCTGCCCCTTCAGCATGGAGAACAGCATGAAAACACTGCAATGCGATGTCGCCGTCGTCGGCGGCGGTCCTGCCGGTACGTTTGCGGCGGTCA
>CALUTB010000117.1 GCA_944323575.1 uncultured Mailhella sp. | reverse complement strand
GATAAAAAAGAAAAAAGGAGAACGGTTATGACAAAGTATGTTTTCGTCACGGGAGGAGTCGTATCGGGGCTTGGCAAGGGCATAGTCACGGCGTCGCTCGGCAGGCTGTTGAAAGCCCGCGGAATCAGGGTTGCGGCACAGAAGCTCGACCCCTACATCAATGTCGACCCCGGCACCATGAACCCCTTCCAGCACGGCGAAGTCTATGTCACCGACGACGGTGCGGAAACCGATCTCGATCTCGGTCACTACGAACGTTACCTCGACGTTTCCCTCTCCCAGCGCAACAATACCACGTCCGGTCGCATTTATTACAATGTCATCAACAAGGAACGCCGCGGCGATTATCTCGGCGGTACCGTGCAGGTGATTCCCCATATCACCGATGAAATCAAACGCACCATTCTCAGCCTCACCGAGGGCGAAAACGCGCCCGATGTGGCCATCATCGAAATCGGCGGCACCGTGGGCGACATCGAGGGGCTGCCCTTTCTCGAGGCCATCCGCCAGCTGCGTTCCGACATCGGCCGCAATCACTGCCTGAACATCCATCTGACTCTTGTCCCCTATCTGCACGCCGCAGGAGAATACAAGACCAAGCCCACCCAGCACAGCGTAAAGGAACTGCTCTCCATCGGCATTCAGCCCGATATCATTCTCTGCCGCTGCGAACAGACCATTCCTTCCGAACTCAAGAAGAAGATCGCCCTGTTCTGCAATGTGGACGAAGATGCCGTGTTCACTTCCGTGGATGTGAAAAACGTCTACGGCGTTCCGCTCAAGTTCTATGAGGAAGGCTTCGACCAGAAGGTTGCCATCATGCTGCGTCTGCCCGCGCGCAATGCCGATCTTTCCGGCTGGATCAAGCTCATGAACGACTTCGACGAAGCCGCCAAGAACAAGGTCAACATCGCCATCGTAGGCAAATACGTCGACCTCAAGGAAGCCTACAAAAGTCTGCATGAAGCCCTTGTACACGCCGGTGTGGCCAACCATGTGTCCGTCAATCTGAAGTACGTCAACTCCGAGGAAGTCACTGCCGACAATGCGGCTGCCACATTCAAGGGCTGCGACGGCATTCTGGTGCCCGGAGGATTCGGCTACCGCGGCGTGGAAGGAAAGATAGAAGCCATACGCTATGCTCGTGAAAACAAGGTGCCCTTCTTCGGCATCTGCCTCGGCATGCAGTGCGCCGTCATCGAATTTGCCCGTCATGTAGCCGGTCTCTCCAAGGCCAACTCCGAAGAATTCGATCCCCTGACCGATGAAAAGGTCATCTACCTCATGACCGAGTGGTATGATTTCCGTAAGAACGCCGTGGAAGTGCGCGACGAGGACAGCAACAAGGGCGGAACTCTGCGTCTCGGCGCATATCCCTGCACGCTGCTGCCCGGCACCAAGGCTGCTGAAGCCTACAAGCAGGAAAACATTTCCGAACGTCATCGCCATCGCTACGAATTCAACAACGCCTTCCGCGAAACCCTCAGCCAGCACGGCATGATCTTCAGCGGCACCTCCCCCGACGGCACTCTCGTGGAAATTGTGGAACTTCCCGATCATCCCTGGTTTGTCGGCTGCCAGTTTCATCCCGAATTCAAGTCCCGTCCCATGCATGCCCATCCGCTCTTCCATGACTTCATTGCTGCCGCCATCAAGCAGTCCAAGAAGAAATAGTCCGTCATTTCCATAAAAAAGAGGGGAAAATGTCAAATGACATTGTCCCCTCTTTTCATGTCCTTTCCGGAATCCCTCACGAAGCCCCGTACCACGGAACCGGCACGTTCTACCGCACTTCCATGCGGAAAGGCTTTGCATACTCCCTGAACATAAGCCTGTACGTACGGCAAAACATGTCGCCGGTACGATCCGTCTTCTCAAGAAGCTGCAAGCATGTACCTCAGCACGTCCCGCCGACTCTCTTTTCAAAGAAAATCAGATTTTCAGCAATAAGCCCCTCGAAAACGACGGCGGTCTTTCCCGCAAAACGGAACCCCAGTTTCCCATACAGCCTTGCCGCTGGTTCATTGCCTTCCCATGTATCGAGACGCATGACTTCGCAACCGCGCCGTGCCGCCTCTGACAGGGCAAATCGGACCATGCGGCCTCCGATGCCCTTTCCGGCCTGCGACGGAGGCACGCAGAGCGTATGAATGACCAGCACTTTGTCCGGATCGGCGGGATATTTCCAGGGAATGGACGCATACGAGTCAAGCTGCACGTTGTTGAGAAGCATGCTTGCGCACAAATCTCCATCCTCCTCCATCACGTACAACGTTCCGTCCGATACTCCCCTTTCCGCCACCTTTCGGGTGGGGTATACTCCCTCCTTCCAATTGGTACGACTTCCGTGTTCCTTTTCGAAGGCCAGAAGTTCGGAATAATGACGCTCCACCGTGTCAATATCTCCGGCGATGCCCCTTCGTATCATGGCCACTCCTTTCCGTTTCAGACTCTCCGTTGCCTTCCGTCGGCGGAAAACGAAGATTTCCCGCCCGATGTCAGCATACTGCCGAGGCTCTCCATGTCCTTCTGTACCGATACAAAGACAAAAATCCCCGCGACTTCCGAAAAGACGCGGGGACTGCTTCATGCTTCTACAGATTTCTTCCGCAGCACTTCTTGAACTTCTTGCCGCTGCCGCAGGGGCACGGATCATTCCGTCCCACCTTCACGCCGTTGTACATATGCTGCTCGGCATCCTCCGGAGCCTTTCCATCTCCCATGGCCGCGGGATCCGTTCTGTGCCGCAGATTGAGTTCCGTCTTTGCTCCGGAATCATCAGGAGCGTCCCCGGACGCGGCGTTCCGCTCTTCAGATTCGCTCTTCTCCGAAGCTCTTTCCTGTCCCGCATTCTCCGGCACGAGACTTTCATCACCGGACTGGCCGGTCTCGGAAGACACGGCTTCTTCAGCGGGAACGTCCTCGGAAAAAGACGACTCATTCCCCGCCCGAACCGGTTCGACAGCTCCGTTTTCTCCGGCTCCTTCGACATTCTGTTCCGGTTCCACGCGCTTCATGCGCACATGAGTCAGGGAAGTCAGCGCGCCTTCATGAATGCGGAAGAGCATATCCTTGAACATGGCCAGACCTTCGCTCTGATATTCTCTCTTGGGGTCACGCTGTGCGTAGCCGCGCAGACCGATGCCCTCGCGCAGGTAGTCCATGGCCCGCAGATGTTCCTTCCAGCAGCGGTCCAAAGACTCCAGAAGGAAATAGCGGAGGATGTCGTTGTACACAGGTCCCGCTTCTTCGCGCAGTTCCTGGAAGATTCTGGTCACGGCATCGCGGGCCTGATCTCGTGTGGGAATGGCGCTCATGGTCATATCCGGCAGAGCACGGGCAAGATTGAGCGTTTCCAGAAGACGGCTGTTGACCTCGACACACATCCGTGCATCGGGAGCTGCCTTCAGGTCTTCCAGCGGCTGATAGATGTTGTCCAGCACCTCGTCGACAAAATCAAAGAGCACGCCTTCCACATCCGGCAGCTGCATGAGATCACGACGAAGAGTGTAGATCACCTCACGCTGCTGATTCATGACGTTGTCATAGTCGAGCAGCGTTTTTCTGATTTCGAAGTTATGTCCTTCGACACGCTTCTGCGCGTTTTCGATGGCTTTGGAAACCATGCGGTTCTCAATGGGTTCGCCTTCCTTCATGCCGAGCTTTTCCATGAGTCCGGAAATACGCTCGGAACCGAAAATGCGCATGAGATTGTCTTCCAGAGAGAGATAGAAGCGGGAGGAACCAGGATCGCCCTGACGGCCGGAACGACCGCGCAGCTGATTGTCGATGCGGCGGCTCTCATGACGTTCCGTACCGAGAATGTGCAGACCTCCCAGTTCCTTGACTCCTTCTCCGAGGACGATGTCGGTACCGCGACCGGCCATGTTGGTGGCGATGGTCACATGGCCCTTCTGACCGGCCTGCGCCACGATGGCCGCTTCCTCGGCGTGATGCTTGGCGTTCAAAACGCTGTGCGGGACACCTTCCTTCTTGAGCATGGAAGACAGCATCTCGGATGTCTCAATGGAAATGGTACCCACCAGCACGGGCTGACCGGTCTTGTACAGTTCCTTGATGGACTCGATGATGGCATGATACTTTTCGCGCTGCGTACGGAAGATGAGATCGGGAAGATCCTTGCGGATCATGGGCTTGTTGGTGGGAATGGTGATGGTCTCCAGACCGTAGATCTGATCGAATTCCACCGCTTCCGTCTGAGCCGTACCGGTCATGCCCGCGAGTTTGTCGTACATGCGGAAGTAGTTCTGGAAGGTGATGCTGGCGAGCGTCTGGTTTTCGGCTTCCACCTTCACGCCTTCCTTGGCCTCCAGAGCCTGATGCAGTCCGTCGCTGAAACGGCGTCCGGGCATGAGTCGGCCCGTGAACTCGTCCACGATGACCACCTTGCCCTCATCGCTCACGATATAGTCGACATCACGCTTGAAGCAGTGATGCGCCTTGAGCGACTGAAGAATATGATGCTGATAGGAAATGCTTGCCGGATCGAACAGGTT
This sequence comes from uncultured Mailhella sp., assembly GCA_944323575.1. Taxonomy (GTDB): domain Bacteria; phylum Desulfobacterota; class Desulfovibrionia; order Desulfovibrionales; family Desulfovibrionaceae; genus Mailhella. The sequence continues at coordinate 3,131 of CALUTB010000117.1, read as the reverse complement.
GTCGATGTGAAGGATCTTCTCGCACTTCGCCACGCCGGCGTCGGTAAGCATGGCCGTTTTGGCCTTTTCATCCAGCGTATAGTCCTCGTCGGCCTTGAGCTGACGTACCACGGCGTCCATGGCCTGATAAAGTTCGGTGGATTCGTCGCTCGCACCGGAAATGATGAGCGGCGTACGGGCTTCGTCGATGAGGATGGAGTCCACTTCGTCCACGATGGCGAAATTGTGACCGCGCTGCACGAGCTGTTCGGCATAGAACTTCATATTGTCGCGCAGATAGTCGAAGCCGAATTCGTTGTTGGTTCCGTAGGTGATGTCGCAGGCATAGGCAGCTTTGCGCTGGTCATCGTTCAGCCCCTGCACGATGACGCCCACGGACAGACCAAGAAAGTTGTACAGGCGCCCCATCCATTCCGCGTCGCGGCGGGCGAGGTAGTCGTTCACCGTGACCACATGAACGCCCTTTCCGGAAAGGGCGTTCAGCACCACGGGCAGAGTAGCCACAAGGGTCTTGCCTTCGCCGGTCTTCATTTCCGCGATCTTGCCGGCATGAAGCACCATGCCGCCTACAAGCTGCACGTCGTAATGGCGCATCCCCATGACACGGGAAGACGCCTCGCGGACCAGCGCGAAGACTTCCGGCAGCACGTCGTCCAGCGTACGGGTGCCGCTCTGCACTTCGTTGCGGTATTCCGCGAGCTTCGCAGGAATCTCCTCGTCGGAAAGCTTCTTCATCTCGGGTTCGAGAGCGTTGCACTTTCTCAGCTTGGGACGCAGAGAGCGAAGATAACGTTCATTACGGGTGCCGAATATTTTGCCGATCAGGAATTTGATCATGGGAATCTCCAGAAAAAGTCGTTGGAACAAGGCAGAACATAAGTCATGCATCTGTGTTTGGCAAATGGTCACCGGGGGCTTTTTTCACATTTTCTCCTCCAGAAGAAATTTCTTTTCCGTCCCCCCCACTTTTTTCTCGTCCGCAGCGGAAAAGATGCCGTCTCCGTCTGAACCGTGCGCTGGACAAAAACTTGTCCCTGCCCCATGATGGAAACAATTCCCCTTCCCGCAATTTTTCTTTCCCCGCCTCCTGTCCGGAGTCTTGTCAGGCAGAAAAAATGTTCAGCATATATCGACCGCTTTCCGTCTTTCTCTGTATTCTCGTCATGGCCGCCATGTCCTCGGGCTGTTCCTTTAAAAACACCGGATATCAGAACGGGGCTTACCGGGGGACAAGACCCTACACAGTGCGTGGAAAAACCTATTATCCGCTCAAATCCGCCCACGATTTCGTGGAAACGGGTACGGCATCCTGGTACGGACCCGGCTTTCACGGCAAAAAGACCTCCAATGGAGAGCGCTACAATCAGAATGCCATGACTGCCGCGCACAAGCTTCTGCCTTTCGGAACACGCCTTCGCGTGACCAATCTTGAAAACGGCAGAGTGACGGAAGTGCGCATCAACGATCGCGGCCCTTTTGTCGGCAGCCGCATCATTGATCTTTCACGCGCCGCTGCAAAAGATCTCGGTATGCTGAACAAGGGAACGGCAAGGGTCCGTATCGTGGCGCTGGAAGACGGCAGAAAGCCGGCCGTCCTTACTCCGGACGGCGACATGCTCGGGCTTTTCTATGTCCAGATAGGATCCTTCCGCGAGCGGCCCCGCGCGGCCAATCTTGCCGACTTCATGCGTACGCAGGGCTACGGCTGCCGTATTGCCAATCACGACGGCAATGCTCTGAACTTCGTTCAGCTCGGCCCCTATCATTCCCGCTCCCTTGCGGAGCGCGAGGCGCGCAGGCTGAGTCTCCTATACCGGGACCTTTTCATCATAGCGGAATAAATCCGCTGACAATCTCTCACTGTTTCCTGCGCCCCGACTCCCAACGAAATTCCGACCGTCATCCTGCCGGATGACGGTCTTTTTTTGCCTGCCATCTCCCTACCCCGAACGGCGTTATTTTACGGGGACTTATCATCAGAAATTTTTATTTAAAATATCATTTTCCCGCGAAAAAAATGACACAAAAAAATGAATATACACTCTAACCTGTCGAAAAAGTGTACTTTTATGACAGAAGGAGAAGAAATCAATTTTAACTTGTTTTTTGAGTAGAAAATTTTATTTGTATCTGCTATATAGTTTTTTCAACAAATTATACTGTCAGTAATGGCATAAAAGTACACTTTTTTGACACTTATGGAAGAGCATCATGTCAGGAGACACGCAGTCGCATATGTCCCTATTTCCGACAGAGGAACTGTCGTTCAGCGACTTTGCCAAGGAACGCTATCTGCCCTTCGCCCGGGAACACAAAAAAAGCTGGAAGACGGATGAACGCTATCTTACGCTCCATGTTCTTCCCTATCTCGGAGCTCAGCCTCTTTCAGAAATTTCTTCAACAATATTAAATGATTGGATAAAAACATTGGAAATCTCCGGACTGGCCCGTACATCCTGCTGCCGCATCTTCTGGCTGGTCAAATACATGCTCAACTGTGCCTGCCGCTGGCACCTTCTCCCCGGCGACGAAGCCTTCAGGCTGGCTTCCTGTCCCAGAGCCGCGGCCGTACGCCAGCCTGCCTTGCTTTCCAAGGAAGAAACGCTGCAACTTGTCCGTCTTCTGAAAGAATATCACAACCGACCGGGAGCACAGGCTATTCATCTTTTGCTGCTCACAGGAGCGGGGAAATCGGAAATTCTCAATGCCCGCTGGGAAGATACGGATCTGAAACACGGCGTTCTGGCCACCAGCATGGCCTTCACCGGACACCGTCGCCTCATTCCACTGAACAGCGAGGCCATCAGACTCATCCGCGGTCTGCCCCGTCGGGATGGTGTGCCGTGGCTCTTTTTTTCCTCGACGGGCAACCGCCTTTCCTCCCTGCACTATACTTGGAATCTGCTGCGTTCCAAGCTGGGACGTCCGGAACTGCGACTTCAGGATCTCCGTCACACCTTTGCCGGATTTCTTATGAACATGAGCATACGGCAGACAGAACTTCTCAGCATCATGGGACACTACATGCCCCAGACACTGGCCCTAGTGCAGAGTCAACCGACGATGAACAAGGAAACGGCATGAAAGGCATACTTCTTGCGGGCGGGAGCGGTACAAGGCTCTATCCGCTC
>CALUTB010000116.1 GCA_944323575.1 uncultured Mailhella sp. | reverse complement strand
CCTTCATGGCATCCTCCCTATGCCGACAATAAGAACTTCTTACCCTTTTGGCAACTAATGAGTCCTGAGCCTAGGAAGAGGAATCCGGAGATTGTCTGCGGGCGGGTCCTGTCGGACCCGCCCGCTTTCCTTTCCGGAGCAGCAGCTCAAACCTGATGCTTCCCCCCAAAAATCGGAATCGAAGGCCGGAGACTCCTTCAGCTGGACCACAGACGACGCCAGCGCTCCAGCAGACAATCGTTTCTGCGACAATCCTGTTCCCGAAGCGCGTCGAGAAAACCGCCCACCTCCCGATTCAGATCCTCCAGAGTTCCGTCATTGCGAATCAGAAAATCCGCCGCCTCCGTCTTGGCCTTCTGCGTCCACTGCCAGCTTTCCACGGCGGCAATCTTTTCATCGCTCCAGTTTCTCGTCCTCCGCAGACGATCATGCCGCACCTCATCAGGGCAGACAATGACGGCGATCTGCACTCCCGAACAGGTCCAACCGGTCTCAAACCAGAGAGGGACTTCGGCCACGGCCACACGCGCCCCCTTCTTCCCGGCCTTCAGGAAAAAATCCTCCATGGAATCACGAACCAGCGGATGGATCATGTGCTCAAGCTCCCGGCGCATGCCGGGAGTAGAAGCCAGAAGCTTCGTCAGTTCCGTACGATTCACGCTTCCGTCATCATCGAGAAAGGCATTTCCCCAGCGCTGACGCATAAGATGCCAGCCGTCCGCTCCCGGCCGATACAGAGCCTCCACGGCCATGTCCGCGCTCCAGACGGGAATGTTTCCGCTTTCCATCCGTTCGAGCACAGCGGATTTGCCGCATCCCGGCATACCTGTAAGAATGACGCGGCTCGTGCTTCTTTCCAGCGCCAGCATGGCTTCGGAAAAATCTTCCGGAGGAGGACAGACGAAACGCATCTCCCTTCCGCTGACCGGATGCATGAACTCCAGCTTCCATGCGTGCAGCAGCTGACGGGAAGCAGGTGAAAAGCCGTCTTCAGGGCCATAGACGGCATCACCCCACAAAGGAAATCCGGCATGGGCAAGATGCACGCGTATCTGATGGGTTCGCCCGGTGAACAAGCGTACGGCAAGAAGGGCAAACCGTCCCGACGGTGAGGCATAAAGCGTATTCCACCTAGTAAGCGCGCTGCGTCCCCCCTTCGATTCCGGTACCACGGCCATGCGCGTCTTGATCGTCGGATGCCGCCCCACCGGCAGATCGCTGACGCCTTCCGCAGGAGGAACGCCGCGCGTCACGGCAAGATAGGTCTTGTGCACGTGTCTTGCGGCAAAATCCTCGACGAGCCGGAGGCGTGCCCGCTCAGAAAGCGCCACGATCACAAGACCGGAGGTATCCTTGTCCAGCCTGTGTACAATGCCGGGCCTCTGCCCTTCCTGAAGCGCAAGTGCGGGAAAGCGCGCCACAAGGCGATGCACCAGTGTGCCGGATGGACAGCTCGGGCAGGGATGCATGGTCAGCCCGGCAGGCTTGTTGATCACAGCGATATCCTCATCGCTGTAGAGAACGTCCACAGGACCATCTTCGGGCACAAGTACATCCGAAGCCTCCGGCATTCGGAAATCCACGACCTGCCCGGGACGCACCCTGAAATCGGCGTCCGTACAGGGTATGCCGTCCACAAGGCATCCCCCCTGCTCCACCAGCTTCTTGATCCGGCTGCGGGAAAAATCGGTCACCGAACAGAGAAAGGCATCAAGTCTCCTCTTCCCCGCGATTCCGGTCACCGTGAACCGACACGTCTCCCCCTCTCCGGGCAGGGAGCCGCTCATCTCGTCATCCGGCAAATCTACATCCCTGTCGCTGCCGGAACCATGAAGAGCCTCAGTCATGTTCAGCTCCGAACCTTCTCAGCACAAAGTCGGTCATGACTGCCCTGGCTACGTTTCGACCGTCCCCGTCAAATCTCTCCACCGTAATTCCCAGCAGCCCCGCCGGCGTTCCTTCCGTCACGACATCACACATAGGCCATCCTCACAGACAATTTCTCCTGCAATGCGCCACCATACGCGCGGCTCCAAGGCAAGGCAAGATGTCCGTCCGCGCCGCATGGCGGAAAAAAGCAGGAAAAGCTCGCCGCTCCGTACCCGAGGCTCTTCTTTCACTGGACAGCGCTCTCCGGAGAGTTTATATCTTTCGGATACATTTTCTTTTAAGGAGCAATCTCATGGCCCATAAAAAGATTGAACGCGCCAAGGAACTTGATCGCCGTCGTCATCGTCGTGCCAAGCGCATCAAGGAACGCATCCACGAAGCTCAGGCCGCTGCCAAGAAGTAAGTCTGGTTCGCGGATTCCTGCGGCCTCTCCGGTTGCAGAGCCAGTTTCCGGCGTGTCGGCCTTTCGCAGACACGCCGTTCCTGTTTTTTATCAACCCGTCTTTTCCCATGCCTATCTACGAATACGCCTGTCCCCATTGCCATAAGACCTTTGAAGAATGGCTCCGTTCCGGTGACGACGCCGAAACCCAGCCCTGCCCCGACTGCGGTGAGACCTGCCGCCGCGTGATTTCCAACACGTCCTTCATCCTCAAGGGCGGCGGCTGGTTTGCCTCCTCCTACGGTCACGGGACCAGCAATCTTTTCGACAAAAGCAAGGGCGTTCCCTCCGTTTCCGACGCAAAGCCCGAAGAAGGAACCTCTTCCACCCCGAAAGCTGAAAGCACGGCCCCCGCCAAAAGCGCGGAAAAAACTGCTGACACGACGAAATAGAGGTCATCATGATCGAGCGTTACTCCCGGCCTGAAATGGCCGCTCTCTGGGCCCTGGAAAACCGTTACCGCTACTGGTTCAAAGTGGAACAGGCCGTATGCCGTGCCTGGAACGAGCAGGGCGTCATCCCCGATGAAGACCTGAGGAACATCATGCAGGATGTGGACTTCGACGTAGACAAGATCCTTGAAATCGAAGCCGTGACCCGTCATGACATCATCGCCTTTCTCACCTATCTCGAACAGAAGATAGGGCCATCCGCTCGTTTCATTCATCTTGGATGCACATCCTCCGACATCGTGGACACCGCCATGGCTCTGCAGATGGTGGAAGCCGGCAAGCTCATCATGGACGGATTCGATCTCGTCCTCGACACCCTGCGGAAATTCATCCGCGAGCATCAGGGACTGATCTGCATGGGCCGCTCGCACGGCATTCACGGCGAACCTGTGACCTACGGTTTCAAGTTCGCCGGCTTCTACGCCGAATTCATGCGGGACAAGAAACGCTTTGCCGATGCCATCGAGGATATCCGTACGGGCAAGCTCTCCGGAGCCATGGGCACGTATACCGTCATCACTCCCGCCGTGGAGGCCCGTGCATGTGAGCTTCTCGGCCTCAAGCCCGACATCATTTCCACCCAGATCGTACAGCGCGACCGCTATGCTCACTACTTCACCGCGCTCGCCATTGCTGCCGGCACGGTGGAGCGCATCTGCGTGGAACTGCGCCATCTCCAACGTACGGAAGTGCATGAAGTGGAAGAAGGCTTCGCCAAGGGACAGAAAGGATCTTCCGCCATGCCTCACAAGCGTAATCCCATTTCTGCGGAAAATATGTGCGGTCTCGCCCGTGTCATCCGCTCCAACTCTCTGGCATCCATGGAGAATCAGGCTCTCTGGCATGAGCGTGACATCAGCCACTCATCGGTCGAACGCATCATCACTCCCGACTCCACCATTCTCATGGACTATGTGCTGCATCGTCTGAACCGCCTGCTCGAAGGTCTGCGCATCCTGCCTGAAAACGTGGAACGCAACCTGTGGGCCAGCTACGGACTCTTCTTCTCCCAGCGCGTGCTCACCGCGCTCATTGAAAAGGACATGCCCCGCCAGCAGGCTTATGTGGTCGTCCAGAAACGAGCCATGGAAAGCTGGGAGACCCACAAGTCCTTCCCCGATCTCATCCGGGCTGACGAGGAAATCCGGGCGCATCTCTCGGATGCGGAACTCGACGCCATTTTCGACATCAGGCACTACACCCGCTATGAATCGGAAATCATCGACCGCGTTCTTGCGGAAAAATAAGAGCATACCGTCATCGCGAGGAGCGCCGCTTCCGGAGGATCCGGAATCGGCGCTCTTTTTCTGACACGGCATTGTGTTCCATGACGATTTCCTTTAAAATCGGGAGGACGACTTTCGGAGACCCCTGTTCCGGCGCATCCAAACGCCAAGGAGATTCCCTTGCTTCGGTTCCTTTTGCCTCTGCTCTTCGCCCTGCTGATCCCCGTCGCCGCCTCTGCGGAATGGACGGCCGGTCTGGCTTCCCACTCACCGGAATATCTACTCGCAGCCGACAAATCCCGCAAGCTGCTCTTTCAGGTGGAGCGCCTTCAGGACGACCCCGTCATCACCCGGCAGTTCGACTGCATCCACGGCCGCCGGGAAGGCGACAAGCAGAAGGAAGGCGATCTGCGTACACCGGAAGGCGTCTACTTCATTACGCACAAGATCACGCAGAAGCTCGACTTCATGGAATACGGACCTCACGCCTTCAATCTCAACTATCCCAACCCTGCAGACCGGCTGAGAAAAAAAACAGGCAGCGGCATATGGCTGCACAGCAAGGGACAGCCCATCGCCGGTCTTACAACCCGTGGCTGCATGGCCATAGAACAGAGCGAAATCACCGATCTTGTGCCGATCCTTGCTCCGGGAACACCCGTCATCATCGCAGAACATCTGGAAGGGCCTCCCTTCATGTCCGAACCGTCCGACGCTTCCGCTCTTCCCGACGTCCGTCCGTCCGCTTCCTCTCCCCTGCCGGTCACAGCCTCCGCTGAAAACGACTTTCCCCCCCCGTCCTCACCTTTTTCGAAAAACGTCGCTTCCGTACCTTCTCCGGAAAAAACGACGATCCCCCCTCCGGCATCCCATGTTCCCGCGCAGTCTGCGGATGATGAAAAAGTCCTGAGCCGTACACTGAACTGGATGGACGCCCTTTCGCGTCGTTCCGAAGACATCTTCCTCCTCTACGACGAAAAGAACTATCCCCGTGCCGGCCGGGAAACATTTTCTGCACTTCGCAAACGCCTGCGTGCAGAATTCAAAAAACAGGATGACCTCTTTCTCGACCGCGAAGGCATCAGTATACTGGCAGGGCCGGGATACCTGGTATCCTGCTTCATAAAAAGCTACCAGTATCAGGGAGAGTATTTCCACGGTCTTCAGGCTCTGTACTGGATGCCCGACTCCCAAGGACAATACCGCATCATCGGGGAACTCTGGATAAAGAACTGATGCGTTTCCGGGAAGGCGAAAACATTCAGGACCTTTCTGCAGAAAAAGCCTGACGCACTCTCTCGAAAAGTCTGCGTCCCGCTTCTTCATAATGACGCCGCAGCGTCGTTTCAATGCATACGGGTTCCCGGAGTGCACGGCTTCGACGATGCGGTCATGCCGGTCTCGAACGTCCCGCGGCGTGAACAGCGTACGCCATACGCATAGTAGGTACAGGAACTTGGCCAGAGAAGCGCACGACGTGCGCACAAGATCGACAAGACGCTCATTGTCGCAGACAGACGGCAGCGCCATATGAGATCGTCTATCTCGGCAAGCTCATCTTCATTCACCTCTTCGTCGAGACGACGCACTGCGACATCAGCGGAAGGGGCTGCGACACGACCGCTCCCTCAAGGGAGCCGACACCGCATAGCTGCCAAGATTTTCCCCGACACTCATGGAACGGACATACTTTCCCTTCTGAGACTCAAAGCTGACAAGTCCCTGATGCGCAAGAAGAAGCAGCGCCTCACGCACGGGCTGCCCGTGCTGAAGCTTTCCGTCCCTGATGAGACTGCGAATGCAGGCGGCTGCCCTGAAACTGTACGTTTCTTTCCAGATATCCGGTGATCTGGAAATGAACGGCATGCCTTGCCCGGCAAAGATCTGCTGACAGACCATATTCCGGCATTCCTGCACATTCAAGGCGAGCAAGGGTACGAAAGAAACGGAAAAGACCGTATCCGGCGGCAGAAGCCGGACACGATCTTTTCCCGATGAAAAATCTGAAGAGTCCGGTCGGCAGTCGCAGAAAAGAGCGCCCGCCGGCAGTGACCGGACTGCACGGCGCCGCGGGCGAACGCGTCGGCCGTCCTGAAGTCAAAACTGCATATTTTGTTGCCTGCGGCGCAGCCGGGGGGCAGATCGTCACGCTTGATGTAGACGTTGCCCCTTCCGCCCCAACGCTTTGAAAAATTGGGCGGATACTCGATGAGCGTAGGTTCCCTGACGTAGACGCGGCGGGGAAACTTCGCGAGATTCATGACGCATCCTTCTCCGGAATCGACTTCCCGGCATTCCTTGAGTCGCTCCGGAAACTGCCCCTGCTTCGCGCCGGACGCTTTCCCCGCCCGGCTTCGTTTAACGTGAAAAGGCGATCATCCTGTGATGACCGCCCTTTCAGAGACACACGTTCGTCAGAGACGCATGCACGATGCATCAATCCCAGACACGCTTGTCCTCGATAGGCTTGATCTGAGGAGGCAGGCTGCCCGGAGCAAGGATGCGCAGTTCGGGACGCAGCTTGATGCGTTCACGGAACAGATGCTGAAGTTCTTCCTTGCGCTTGAAGTTGCTGGCCTCGACATAAAGCACCATTTCGTCCACGCCGCCGGGATTGGTGACCTCGATCTGCCAGCGCTTGATTTCCTCGAAGCGGGCCATGACCTGTTCGACCTGATGAGGATAAACGAACATACCCTTGATGCGGGCCGTGGTGTCCACGCGGCCCACAATGCTGCCGAGACGGGGGCTGGTACGTCCGCAGGAGCAGGGGGTGCGGTCGATATAGGAAAGGTCACCGGTAGCAAGACGGATCAACGGATAGGTCTTGTTGAAGGCCGTGACCACCACTTCGCCCACTTCGCCGTCCTTGAGCGGAATGCCCGTGTCGGGATGACAGATTTCCACATAGCAGCGGTTGGAAATGTGCAGGCCGTTCTTCTGGAAGCATTCATAGCCGATGCAGCCGACATCGGCCGTGCCGTAGCCCTGCCGCATGATGATGTCGTACTTCTTCTCCATCTGGCTGCGGATCTTTTCCGACAGGCGCTCGCCGGTGACGAAGGCCACTTCAAGGAACAGATCCTTACGCAGATTGAGTCCCTTTTCCTCGGCGCGCTGGGCAAGATGCATGAGAAAGCTCGGCGTGCCCACATAGCCGGAGACGCGCAGCTTCTGCATGATGTCGAGCTGCGTGGCGGCGTCGGTGGGACCGGCGGGAATAGAGGCACAGCCGAGATTGCGCAGGGGTTCTTCAAACATCAGACCCGCGGGAGCAAGATGATAGTTGAAGGTCACCTGCACGGCGTCGCCGGGACGAAAGCCCACGGAATAGAAGGCTTCAGTATATCCCCAGTAATCGTCGTTGCGGTCTTCGGGATCGAAGATGGGGCCGGGAGAAAGAAAGACTCGGCGAAGTTCGCCGATATCCTTGGTCAGCAGACCGCCGAGACGGGGTCCCATGGTCTGCAGAAAGATGAGCTCCTTCTTTTTAAGGATGGGAATATGTTTGAGATCGGACAGCGTCTTGAACTTTTCGACATTGAACTGAGCACGGTCAAAACGCTTCTTCACGTCTTCCGAATAGCGGTAGGCGTAGGAAAGCAGATCCTTGAGCTGAATGAGGTTGTACTGACGGCGTTCGCTCTC
>CALUTB010000115.1 GCA_944323575.1 uncultured Mailhella sp. | reverse complement strand
AGGGAACGCAGAAGCGGAGCGTTGCTGCATCCGTAGGCGCCGGCGTTCATGGCCACGGCGCCGCCGAGTCGTCCGGGCACGCCCACGAGTCCTTCCAGACCGGCGAGATCATGCCTCGCGCACCAGGAAAGAAGATGCGGCACCCTCATGCCCGCGCCGGCGCGGATGAGCACGCGCGGGCCGTCCGTTCCGTCCTCTTCGCCGACAATGACCGGATCCTGAGCATGACCGTCCGCATCTGCGGCGCCGAAGAGCGGCCGCAGCACCACGAAGGGCAGATCGCCGTCGTGCACGAGCAGATTGCTGCCCCCGCCGAGCACGCGCACGAATCCGCCCGTGCGGCTGAGCGTCCCGGACAGGCGTTCGCAGTCTTCCGGGACATCGAGGCGGATTTCCGCAAGGGCGCGGCCGCCGAGGCCGAGCGTGGTGAGCGGAGCAAGAGCCGGTCTTTCGATGATTTTCACGCCATGTTCTCCAGCACTCTGGGACCGACGGTGGTCACGTTGCCTGCCCCCTGGGTGATGAGCACGTCGCCGGGCCGCAGATCCTTCTTCAGTTCTTCCACAACTTCGTCGAAGTTCGGCTTGTAGCAGACGTCGGTCTTGGAGAACTGCCGTATGCCGAGTGCGAGGTTCACGCCGTTCACTCCGGGAATGGGCGCTTCGTTCGCGGGGTAGATTTCGGTGAGGTAGAGCTTGTCCACGTCGCCGAAGGTTTGGCAGAACTCGCCGAACAGCGCCTGCGTGCGGGAGAAGCGGTGCGGCTGGAACACCATGACGAGACGGCGTCCGGGAAAGACCTGCCGCGCGGTGCGGATGGTGGCCTGGATTTCGGTGGGGTGATGACCGTAGTCGTCGATAACGGTGACGCCCATCTTCTCGCCCTTGAGCTCGAAGCGACGGCCCACGCCGGAGAATCCGGCAAGACCTTCGGCGCAGTGTTCAGGAGAGATGCCCGCCTGAAGCGCCACGCCTATGGCCGCGAGAGCGTTCAGAATGTTGTGGCGTCCGGGCTGGGAGAGCGTGACGTTTTCCAGAATCTTCCTTTCCTGACCTTCGCGGCTGCGCAGCCAGACATGGAAGACGTTCGTCGCGCCGCACTCGACGATCTCGCCGCGGATGCGGCAGTCGCGACCGAAGCCGTAGGTGAGGAAGGGACGCTTGATGCGGGGAATGAGACGGCGTACGCCGGGATCGTCCGCACAGATCACGTTCATGCCGTAGAAGGGCACCTTGTTCATGAAGGCGGCAAAGGCGTCGTCGATGGATTCCTGCGTGCCGTAGTGGTCGATGTGATCGTAGTCCACGTTGGTGACCACGTTGATGATGGGAAAGAGGCAGAGGAAGGAGCCGTCGGACTCGTCGGATTCGGCGATGAGATATTCGCCCTGTCCGAGATGGCCGTTGGCGCGGTAGGCGTTGAGCAGACCGCCGATGATGACCGTGGGATCGAGCCCCGCGGCGTCGAAGATGGCCGCGGTGAGCGAGGTCGTGGTGGTCTTGCCGTGGGTGCCCGCCACGGCGATGCCGGTGCGCAGGCGCATGAGTTCGGCCAGCATTTCCGCTCGGGGAATGACGGGAATGCCGCGTTCGCGGGCGGCCTGCACTTCGGGATTGTAGTCGGACACGGCCGAGGAGCGCACCACCACCTGTGCGTCGCCGAGATTTTCGGCGGCATGCCCCAGATGGATCACGGCGCCGAGCGAGCGCAGACGCTGCACCGCGGCGCTGTTGGCGAGGTCGGAACCGTGGACGGTGTAGCCCAGGTTGAGGAGCACTTCGGCGATGCCGCTCATGCCTGAGCCGCCGATGCCTATCATGTGAATGGCACGAATCTTGTTGTTCATGAGTATTCCGGATTATTTGGAGTTGTCGGGCACGAGGGCCAGAAGTTCCTCGGCCACGGCGTCGGCCGCGTCCGGGCGGGACATGGAGAGCGCGCCGCGACGCATGGAGGCAAGACGGTCCCTGTCCTTCAGTATGTCGATGAGCATGGGGGCGAGTGTTCCTTCCTGCGACATGCGTTCGGCCTCCTTCTGCGGCAGAAGTATGCCGCCGCCGGCGTCCTGCATGGCGCGGGCGTTGCCGGTCTGATGGTCGTGGGCCGCGAAGGGGAAGGGGATGAACACCGCGGGCGTGCCCGTGGCGGCCAGTTCCGCCATGGTTGTGGCTCCCGCGCGGCAGAGGGCGAGATCGCAGGAGGCGTAGGCCGCTGCCATGTCGTGAAGAAATGGATGGACGATGCGGTCGGTCTCCTCGGGACTGATGCCCGCCGCAAGATAGGAAAGACGTACGGCTTCGTATTCGGAGGCGCCGGTCTGATGCAGAATGTCGATGCCGGCTTCGCGCAGGGCGGGCAGCATGGCGACGACCATGTCGTTGATGGCTCTGGCGCCCTGGGAGCCTCCCATGACGAGAAGACGGGGGGCGTTCTTTTCCGCGCGTTCGGCCGAACCGAGCGCGGCTATGCCGGATCGGATGGGATTGCCGGTAAGCATGCATTTTTCCGGCGGGAATCCGGCGTTCACGGACGACTGCGTCCAGGAGAGGCAGACGCGGTTCACCAGACGGCCGAGTATGCGGTTGGCGGCGCCCGGAACGGCGTTCTGTTCGTGCAGGGCGCAGGGGCGCCCCAGAAGATGCGCCGCAAATACGGCGGCAAAGCCGGCATATCCGCCGAAGCCCATGACGGCGTCGGGCCGGAAGCGGCGTACGATGCCCGCCGCGCGCACGATGCCGCGCAGCATGGCGAGCATGGCGGGAACGGCCTTCGGGCCGCGTCCGATGAAGCCGCGCACGGGCAGGCCCTCGAAGACCACGCCCGCGCGTCTGACGAGATCCTTTTCCGGTCCGTACAGTCCGCCCACGAACAGAACGTCGATGTCGGGTCTGCGCTTTTTCAGCGCCTCGATGACGGCGACGGCGGGAAAGATGTGTCCGCCCGTGCCGCCGGTGGTGATGATGATGCGAAGAGGCATGCTTACTCCCGTGCGGTTCGAGAATAGTTGAGCAGAAGTCCGGTGCAGATCATGTTTGCGAGCAGGCTGCTGCCGCCGTAGCTGATGAACGGCATGGCGATGCCCTTGGGCGGGACATTGCCGAGAATGACGGCCATGTTGAGCAGAAAGCTCAGCGCGATGATGAGGGTGAGTCCGTAGGCGGTGAGTCTGTCGCGCAGGTTCCTCTGCCCGAGCACCACACGATAGCAGCGATAGAAGAAGAGCGCAAACAGCACCATGACCACGGTGATGCCCACGAATCCCGTTTCCTCGCCCACTACGGACATGATGAAGTCGTTGTGGGCTTCGGGCAGATAGACGGTTTTCTGTATGCTGCCGCCGAGTCCCACGCCGAAGATGCCGCCGCTGCCGAGGGCGAGCAGACTCTGCACGATCTGATAGCCGGACCCCTGCGCGTTGGCGAAGGGTTCGAGATAGGCGGTGAGTCTCGCCCATCGGTAGGGTTCCACGATGATGAGGGCCACCACGAGCGCGGCTGCAAGAATGAGCACCATGACGAGGTACCAGCCGCGGGTGCCGCCGCCGAGGCACATGAAGAAGAGGATGGCCAGCATGATGATGGTGCCTCCGAGGTCGGGCTGAAGCACGAGCAGCAGGCACATGAGCAGCGTGATGAGCGTAGGGGGAAGAAGGCCGCGGCTGAACTCCCTGATCATGGCCTGCTTGGAACTCATGAAGTAGGCAAGATACATGACGAGCGCGATGCGGGCGAATTCCATGGGCTGCACCATCATGAAATGGAAGTCGAGCCAGCGCTGTGCGCCGTTGATCTTCGGACCGATGATCAGGCACAGCACGAGCAGCACCAGAACGATGCCGATGCCCCAGTAGTGGAGCCTGTTGATGAACGAGCGCGGCAGCCAGCAGATGAGCGCCACCATGACGCCGCCGAGCAGCATGGTCTGAAGCTGGCGGTGGAAGAAGTGATAGGATTCACCGTAGGTGCGCTGGCTGATGGGACCGCTTGCGGAAAGCACGGCGACAAGGCCCACGCACAGCAGCAGAAGCAGCAGTGCGAGCAGCCACCAGTCCACCGGCCCGGGGGGAACAGCCTGTTCGGACGCGGGCTGTTTTTTCTTGCGCAGATTCATGCCTTTCCTTCCTGCATGGCATTCACGAGCTTGCGGAAGTGATTGCCGCGCTCCATGTAGTTGCGGTACTGATCGTAGCTCGATGTGGCCGGAGCCAGAAGCACGGCGTCGCCGGGACGGGCGATGCTTCCGGCGCGGGCGAGAGCCTGATCCATGGTTTCGTCCCACGTGACGGGCACGACGTTCTTCCATGCGGGCTCGAAATGTTCGCGCGAGGCGCCGTAGAGGGCCACGGCACGGACATGATCGCGCAGAAGCGGGCATACTCCTTCCACGTCGCCGCCCTTGAACTTGCCGCCGGCAAGCAGGATCACGGGTCTGTCGAAGGCGGCGAGGGCCACGCGCAGCGCCTCGATGGTGGTGCATTTGGAGTCGTTGACGTACTGCACGCCGTCAATGTCGGCGATGTGTTCCAGCCTGTGGGCGATGGGCGCAAATTCGCGCACGGCGCGCGCGGCCTCTTCGCGGGTGACGTCGAAGAGCGAAGCGGCCAGAAAGGCGGCTTCGGCATTGCTCTGGTTGTGTGCGCCGATGAGCTTCGTATCCGGGAAGGGGCGTGCGCCGGGCGTGAGGTATTCCACGCGGGCCTTCATGCCGTATTCTTCAGGCAGGCGGGACAGTTCGGGAGAAAGAATGGCCGTATCGCCTTCGGTCTGCCGGGCGAAGAGGCGCATCTTTGCGTCGGTGTACTCCTTCATGTCCTTGTGGAAGTCGAGGTGATTCTCGGAGATGTTGAGCAGGATGCCCACGCGCGGATGAAGCGTGCTGCAGGTCTGCAGCTGGAAACTCGAAAGTTCGAGCACCACGACGTCGGCCTTCGGTTCGCCGTGGAGCCTTGCAAGGACGTATTCCGAAAGGGGCACGCCGATGTTGCCGCCGGTGAACACTCGCAGTCCGTGGGCTTCGAGCATGGCGGCGCAGAGGCTGGTGGTCGTGGTCTTGCCGCTCGTGCCCGTGATGCCGATGACGGGTTCTCCTTCGAGCATGCGCCAGGCGAGTTCGGTTTCGGCGCAGATTTCGGCCTTCGAGCCGTCCTTTCCTTCGGGCAGGAGCGGCTCGATGACGGACTTTGCCGCCGCGGGGCTGGGAATGACGAGATCCACGCCCTCGAAGTATTCCGGTTTGTGATCCCCTCCGAGCACGGGCACGCGGTTTTCCGAGAGCCACGAAGCGAAGTCGGCTGGCATCTGTTCCGGTTTTTTCTCCAGCAGACGGACATCCGCGCCCGCTTCGTGCAGCAGACGTACGGCGGCGCGGCCGCTGCGGCCTGCGCCGATGACGGCGACGTGACGGGAAGAAAGGAGGGGATTCATGGCAGTTCCTCAGCGCAGTTTGAGAACGGAAAGGGAAATGATGGCGAGCAGTACGGAGATGATCCAGAACCGGACGATGATCTTTGATTCCGGAAGGGGATGCTCGCCCTTCTGGAAATGATGATGCAGCGGCGTCATGCGGAAGAGTCGCCTGCCGTGCGTGGCCTTGAAGAAGCCCACCTGCATGATGACGGACACGGTTTCCATGACGAAGACGCCCCCGGCCACCACGAGAATGAGTTCCTGCTTGCAGAGCACGGCGAGAAAGCCGAGCACGCCGCCGAGACTGAGGGAACCCACGTCGCCCATGAAGACCTGGGCCGGAAAGCAATTGAACCAGAGAAAGCCGAGACCTGCGCCCATGAGGGCGCAGCAGAACACCGTGACCTCGCCCACGCCGGGCACGGCGGGCACCTGAAGGTACTGGGCGAAGTTCGCGTGTCCGGCCACATAAATGAAGATGGCGTAGACCATGAAGCACATGACCGCGGGCAGAACGGCCAGGCCGTCCAGACCGTCGGTGAGGTTCACGGCGTTGGAGGAGGCGATCATCACCACCACGGCGAAGACTACGTAGAAGACGCCGAGATCGGGCATGAACTGCTTGAAGAAGGGTACGGAAAGACGGCTGGAATAGGCCGGTTCCATGAGCAGCAGAGTGATGGCCGCCACGGCTACCGCAATGAGACCGAGCATCTTGGCGCGAGGGGAAAGCCCCTTGTTCTCGTGATGGCGGATCTTGGCGTAGTCGTCCACGAAGCCCACCGCGCCGAAGCCCGCGAAGACCAGCATGGCGAGCCAGATGTACACGTTGGACAGATCGGCCCAGAGCAGGGTGGAGACGATGGCGCCCGCCATGATGAGAAGTCCGCCCATGGTGGGCGTTCCCGCCTTGGCCTGATGCTCGGGCACGTAGCAGAGAATGGGCTGTCCCACCTTGAGGGCGGTGAGCTTCTTCAGAAACCAGGGACCGGTCAGTATGGTGAAGAGGAGCGCGCAGATGAGCGCTCCGGCGGAACGGAAGGTGATGTAGCGGAAGACGTTCAGCAGGGAGATGTCCTGACTGAAGGGGACGAGAAGGTTATAGAGCATGGTTTTTCCGTTCCATGAAGAGGTTGACGAAGCGTTCCATCCTGTTGACGCGCGAGCCTTTGAAAAGCACGAGTGCCTTTCTGTCGTCACGACGGTTCTTTTCCCAGCGTTCCAGCGCGGGAAGAAAGTCCTCCGGTGCGGCGATCACGGCGAACAAACCGGAAAAATGCGCTTCCTCCAGCCCCTGACGCACGTCGTCGGCGTGTTCTCCCGTCCAGAACACGGCCCGGCAGTCCGATGCCGCCAGCGTTCTGCCGAGTCTGCGGTGCTCGGCGGCGGAGATGTCGCCAAGTTCGCCCATGGCGCCCATGACGCAGACGAAGTCCCTGCCCCCCGCCAGTTCCGCGGCCGCTTCGATCATGCGGCATGCGGAAAGGGGATTGGCGTTGTAGGTGTCGTCGATGACGGTCCAGCCGGCGATCTCGTGCCTGGCAAAGCGCTGGGCGGGAAAGACCGCGCTTTCCACGCCTCTGCGTATTTCTTCGCAGGAGAGTCCGTACAGGCGCGCGGCCGCGGCCGCGGCAAGGATGTTTTCCGCGGCATATGCTCCGGAAAGGGCGCAGGACACCTCCATCTCTTCGCCGTCGAGCCACAGACGGTAGTTCCCCCGTCCGTTTTCGTCAAGTCCGAGGTAGATTGCCCGGTAGGGCACGGGGCGGCTCTGCACGGAGAAGAGGACCGCGTCGGGCCGGATGGCGCGGGCTTCGCGCACGAGATCCTCATAGTCCGCGCTGACGAGGGCTTTTCCTCCTTTTTGGATGTGGGCGAGCAGGCGGGACTTGTAGTAGGCCGTGCCCCGACCGCCGAGTCCCAGCGCATGCCCCGCGCCCGCATTGAGAATGACGGCAAGATCCGGTTCCAGAATGGGCCCGAGTTCGTCCATGTCGTCCGGATGGCTGATGCCCGCCTCCATGACCCAGAACGCTTCGTCGCCGTCGGCGGCCATCATGGCTATGGGCATGCCGATCTGGGAATTGAGGTTCAGGCGGTTTTTCGCCGTTTTGCCGTGCTGCGAGAGAACGTGGGCAAGCAGTTCCTTGGTGGTGGTCTTTCCGGCCGTGCCGGTAATGCCGGTTACGCGGCCGGAGAAGCCTTCCCTCCAGGCATGGGCGATGCGTCCGAGCGCCTTCACGGTGTTGCGCACGAGCAGCACGGGCGCTGCGGG
>CALUTB010000114.1 GCA_944323575.1 uncultured Mailhella sp. | reverse complement strand
TAAAGGCCGATATGACCGGGCAGCCACAGCAACGTACGGAACGGCTCGGCACCGTGAAGAATGGCTTCCGTCTTCCTTCCGGCCGACATGTTCTCAAGGGAGTGAAACGCTTCCGCTCTGGCCTGTGCCGCGGAATTACGGGGCAGCCAGATGCCGAACGGAGCAAAGAGATCCCTCATCATGGCGGAGCAGTCTCTGTTTCCGTACATGCCTCCCCAGCCGTAGTTCTCCCCCATCATGCGGTCGCCTATGGTCGCGACGGCCTGAGCGGTAAGAGGCTGCGGCATGGGCAGCACCGTACCGGAAGGTACGACAACAGACACCATGTCCGCCTTCCCGTCAAGCCCGCGTACCGGCACCGTCACTTCCGTTCCGTTCACAGGCAGCACCGTACCGATATTCGCCAGACCCAAAAAAGCGGCAGATGTTTTCAGCGGGACGCCTTCCCTGACCACGGCTCCCAGCGAAGCGCTCTTCCATATGCTCTGCTGCGACGCATCCATGAAAGCCACACACTCTGCAGCCACCCAGCCCCAGGCCATGGGACTCTGCACCAGAAGCCAGGCTCCGTCACGACTCGCGTGATACACCATAAGCGGCGTGCCGACGGTCACGGAACTCTGCTGAAAGTCATCAAAGGGCCAGCCCTGTCCGGCTCCCTGCATTCGTGCGAAGCGGGGCTTCGCGGTGGGCGCCAGACGAAGATCGGCATGCTGAACGACCACAGCGGCCCTGCCCTGTCCGATCGCTTCGTCGAGAGCGGCGTTATGGCGCATGCGCTCCCACGCAACATCGGTCCACGGACGCATGTTTTCCGCATAGCCCCGCTTGCCGGAAGTCCAGTCAAGCACCGCCTCGAATTCCTTCAGGACGCTCCGAGACATGCCTCCTGCGCTCCACGGAGCAAAGAACCGTCTTCGGAACGCGCGCATATCCTCCACGGCTCCGGCCGGAGAGCGGAGCAGCTGTTCTCCTCCCGCCTGACGCGCAAAGACGGCAAGACTCTGGGGGATGTCGGCGACATCTTCCACATCGCCCGCGGCATTCTGCACTTCTGCGACCTTCGGCTGCACGGCGCATCCCGAAACCAGCACGGCTCCGGAAAGCACAAGACCCAGCGCAACGGACACTGCTCCCGGACAAGTCAGACCGATCGAACGCATCGTGATATATTTAATCATTGGGATTTTCCTTTCTTTCCTGCGCGAACTCCACCGGATACTCCCGTATCGGGAAGCATTTCCGCATGCACCGATCCTTCAGTTCCGGCAAGTCTGCGGGCCAGCCATGTGTAGCGTCTTCGGATATGATTGTTCCTCACCGCCGTGGCCAACGCCCGCCATTCACCTACAAGAACTACCATTTTTCTGCCTCGCGTCACAGCGGTATAGACCAGGTTGCGCTGGAGAAGCATGTAATGCTGCATCATGAGCGGAATGACCACCACAGGATACTCTCCGCCCTGCGACTTGTGAATGGATATGGCATAGGCTGGAACAAGTTCGTCCATCTCGTCCCAGAGGTAATTCACGTTCCGGTCATCGAAGCGCACCGTCACCTCACGTTCCTCGGCATCAAGATAAATGATGGTTCCCGTATCGCCGTTGAACACATCCTTGTCATAGTTGTTGCGAACCTGCATGACCCTGTCGTTCAGACGGAACTGACGCTCCCCCCGGACCAGGGACACAGGCTGCGGATTCACGGCATCCTGGAGGCGGCGGTTCAGACTGTTCACGCCCACTCCGCCCCGCAGCATGGGCGAAAGCACCTGAATATCCTCGGAACGGAACCCGAACTTGCGCGGAATCCTGTCGCGCACCAGATCGACGACCAGATCTGCCGCGGCTTCCGGGTCATCCTGCTTGAAGAAATAAAAGTCCGTCTTCTGTCCTGCACTCTGATGGAGTTCGGGAAGATGGCCGCCGTTGATGAGATGGGCATTGCAGATGATGTCGCTCTCCGCCGCCTGACGGAATACGTCCACCAGCTCGACCACAGGAACGACTCCGGAAGCGATGACATCCCGCAGCACGTTGCCCGGACCTACGGAAGGAAGCTGATTCACGTCGCCCACAAGAATGAACGTCGCCCCTACGGGAGCAGCCTTCATCAGATGATACATGAGCATGGTGTCCATCATGGACGCCTCGTCCACCACGAGCAGGCCGCAGGCCAGAGGATTGTTCTCGTTGCGGTTGAAACCATCCTCGGCAGGGCTGTACTCCAGCAGCCGGTGAATGGTCTTCGCTTCCAGTCCGCTTGCCTCGGACATGCGCTTTGCGGCGCGCCCCGTGGGAGCGGCCAGCAGAATGCGTGCCTTCACTTCCTGAAACACCCGGATGATGGCGTTCAGAATGGTCGTCTTACCGGTGCCCGGACCGCCGGTCAGCACCATGACCTTGGACGAGGCTGCCGTATACACGGCCCTTTTCTGTTCTTCGGCCAGAGTCATGGGCATGGACTCAAGCACACTCTTCACCAGCTTCTTCGGTTCGGAAAAGCGCACTGATTTCGGAGAGTGCAGCAGTCTCTGCATATAGAAGGCTATCTTGGACTCATAAATATGGTTACGTGTGAGGTAGACTCCCTCATGATCGCCGAAATCCTCGATGACGACCCGCTCCTCCCTCTCCAGATCCGATATGGCCGCATCCGCCAGGTCGGAAGGAATGGACAGCTTCTCCGAGGATTCCTTCACCAGAAGATCCCTAGGATAATAGATATGCCCGTCTTCGGTAAGACGCATGAGCATGTAGAGGACTCCGGCCTCGGCTCTCAGGGGGCTGGCCTCGTCGAAGCCCAGCTTTCTGGCCAGCGCATCGGCCGTCGTGAAGCCTATGCCGTGGATATCCATGGCCAGCCGGTAGGGATTTTCCCTCACCACCGCAAGAGCCTGTGCCCCGTACTGACGATAGATGCGTACAGAAAGTCCGGCCGTCACACCGTGGGGCTGAAGAAAAATCATGAGTTCCCGTATGCCCTGATGTTCCGCCCAGGATGCCTTCATGGCCTCAAGTCTCTTTTTGCCGAAACGGGGAAGCTCCAGCATACGGTCGGGGGCGTGATCCATCACTTCCAGCGTGCTCGCACCGAAATGCGCCACAATGCGATCCGCCCATTTCGGACCTATGCCCTTGATGCAGCCGGAGGCCAGAAACAGCCGTATTCCCTCCTCCGTGGCGGGAAGTTCCTCCTCCCACGCGGTCATCTGCATCTGACGCCCGAACTTCGGATGACTGATCCAGCGCCCCTTCACACGCAGACGCACGCCGGGTTGCGGAGATGACATGGCCCCTACGACCGTCACCGGGTCCTCCCGTCCCTCCACGCGCAGTCTGAACACCGTCCAGCCGTTTTCCTCGTTGTGGAAAACGATGCGTTCCAGTGTGCCGGAAAGTTCCTCCGCCTTGTCAGGCCCATCCGAGGCCAGCATATCCATCTGTTCCATCAGTTCTGTACGGGCCTGGGTGCGGAAAAAGAAAAGCCGGACAGCCCTCATGCCGGCCTCTTTACAACTCCCTTGATGTCCTACTATAAACGGGAAATATCATCAAGGCAGGCTCCGCCGTCCCGCGTCATGCCAGCGCGCAGACGACATCGTCCCCGTCTGCCGCCCTCTGTATGCCGCGCATCATCAGCCCGGCATACCTGTAATCCTCAGCAGTTCAGACTGCGTCGAGACGGCCCGGAAGCGTCATGCCAGCGCCAGGGGAAATGCACGGCCCGGTCTGGCTTTCGTACTGTGAGGACAGTATGCCCGAATTTTCGAGGATAGACCGCCTCCCGCCCTATGCCTTCGCCGTGGTGGGTGACCTCAAGAAGCAGCTTCGTCAGCAGAACATCGACATCGTTGATCTTTCCATGGGCAATCCCGATCTGCCGACGCCCAGATTCATTGTGGACAAACTGTGCGAGGCTGCGCGCAAACCCGTAAATCATCGCTATTCGGTATCACGCGGCATTCCGAACCTGCGCAAAGCCATCTGCGATCTCTATGCCCGCCGCTTCGACGTGCATCTCGATCCCGAAACGCAGGCCATAGCCACCATCGGCTCCAAGGAAGGCCTCGCCCATCTGTGCCTTGCCATGCTGAATCCCGGCGACGTGGTGTTCGCACCGGATCCCACCTATCCCATTCACGTGTACGCCCCCGTCATCTGCGGCGCCGATGTGCGGCGCATCCCCGTCGCTGAAGGCCGCGACTTCTTTGAAGACCTGCTCACGGCCACGAAGCAGACATGGCCGAAACCAAAGCTTCTCATCATAAGCTATCCGCAGAACCCCACCACACAGATTGTGGATCTGGCCTTTTTCGAGCGCATCGTAGAGTTCGCCAAGGAGCACAAGATGTGGGTCATCCACGACATGGCCTATGCCGATCTGTGCTTTGACGGCTACAAGGCGCCGAGCTTTCTTCAGGCCAAGGGCGCAGAAGAGGTAGGCGTGGAGTTCTACTCCATGACCAAGGGATATTCCATGGCAGGATGGCGCATGGGCTTCTGCCTCGGCAACAGGGATCTCGTCCACATTCTCACACGCTTGAAGAGCTATCTCGATTACGGCATCTTCCAGCCCATCCAGATCGCGGCTACCGTGGCTCTGAACGCTCCGCGCGACGCGGTGGAAAAAATATGCGACGAATACAGGAAACGCCGCGACGTGCTCTGTACGGGACTCAACCGCATAGGCTGGCCCATCACGCCGCCGAAGGCCACCATGTTTGCATGGGGACACATTCCCGAGTCCTTCCGGGCCATGGGTTCCATGGAATTCTCCAAACTGCTGCTGCAGAAGGCCCATGTGGCGGTACAGCCCGGCATAGGCTTCGGCCAGATGGGCGATGAATATGTGCGTTTTGCTCTCATCGAAAATCAGAAACGCACCAGACAGGCCATTCAGGGAATCAAAAAGGTCCTTCAGGAAGGCTGATACCTTTATTTCTCAATTTAATGATACCGGCCGGAGAAGGACAACGACCCATGAGGCCTTTCTCCGGCACCGGAAGAACAAAATCCGGCCCGTCACTTCTTCGTCCGTCCGGATGACTCAACCTCTTTCCTCCCTTGGAGCTTGCATGTCTCAGAAGCTTTGCATCGGTCTGGCCGGCCTCGGTACGGTCGGCAGCGGTCTCGTGGAAATGCTGTACAGAAATCACGACGAGATTCTGCGCAGAACCGGCCGCGACATCACGATCAAGACGGTGGCCGTACACAACATCGCCAAAAAACGCGATCTGCCCGCAGGCATCATGCTCACCGACGATGCCATGTCCCTTGCCGACGATCCCGACATTCAGGTCGTCGTCGAGCTGATGGGCGGCATCACCGTGGCCAGAGAACTGATCATGCGCTCCATGGAAAACGGCAAGTCCGTCGTTACGGCCAACAAGGCTCTGCTGGCGGAATTCGGACGCGAAATCTTTTCTCTCGCTGAAAGAAAGAACGTGGCCATCGGTTACGAGGCCAGCTCCGCAGGCGCCATTCCCGTCATCCAGACACTGAGGGACAGCCTTGCCGGCAACCACATCACCTCCATCATGGGCATCCTCAACGGGACATCCAACTATATTCTCTCGGAAATGAACAATCACGGCTTCGACTTCCCTACTGCGCTCAAAGAAGCACAGGATCTGGGCTTTGCCGAAGCTGATCCGTCCCTGGACATCGACGGGCAGGACGCCGCCCACAAACTCGTTCTGCTCATCCGCCTTGCCTGGGGCGTTCATTACGATTTTCCCAGTCTGTCCATTGAAGGCATACGTGGACTCAATCCGCTGGACATCCAGTTCGCCCGCGAATTCGGCTACCGCATCAAACTTATCGGTCAGGCCCGCGATGAAAACGGAAAAATCGAGGCCGGCGTCTTCCCCGCCCTCGTACATCACTCCATGCTGCTTGCCAGAGTGAACGGCGCCTACAACGCGGTCCGCATCGAAGGCAACGCCGTCGGTTCCCTGTTCCTGCACGGCCTCGGTGCCGGCAGCAGACCCACGGCCAGTGCCGTGCTTGGTGATCTGCTGGCACTCGCCCGCCGTGACGACGTCAACAGCGCCGAAGCCAATACCGGTTTCGTTCACGCTCTGCCCGATGCGGAAATTCTTCCTTCCGACGAGGCGGAAAGTCCTTGGTACGTGCGCGCCACCGTGCGCGACACCCCCGGCGTCCTGCGCGACATCGCCACGATCTTTGCCAAGGAAGACATCAGCTTTGCCCAGCTCATCCAGAAGGCTGCCACCAGAGACGACTGCGTCTCCCTCGTGCTCATGACTCACGAAACGACAGGCAGAGCCATCAAAAAGGCAACCCGCATACTTCATGAAGACGGAACGCTGCTGGTACCTGCCACATGTTTCCGTATCCTTGCCTCAAGCAGCAATGAAGCGGAGGACGCCTGATCCGGACCGGACGCAGTCGGCCTCATGACGCATACCGTCTGCTTGAAGCGGAGCATCGACGACACAGAGATTTTTCCCGGACGCCCATCACGATACGTCCGACAACGTATAACCTAAAGAGGAACCCATGATTTCCTTCGACCATGTTCATCTCTGCTGCACCGACCTCGATGCCATGGTGCATTTCTGGACCGAAGCTCTCGGCGCTTCGTTCGTGCGTTTCCGCAAATTCGGAGGAGCTGAAGGCGCCGTCGTCACGCTCTCAGGCGTGCAGGTTTTTCTCAAGAAAATCCCCGACGATGCCCCTGCTCCCGACGCCTCCGCCTGCGGTCTCAATCATATCGGCATACGGGTGGAGGATCCCAATGTCATGGCTGAAAGACTTGTCAGCAGCTTCGGCGGAACGCTGATCAACAAGGCCAGCGACGATTGTTCCTTTGTTGCCGTCCCTCAGGGAATTACGCTTGAACTCATGCGCGCGGGTGTGGATGTCTAGCCTGCCGTGTTTCCAGTTCAAAAGGACGGGCGCTCCGGGAAATTTCAGAAGCGTCCGTCCTTTTCTGATGAAGAACTTTCCGGCTCCGACAATGAATTCACAGACTTTGTCGATGACAGCGCCGTCAATGAAGCATCCGACACGGCATGTACGTTGCGTGTTCGAATAGAAAAAATTATCATTCTGTCTGTGTACCCGCTCCATGTTTTCATATTCATGCTTTCTTCTGGAGAACATTCTATGAAACATACCGTTCTTGCCGTTTCCCTGTCGCTGCTTATGGTCTCCTCTGCCTACGCCGGCTTCATTGGTCCTAGCGATGAACGTGAAATTGCCTCAACCGTGCAGACAGCTGTTGCATCCGACAACAATACGACCTGCATTCTGGAAGGAAACATTGTCAGGCATATGGAAAAAAACAGATATGTTTTTCAGGATAAGAGTGGAATCATGACCGTCGACATTCCTCCCTATGTCTTCGGACAGGTGGATGTAACGCCGCAGGATACCGTCAGACTCACCGGGGAACTTGGAAAAAAGAAAGACGCTGCACATCCAGACCCCCATCTGCGCGTCCGCTACGTCGAAAAAATTTCCTGACCGAGCCCGGACGATCGCTTTTTCGTCTGATTCTCCTCCGAAGCGTTCGTTTCACAACCGACATGACGGAATGATTTTTACCGCCACGCAAACACAGTCCGGAATGGATGCTGACTTTCAGCGGCGAACCTCCAGCGAAACTTTTCTTGACAGCACACTTCCCAAAGGCTAAATTTTTCCTCCGTGTCCTCGTAGCTCAGATGGATAGAGCGACTGCCTCCTAAGCAGTAGGCCGCGTGTTCGACTCACGCCGGGGACACCATAATAAAATCAAGAGGTTAGGTGTAAAAATACACCTAGCCTCTTTTTGTATGCTTTTTATTTTCCAACCCTATTTCCAACCTTCAAAGAGAAAATCCATACCAGCTCAGGAAAATTTCTCTCGTTTTCTTCGCTTTTCCTCTTCTTTCTAGATAGTGTCTACACGAGTTAAGTTAACACCTTGAGCCATATCGCTATA
>CALUTB010000113.1 GCA_944323575.1 uncultured Mailhella sp. | reverse complement strand
AGAATGGTCAGTCCGGCCTTCTTGAAGTTTTCAAAATGCCTGCGGGCAAAGTCGGGATCCAGGTGATGGGTTTCGTCGCAGAGCGTATCCAGATGGAGATACCGGACGCCGTCCTCCTTCAGCAGGGCGGCTATGGCGTTCAGCTTTTCGTCGGTGATGAAGCGGGGGTGGAAGCCGAGATTGACGGCAAAGGGGCGATCCGTGAGTTCTCTGGTCTTGGCGACCTGCGTGCGGATGAAGTCCGGCATGGCGGCTCCCGTGCCGAGAACGCCGAGTCCTCCGGCCTCGCCGACGGCAGCCACGAGCGGCGCCGTGCTGATCCAGGCCATGGGGCCCTGAATGATGGGTTTTTCCACGCCGAGGGCGCGGCAGAGACGATTGTTCATAATAATCTCCCGGGAAAATCAGTTGAAGATCCAGCCCATCAGATACCAGTAGGGCAGCTGAAGGACGAGGAATGAGGCGAAGGTGACGGCGCTTTTGATGCTGGCGAGCATGATGAAGTCGCGCATGGTCATCATGCCGAAGCTGAAGATGACCACGAGCGTGGTGATTTCATGGGGCAGAAAATACATATCCGCACCGAGCACGATGCACATCATTGCCGTAACCGGCTGCAGATTCAGAGAAAGGGCTATCTGCGTGAACGGGGCGCTGAGGGCTGCGAACATGGCGCTGGCGCTGAGGACGAAATTGGCGAGGGCGCATAGCACGAGAATGATGATGAACACGATGCTCGGGGAGAGGGACGTCAGCAGGGGAAGGGCGGTTTCCTTGATGAAGGGGGTGAATCCCAGTTCCATGCCCACGACGCCGATGCTCATGCAGGCGGCCATGAAGGCCAGCACGTTGATGTTGACGCGGCTGATGGACTTGGTCGTGCCGGCGCGCAGCGCTGGAGTGAACAGAAGGTACGGCAACACCATGAAGGCATAGTTCAGCGAGTAGCCGTGCACCGGCTGCAGGAGAACATAAATGAACAGGGCAGTCACCACGACGCAGATGTGTTTTTCTTCCGACGTGAGCGGACCGAGCTTCCTGAGTTCCTCTTCGAAATATTCTCGTCCGTTGCCTTGCGTGACGAAGGTTTCGGTCTTGAACAGCTTGGTCAGCAGCCATACGAAGAAGACGTCAGCGAAAAGCTGGGGCCAGTTGTAGATGATGCAGGTGTACCAGGGCAGTATGGTGCTTTCCTGACCGGGCACGAGGCGCATGCCCTGTTCCAGCAGACCCAGAGTAACGGGGGTGTAAATGAAGGCCGAAGAGCCGAACGCTCCCACGGCGGCCACAATCATAATGATGGCCGATTCCTTGCAGGGCTTCTCATAGCCGAACACCTTGCACAGTCCGAAGGCCAGCGTGGCGATGATGATGTAGCCGCGTGTGAACGTGAGAATGGAAAGAATGATGCCGGCGAAGAGAAAACCGTACAGCGCTCCGGTATAGGTGCCGCCGGTTTTGCTGATGCACCACATGCATACGCGCCTGAGAATGCCGACTTCTTCCATGACGTTTGCCAGAATGAACGCGCCGAGACTCATGAAAATGACGGTGTTGGTCCACGGTTTGAGAGCCACGGATTCCGGCACGAGTCCGCTCGCGATAAAGAGCGTGCTGAGCAGCATGGATGCCGCTACGACGGGCAGCAGCTCAAAAGCGAGTATGCCGATGAAGAATACGGAAAAGGAGAAGAACAGACGCAGCTGCGGGGTGAAGTATTCGCTTGCGGGAATGCAGGTGACGGCTGCTGCCAGTGCGAAGGTGATGATCCACTTGATGAGTACGGTGCGGTCGCTGCCGGAGATGCTGATGGCCATGTGAACCTCGTTCGAGATGCGGAAGAGAATGGGGGCGTCCGCCCCGTTCCGGTGCGGGGCGGACGGTGGGGAGCTAGTCTTCGAGTCCGAACAGGCGGGCGGCGTTGCCGTACATGATGTCCGGCAGTACCTCTTCACGGATGCCGCAGCTCAGCCAGTAGTCCACGGCGAACTGCATGGTGCAGCGGGGGAAGGCGGAGCCGAAGAGAATGCGGTCGCGAAGCATGTAGTTCGCCGCCTTGGCGAGCAGCATGCCGGCAGGGGAGTTCGGCATGGTTCCGTCGGGGGAGATGTAGATGTTGCCGTTCCAGAAGGCGAGATCGATGACTTCCAGCGTACGGGGACCGCCGCCGTGACAGAGCACGAAGTTCACCTTGTTGCGGTAGATGCCGGAAATTTCTTCCAGTGCGGCGAGCTGTTCCAGGGACATGGAACGGAATGTGATGAGCACCGGAATGCCGTGCTGCGCGCAGATGTCGTAGATGAACATGGCGCGCTTGTCGTTGAGCAGCCAGTTGGGCTTGTCGATGGCGGGTTCCACGGCCACGCCGCGGCAGGGACCGTTGACCACGTACTTGTTGATCTGCGCCTCGATTTCATCCGGCGTGTGATAGATGGGGGAAATGCCGGGCACGCCGAGAATGCGGCCCGGATACTTTTCCATGAGTTCCACGAGTTCGCCGTTGTCGGTGGGGGCGCGGTGGTTGCAGGGGTCGCCCCAGGCGGCACGGTAGGGGGCCACGGCCAGATCCACGCCGGCGGTATCCATTTCCTGGATGAAGTCATCCATGCTGCGGGAATCGATGGTGCGGGAAAGATCGGGGCAGCCGCTCTGGAAGTTGCCCTTGCGGAGGGTGCTTTCCTTGTCGAAAAGACAGAAGGGATGACCTTCGTTCATGAAAGCCTTGAAGGGGGGACGGCAGCGCATGTCGGCTATCTTCATACCGTAACGCATAAGGAACCTCGCTTGTTGATGGTTGCAGTATACGGGGACAATGTTTGCCTGTACTGTTGCAAGATGCGGGCCATGATTAATTTTTTTATTTATTTCAAATAATTATCGTAAAAATAAGAAAGGTGGCCATGTTCTAAAAGGGACAATATATGCACCATTCGGCAAAAAAAGGACAATACGGCTTGTCCTTTTTTGTGAATGAAAGGTGAATATGTGGGGAAAAAGGCCGTTTTTATGCGGATCAGACAGGGACAAAAGGGACAATATATTGTCCCTTCCGGTATGAAAAAAGGCATGACCTCGAAAGGTCATGCCTTCATTTGTGCGGAAAAAGGCTTATTTGAAGGTGTCGTACAGCGTTACGCCGGGATTGCCTTCTTCCAGTCCGAGGAAGCGTGCGGCGTTGTCATAGAGCACCTTGGGCAGCACTTCCTGACGGAACCCTGCCTTCAGGTAGAAGTCGCGGATGAACTTCTGATCCTGGAGAGGATAGGCGGATCCGAACATGAGCTGGTCCTGCAGCAGGTAGTTGGCGGCGTCCACATAGGCCTGCCAGCCGGGCATGTTCACCAGGTAGCGGTCGATGCACACGAACAGATTGGGATACATGGCACATACGGCGCTCATCTGGGTGAACCAGGGCCATGCGCCGTGGTACAGGCAGAGCTTCATGCGGGGGAACCGCTTGAGCACGGCCTCCACTCTCTGGGGCATGTAGGCCGTGACGTCGGGATAGCCGGGGCCGCCGAAAGTCACGGAAACCGGCAGGTTGCGATCCTGGCACAGCTCAAACACGGGAGAGAGGCGCTCGTCGTCGAAATACATGGCGCTCTGCCCTGCGGGGGGGACGGCAGGTTCCACGTTGACGCCGGTAAAGGGACCGTTGACGGCATATTCCTCCACTTCGCGGAGGCAGGTTTCCATGTCGTACACGTCCACGCCCACCATGCCGTAGAAGGTGTTCGGCATCTTTTCAATGAGCTCTTTGATTTCTTCGTTGGCGTCCGTGGTCTTGCCGCGACGCACCGCGCATACGCCCTTCACGATGTTTGCCGCCTTCATTTCGGCCATGAACATGTCAAACGATTTCTGTTTGGCGGATTCGGCCACGGGGCAGCCTCCGAACAGGGGCGCGCCCTGGAATTTCTTTTCCGTGAAGGCTACTGTGTTCACGTTGAAGCGGAGCGGGGGACGGCAGCGCATATCGATGGTTCTCATGACGGTCTCCTTTTTTGATGGAACGTTTCTCTCCTTGCCGGAGAGTGGATAGAAAACGTCATGCAAAAATCGTACCAGAGAGACATGGTGTTCCGGCGGACGTTACTTGCCGTCGAGCAGACCGAGCTTTCTGAGGCGGAAGCGCAGGGTGCTGGGATGGAGTCCGAGCACGGCGGCAGCTCCATTCGGTCCCTTGATCTTCCAGTTGCAGGATTCCATCACGTTTCGGTAATGCTCGGCCATGACGTCGGACGAGCGCATGGAGCGCGGCGTCCGTACCGGTTCCGTTTTTCTGAGTGCGGCGTGACGCTGCGTGGTGGGGCCTGCGGCAAAGTCGCAGGAGAGGCGCATGTGGTCGTGATCGGGCGAAATGGCCATGGCTTCCATGAGCACGTTCTGCAGTTCTCGTATGTTGCCCGGCCAGGAATGGGCATAGAGCTTTTCCATTTCTCCGTCGGCCAGGTGCATGGAGGGAATCTTGAAGTCCCGGCAGAGCTTTTCAAGCAGGTGATGCACGATGACGGGCAGATCGTCCAGCCTCTCGCGCAGGGGCGGCAGTGCGATGTGCGCGCCGTTGAGGCGGAAGTAGAGGTCGGCGCGGAATTTGCCCTCTTCTATCATGGCGGTCAGGTCCTGGTTGGTGGCCGCTACGATGCGCGTGTTGATGCGGATGGGACGCGAGGCGCCCACGGGCACGATTTCCTGCTCCTGCAGCACGCGCAGCAGGCGGGCCTGCATATCCATGGGCAGCTCGCCGACTTCGTCCAGAAAGAGCGTGCCGCCGTCGGCCCGTTCAAAGTAGCCCTTGTGATCGCGCATGGCGCCCGTGAAGGACCCTTTGCGGTGGCCGAACAGTTCGCTGTCGATGAGGGCGGAAGGAATGGCGCCGCAGTTGAGCGCAATGAAAGGCCCGTCGTGCCGGGGCGACTGTTCATGTATCATGCGGGCGATGAGTTCCTTGCCGCTGCCGGTTTCGCCGGTGACAAGAACGGGAATGTCGTGCATGGCCACAAGGCCCGTGCGTTCGATCACCTGCTGCAGTCCGAGCTGATCCTGAAGGATGTCGCGGGCCTGACTGGTGTGGAGACTTCTTTTGAGGCGCTGATTCTCCCGCTGGGCGTCCTTGAGATTGTTTTCCAGTTCCTGGCATTTCTGATAATTGCTTACGGCAATGCACAGTACGGGGCGCAGGGCGTCGAGCAGCGTGAGCTCCTCGGGCGAGAACGGGCCGGAGAAACGGCATTCGCCGATGGGGCGGGATTTGTCCCACAGCACGATGTCGTACCAGGGCAGCGGCATGGGCGGATGAACGTTCGTGCTGCACGTGCGGCAGAAGATGACGAGCGGGTGATGCGGATCCCGGATGAGTTCTCCGCCGTGATTCTTCAGCGATATCATTTCATCGAGACGAGCCTTGCTGAGCAGCGGACCGTAGTAGGTGGACGTGCCCGTGAGGGAAGCCCGCAGGTGCAGATTGTTGGCTGATCCCTGTTCCTGCATGAAATAGGTGGCAAGCCTGATCTCCTGACACGGCATGACGGTGGAGAGATAGGAGAGAAGCTGTCCGAGGCCTTCCTGAAGATTGAGGGTCTTCAGCAGATGTTCCGTAGCCTGCTCAAAAAATTCCGCTTTATGTACGCTCATGGCTGACCTGTCTCTGACACTGATGAATGAAGGCGCAAAACATTTTCCGAAACATAACGAAGCCATGATAACAAAGAACGGGGCCGGGGCAAAGCCGGAGAGAGCAGGAGGGCCGGAGAGCGGAAGAATGATGACGTCGCGCGGGCGTAGAGTCTTGCGCGGAGGGGCGCGAAGGGCGCATGCCTCATGCCTTTCACTTGAAATGACTCAGCCCGCCGGAGCAGAACCCTTCGGAAAAATCTGCGACGGGGAACTTCCAGAAAAGGGTATCATGCCTCATTTCGTGCGGATCCACGCCTTGCGAAGTGTCCGAGCAGCGCACCAGGCACTTACGGCTGCAGTTGACGGCAAAGAACCGCCGGGCATATCGTATGCGCATCTCGTCTTCGCGCAGGGCGGAAACAGGCTTCCGTGCCGCCGGGGAAAAGCAGCCATTAAGGAAAAGACATGAGAACGGTACGGAAAAAAGGAGCGCAGGTTCTGGCGCTTTTCATGGCGTGCAGCCTGCTGGCCTGCGCCCCGAAAAACGCTCCGCAGCAGAACGGGGGACTTGAGCTGGTACTTCTGCACACCAACGACACGCACGCCTTTCTTGCCGGCATGGACAAATACGGCAATGCCAGCCTCGACGGCATAAACAGCCGCGGCGGACTGGGTCGCGTGTCCGCTGCCGTAAAGGCCGCCCGCAGAGGCCGGGACAACGTGATCGCCCTGGATGCGGGGGATCAGTTTCAGGGCACGCTGTTCTACAGCGTGAACAAGTGGACCATGATCGCGGATGCGAATCGCGCGGTGGCGTGGGACGCCATGACGCTGGGCAATCATGAATTTGACGAAGGCTGCGAAGAACTGGCCCGCTTCATGGAGGCAACGCCTGTTCCCGTGCTGGCGGCCAACCTTGCGCCGGAAGGGGGCTGCCCCCTGCTCGGTGCGCGTTCCTTCTCGCACATCATCAAGGAGGTGCGCGGCGAAAAGGTGGGCATTGTGGGGCTTTCCAACGACAAGGTGGCCACGCTGGCCGCAGCCTGTCCGCATACCGCCTTTCTGCCTGCCGAGGAAACGCTGCGGCGTGAGGTGAAGGAGCTGGAGGCGGAAGGCGTCCGGCATATCGTGGCGGTAACGCACCTCGGTCTTCCCGAAGACCGGAAACTGGCCCGCAGCGTAAACGGCGTGGACGTGATCGTGGGCGGCCATACCCACAACTATCTCGGTCCGGAACCTTCCGACGGCCCGTACCCCATCGTGGAACACGCGCCGGACGGTTCTCCCGTGCTGGTGGTCACGGCCGGGCGCGGCGCGAAATACCTGGGCGAGCTGACCGTGCAGTTCGATGGAAACGGCGTGCCTTCCCTCTGGAGCGGTTCCGCCGTGGAGCTGACCTCGTCCATGCCCGTGGATCCCGCCGTGCAGACCCTCATTGACCGCTACGCCGCCACGCTGGAAAGCCTGCGTTCCGAAGTCGTGGGCAGTCAAGCCCTTTCTCTGCCCGACGGCATGGACCTGTGCCGTGAAGACGACTGCCTCGGCGGCATGGTCACCACCGATGCCATGCTGGAATACGCCCGTCCCTTCGGAGCCGTGGCCGCCTTGTGCAATGGAGGCGCCCTGCGCGCGGCGCTTCCCCGGGGCACCATCACGCGGGGGGACGTGCTCGCCGTGCATCCCTTCGGCAACGTGCTTTTCGTGCGTGAATACAGCGGCCGGGATATCCTGACGGCGCTGGAATACGGCGTCTCCGGTGAAGGAGCCGTGGGTCCGCAGCTTCTGCAGACCGCCGGACTGCGCTACGAAGTGGACGCCTCCCGCCCCGCCGGAAGCCGTGTCCTGAAGGCAGAACTTGTGGACGAACACGGAAACGCCGCGCCCCTTGTCCCCGAAGCCCGCTACAGAATCACCCTCGCCGACTTCCTTGCCGACGGCGGCGACGGCTACGCTTCCCTCAAAAACGGAACCGCCGTGAACGCCCCCGACCCCCTCGTCGTCGATGTCGTCACCGACTACATCAAAACCCACTCCCCCCTTCCTGCCCCCAGCCCGAACCGCATCGTTCGCGTGAAGTAGGAAAATTTATTATTCTAAGGATAATATTTTATGTAATTATATCAAGATGTTACTTCAATGGTATGAATTCTTTTTCTTTCATGTCCGCACCTTTGTCCGCACAATGTAAATAGCAAGATAACGACAAAACATGAACAGCCTCAGGCTACTCAGACCATCTTTTTATAGCTTGACCATCAAGAATTGGCAGGTTGAGAGCATGGACTGTCTTCAGACAGATTTCGTCCGTCAGGCTGAGACGATAGGTAGGTTCAGGACTC
>CALUTB010000112.1 GCA_944323575.1 uncultured Mailhella sp. | reverse complement strand
CTTCAGCTCCTCCAGACGTATGTCGCCGTGTTCGCCCACTCTGGTGTTGCAGATGAACGAAACTCCCATGCTTTTCAGGCGTTCGACATAGGTTTCCAGCACGGATGAGGGCAGTCTGTACGCGGGGATTCCGTAACGCAGCATGCCCCCCGGTTCACTTTTTGCCTCAAAGACCGTGACGGGATATCCCTCCATGCTCAGATACCACGCGGCGGAGAGTCCGGCCGGGCCGGAACCCACGACGGCCACGGGAAAAAGATGCTGCACGGTGACGGCAGGAGGCGGACTCTGCAGGTCGAGGTCGCCGAGAAATTCTTCAATGGCGTTGATGTTGACGGGGGCGTCGAGGTTTGCACGGGTACATTCTTTTTCGCAGGGATGAGGACATACCTTTCCCGTGACGGCGGGAAAGGGCATGGTCAGGCGCAGTTTTTCCAGCGCCTCATGAAACTTTGCCTGCTGAAGCAGATAATGAATGCCGCGGATATCGGTACCGGCGGGGCAGGCCCCCATGCAGGGGGAGAGCTCGGGCTGATCGGTATCCAGCCGGTAAACATCCAGGGGACAGGTTTTGAAACATGTCCCGCAGCCGATGCACTTTCGGGTGTCCAGATTTGAAATCATAAGGTCTCCTTGACGCAGAGGCGTATTGGCAGGAATGATGAGGGTACTTTTGCAAATTTTGTACCATTTTTATCTTTATAAATGGTTTTTGGCGGATACATGCTGTCTTCTCTTCGGGCGGGGGGTGCGGCCTTAAGAAAATTGTCTATTTTTTCATCTTTTTTGATTGATTTTTGTTGTTAAAATCATCATCATGAAAAAGGGGGGAGACATATGGTCGCATTTTCACAGCTTCATCATATTCCGTGGATTCTGAACTCCTGTCGTCCCGAGGAACGCACATGGGAACGTTTTGTCCGGCTGTGCGGGGTCTCGGAAGAACGTGCCCGCATGCTTGCCTTTTCCGGCGGACCGGAGACCCTCGTGGCCAGGCGTTCCTCCCTCTCCCCGTCGTCCCGGAAACATTCTTCGGCTCTCAAAGGCGGAGAGGAGGGGACGCCCTTCTGGAAAGCTGCGGGATACTCCCTTGAAGAGCGCTATCTGGAGGGGGCCGAAATCCTTCTGGACTGGCTTTCAGGCAGAAATGAGGAGGGGGAGGCATGGATTTCCGAAGCCTGTGTGCGCTTCATTCTCGGCAATCTTGCCAGTGTGGAGATCAGGGCTTCAGATGTGCACAGGCTGAGCGGCTACATGGCACTTTGCATCCGGGTTCAGCCTTTGGCCGTTCTTTACGCCGTGGAGCCGCGTCTCATGCTTGTCGTGCTGCTGAAGGGCAGAAAGGCCGCCCGCCTGCTCATGGACAGCCACGGCTTGGGACTTATGAATATTCTGGTGGAGTTTCAGTCCATGGGCTTTCCCGGATCGTGCCGGTACAGAAGTCTGTCCAAAAATACGGAGCAGGGTACGGGCCTTGCCGGACTTTCAGGGGAATACCGCCGGGAAAGCGCATTGTTTTTCGGAGCCTATCATACGGCCATAGGACATCCCCGTCTTGCCCTGGATCATTTTCTGCTGCTTTCCAGGGAAAGCTCCGAAGAGAAAAGTTCTGCGGATGCGGTGTATCGTCCGTGGGAGGCTCTGGCCATGGGCATGACGGGAGATTTCGACCGGGCGCGCGCTCTGCTTCTGCAATATCTGCGCCGGCAGCGTCCGGGAAAAAATACTGCGGCAGTGCGCATGCTTCAAAGCTACCTGGTACATGCCTTTCTCGACATCCGGGATGCCGAGGGTGCGCTGGAACATCTGGATTCGCTGCTTGCCGGAACAGGTTTTGCCGTATGCAGCATTGCCGCGGAGGTGGCGCTGGCCCGCTATCATGCCGTGTGCGGAAGAAGCCGGACGGCATGGCATATTCTGCAAAGAACGCTGATGAAGGCAAACGCCCTGGGCTATCGTTACGTCACGCCCATGCCCTTCTTTCAGGAACTTCTGTATGAACTGCATGTCGCAGGCCATCCCGATATTCCCGGTTATGCCTGCGAGGCGATGCTGGAGCAGAATATTGCAGGGCCGAATCTGACATTGCGCCATGTTGCCCTGCGTCTGCGTGCCTCGTCCATGCTGGAACAAGGGAATCTGCATGGGGCGATAGCCGTGCTGAAAAAATGCCGGGCCTTTTTTGTGGTGCACGGTCTTGTGTTCGAGGCGGCCAAAACCATAGCCCTTCTGGCATGCGCCTATCTGCGCGACCATGACCGCAGAATGGCCCTGCGTTTCGTCATCGAGGCATGGCCGGCGTTTGACGCCCATCCGGGGCTGCGTGCCTTGTGGCCGCCGGAGCTTTTGTCTCTTCTTCCGGCCATGCCGACCTCTTCTCCGCTGCGTACGGTTCCGCTTCAGCGCCAGCTGATGCGGATTCTGCTGGAGCTGGATGTGAGCAGCGGGCACTTTCTGCAGAAGCTGCTCAGCGCCTTCTGCAGTGTCCTCGGAGCTTCCCGTGCAGGCTTCTGGACATGCGAGCGGGGCAAGGAACCCGAACTTCTCGGCTGCTGCGGTCCGGATACGTCCTCCCTGGCAACGAAAGAAAGGCTTGCTGCGGTGCGGCAGGCGGAGGAGAACATTCCCCAGCTCTTTGTCCTGCCGGGAAAGGGACGCGGCGGCAGAGACAGGGACATGGCCATGCTCCTGCCCGTGACACATGACGACGATGCCTGGAGCTGCCTGTATCTTGAAGGGAGAAACTGGCTCTGGAGTCCTGACGATTTTACGGAAGCCCTGCTTGCGCAGTTGAAGGAAATGGTGGAGATTCCGGTACGGCGCTGGCTGACCCTGAAAGGAAACGCCGGGGAGGAGGCGCGGTCGCTTCCGGCCGATGAGAAACTGATATTCGTCGGCAGCGTCATGGGCTCCTTTCTGGAAAAGGTGGATCGCGTGGCGGATGTGGATGCTTCGGTGCTGATTATCGGGGAAACGGGCGTGGGCAAGGAGCTTGTGGCCCGCCGGCTGCACAGGGGCAGCCGCAGACAGGGGCCTTTCATTGCCGTCAACCTTTCCAGCATACCGGAAGAGTTGTTCGAAAGTGAAATGCTGGGCTATGAGAGAGGGGCTTTTACCGGAGCAAACCACCAGAAAAAGGGCATATTGGAGCTGGTTGACGGAGGCACGCTTTTTTTTGACGAACTGCCCGACATAAGTCCCCGCTTTCAGGCCAAGCTTCTGCGTCTTTTGCAGGAACGCAATTTCATGCGTCTTGGCGGCACGCGTACCATTCATTCTGATTTCAGACTGGTGGCTGCAAGCAACAGGGACATGAAGGAGGAGGTTCGTCAGGGACGTTTTCGGGCAGATCTGTACTATAGAATCTGCGTGATTTCTCTGCATGTTCCGCCGCTTAGGGAGCGCCGTGAAGATATTCCGGCCATTGCCCGGCATTATCTGCGTCTCTATTGCGGCAGATACCGGCGGGCGACGCCCGAACTCAGCGTGGAAGACAGAAAGAAGCTCTGTGCCTACGAGTGGCCGGGCAATATTCGCGAACTGCGCAACATCATGGCGCAGGCGGCGGCTCTTTCCACGCCGGAGAACCTGTATCTTGCTCTGGATGGTCTGGACATGCCGTCCCTGCCTACGCAGCATGTCTGTGAGACACGCTCTGCAAAGGAGAGGAGCGAGGCGCAGCGGCAGGAGAACAGGGACGTGATGGAACGGACGTTTGAGGAACATTGCTCACTGCCGGATTCCATCCCCACGCTTGAGGAGATGGAGCGCAGGTATATACGGGATGTTCTGAAGATGACCAGCGGACGCATTTCCGGTCCCAGAGGGGCGGCCACGCTGCTCGGCATCAACAGAACGACGCTTTATAAGAAAATGAAGGAATGAGGGAACAGAACCGGCCTTGATCATGAGCCGCTCAACATCCGGTTTCCGAGCAGGGGCGGGCAGCTTTTCCCGAAGACCGCGTTCCTGCGGCGGAAAAAGCGGCGATGCGCATTTTTGCTCCCCAGGGGCGGACGGCATCTCTGCCCACGGCGCTCCGGTGCGGAGTATCCGGAAGACAACGAGTTGCAATTGTACGGCGTTCCTTAATGTTATTGAACAATGTCCCACAATAAGGTGACGTTCCCTGATGGCTGTCGATGGTACGGGGATGAAGATTCGTCCTTCCGGGGAGCGGACGCTTTGCATCTTTGGATTCTCTCAGCCGATCAACAGCTTGTGTTGATTGCGTTTTTTAAGAAAAACGCATAGGTAAGCAGTATGTTTCACTTATCAACTATTAATCGGAGGAGATGTTGATGAAAAAACATCCGTGGTTGAAAGGCATGAGCTTTGCGCTCGCGTTGATGCTGCCTGCCGGTGCGATGGCGGCTTCAGAGTCGGCTCTTATGCAGGCGCCTGCGCGCAATGCTGCCATCATCGCCCAGGTTCCAGGATTCAAGGCGGCTGATCTGGATTTGTATCTCGGTCAGCGCCGCATCAGCGAAGGTGTGGTCATCCGCAAAAGCTTCATTCGAGATGGCAAAATCGTCATTCCGCCGGCCGGACTGTACTACAGTTCGCGCATCGCGAGCATAGGCACCATGACCAATGTCGAAGTCATGCTGCTGGGCAAGCGCTACTCGGAAGTCGACGAAGCGTTTGAGTACCTGGTGCTGAAAGACTGCACCATGAAGAAGGGAGACTCCATCAACCTTCTGCCGGACGGATCCAGAGCTCTTCAGTTTGTGAACGGCAGCAGTCATCCATACGGCAACAAGGCTGGCTACTCCAACCTGCGCATCATGAAAGCTTCCGGAAACTACTACGGCACCAACTTTCAGGTAGCTGTCGATCCCACACTGGTGGACGTGAACTCCGGCAAGTTCGAAGGACTTGGCCTGAGCACAGGGCGTCACCCCGTCACCGCAACTTCTCCTGAGCCGTTGCAGCGCCGGGCGTATTTCGGAGCGTCCATCTATCCCAGCGGCAAGTCGTACCTCATTGCCGGCAAAACGTCGGCTGACGAAATCGAAGTGAAGGAATTTGCCACGCCCAGCCTGACGGAGATTTGGCTTACTTCCAAGCCTCGTGTTTCCGGTGCGTACAAGGCCGGCGATACCGTTCGCGTCGGCACGGCCACTGTGAAGGTGCTCTCTGTGAGCAAGGATTCCGCCAAAATCTCGCTGATGCACAACGGCATGGAAATCGTTAAGGAATTCAACAAGATCAGTGATCCTCACGCTCTTGACTACCTGCCCGGAACTCCGGCTGATCGTGCCAAATGGCAGATGGCTTCTCAGGACGGCACTGTAAGAGTTCAGGTGGCGATGCTGCATCCTGAAGGTGCCGTCACTGATGACGGCAGGATTCGCCTTGATATGTTCAGCGGAGTCTTCAGCCTCAAGAATCCGCAGCAGTGGCCCGGTGATCCGCGTTTCACGGTTCGCCCGGACACCTGAGCGTCTTGCAGTGAGCTGAACGAGATCCTTCTCGAAAACACCGAAGAGATCGTTCTCGACAGCACCAGCAACGTGCTTGCTGGCCCCGAAGACTACTTCAGGATTGTGATTGACGACTTCGACGGCAAAGTGGTGAAGGCTTGGCACTTCGAGGATGCCGAGGGCAACAAGAGTCCCAACCTGGCTTCCTTTGCCAAAGGTCATAATATTGATCTTCTCGCCAACTTGGAAAATAAAAGCATCAGTCCCTTCGCTCTTCGCATGTCCCTGAACAATCTGTACAAGGACCTCGAAGATCGTGGCATCGTCATGAAGCCGTAAGGCCAGAGTTGACGAAGCGTTGAAAAAAGGCGGGGCCAAAACGGCTCCGCCTTTTTCTTGACGCCGGCGATCAATGCCGGATGCTTTTTCTGAATGCCCTTAGACTGACAAACATGCCCAGGAGATTGAGGCTTCCGAAAAGAATCAGGGCATAGGACATGGCATTGAGGAACAGGTCGGCATGCTCATGTTCGACACCGGCATCCCCCATGAACAGAGCAATCGTGCAGGACATGATGATGTGGCTCATCAGACCGCCGAGCGTGCGCAGACAACCGAGCAGTCCGGAGGCGACAGGCAGTTCCTCCCTGGGCACGTTGCCGAGCGTGGATGCCATGTTCGGAGCGGCAAAGAGAGCGGCACCGGTTCCGAGAAATGCCTGACTGAGCATCACCTGCCACAGAGGACTCGCCTGGTCGAGAAGCGCCAGGCTGTAGATGCTGGAGCTGGTGACGGCCATTCCTATGGTGGCTATGAGTCCCGGATTGTATTTGTCCGCGAGCTTGCCGGCAATCGGAGACAAGAACGTCTGGAACAATGTTTGACCCATGAGAACAAGGCCGGCCGTCCATGCGTTCATTTGAAGCACCTGTTGCAAATACAGCGAGAAAAACAGCGGCAGACCTTGGAACGACCCATAATTAATGAAAGTGGCAAGCATTCCGTCGGGCAATCCCGGAGCTTTTGCCAGCACACGAAGATCAAGTATCGGGAAAGCAGAGAGCCATTCTCTGCGAATGAAAAGTATCAGCACGCCGAGACCGGCCGGAAGGAGAAGTATCACGGCAGGATGAAAGAACGTACAGGTGGAGCCGATGCTGATGAGGAAAAGGCTGATGCATCCGAGAACGCCGTTCATGATGTCAAAGCCGTGTCCCCGGTCGGACTGCTGCGCAGGAATGAGTTTTTTGAGAAGGAAAAATTCACATAGGGCAGCAGATGCAACCATGAAAAAGATCATTCTCCAGCCTGCAAGTTCTGCTATGCCTCCACAGACCATGGGTCCTATTGCGAGCCCGAGATATACTGCGGATACGGTGATGCTGATGATTTGTCCGCGTTTTTCCGATGGGGCGATGGTGACGCTCAACGTGGTGACGGCGCAGGAAATAATTCCGGCTGCGATGCCCTGCACAAAGCGAATGGGAATGACCGCTCCCATCGACGGCGCCAGCCCCATGAGGAAAGAGAACATGCAGAACAACCCGATGCCGAGCAGAAGAATGCGCTTGGTGCCGAACATCGTGCATATTCTTCCGCTCAGCATGTTGGACAGCGTTTGCCCGAGGTTGTATCCCACCATGATCAGAGACAAGGCTACCGCCGATGCCCCAAGATCCAGACCTATTGCCGGAAGAATTGCGGCCACACCGCTCATGAGAAAAGGCGCAAACAGGTTGCCTGTCCACAGCGCTGCGACGGTACTTCGCATATGCTTCAGCGACGTCATGCCGGAAGCCTGCCGCACATGGTATCCTTCACTTTTTCCGACAGGCGCCTTCCAACCTCCTCATAGTGAGAACGAAGAGTTTTTTCAATTACTTCGGGATTCTTTGAGCGCACTGCTTCGACAACGATCATGTGCCTGTTGTAAAACTCTTTGGGAGAAAACAAATTTTGCCATAGCGGGTAGTATAGAAATTTAGCAAGTGAAGAGCACGAGGTACGTGCGATTTCAACGAGTCTTTCATTGTCACAAGCAGAGAGTAGCGTGAGATGAAAGTTTTCGTCTATCTCGGCAAACGTGTTGATGTGGGAGTCGTAGTCAATTTTGTTATTGAATCTTTCCACAGCGTTATCAAAGTTTTTTTCTTCTTTTTCAGTCCATAGGTGTATGGACTGTGCCACACCGACGCCTTCGAGAACTCCAGCTATGATATAACTGTCGTATATCTCTTTTGGACTCATTGATCTTATGTATTTATGCTTTTGCGGTTCGTAGCAGATAATTCCCTGTTGACCAAGAATCAGCAAGGCTTCACGAACTGGTGATCTGCTGACTTTCAATTCCTCGCAAATAGCCGTTTCAATCACCGGATCTCCAGGGCGCAATTTCCCTGAGCGGACAAGATTCCGGATATACTCTGCAATTTTGATGCTGTAAGTTTCTCTGATTTTGTTCATGGCAGGCTCGATGATGAAAGCTTTGAAGTTTTAGTTCTAACTATCATCTCTGTCAAAAGCAAGCTCTACATGATGCACAAAAAAAAGCTCCCCGACATCATCTCGATACCGGGGAGCCTTGCTTAAGGATTTTGCTGAACTACTTCATGAAAGTGGGCAGATAGGCATACAGCGCCGGGGAACCGCCGGTGTGCAGGAAGAGCACGTTGGAACCTTCGGCGAAGTGGCCCTTGCGCAC
>CALUTB010000111.1 GCA_944323575.1 uncultured Mailhella sp. | reverse complement strand
AGATTTGTAACATCCATACTTTTTTATTTTTTTTAAACCGCAGTCCCTTCCCGTGAGGAGAATCTGCAAGTGTCCTGGCAATATTCCTCAACCTTCCAAACTGACTGTTATGTCTGACTTTTCCCCATGAAATTCCCTCAGGAAGCATACAAGAGTACCCGTCAATATCTTTTCCCTTCCTTGAATCTCCGCTATGGTACATATTCTCCTTCATACCTGTTCTTCATTCCATGTTCCGGAGTCCATCATGCATTATACGATGCGATACCTATCCCCTCTGGGTCCTCTTCATCTGCTCGGAGATGAACACCATCTTTTCGGGCTCTGGATCGAGGGACAGAAATATTTTCCCGAAGGCTTGGAAAGCCTTCCGACAGCCGTCGGACGCGGTTCCATTCTGACGACAGCCTGCAGATGGCTCGACCGTTATTTTTCGGGACAGCAACCTTCTCCTTTCGAGCTTCCTCTTGCCCCCCGGGGAAGCGACTTCAGGCAACTGATATGGAAGGAGCTGTGCCGTATTCCCTTCGGAGAAGTCGTCACTTACAAAGCTCTTGCCGAAAGAGCCGCGGTTCTCATGCACCGCAGCACCATGTCTGCTCAGGCTGTGGGGGGCGCCGTCGGCCATAATCCCATTTCCATCATCATTCCCTGCCACCGCGTCGTGGGCGTCGGAGGCAGTCTGACGGGATATGCCGGCGGGCTCGACAGAAAAAAGGCCCTGCTGCGTTTTGAGGGCGCAGATACCTCCCGCTTTCATGAGTCGGGAAAAATGACGTTCCAAAAGTCGTAACCGCTGTTCCGCATCCAGGCGTTTCGACCCGCCACAGACAGTCCCCTTTTACCGGCCTTAACATGAGAAAGGCGGCGGGTGTTCAGCGCCCGCCGCCTTTCCGTTTCACCGGGACGGCCAGAGGCCATCCCGCCATTTTTCATTATTTCTTGTCCAGCGTCACCGTAATGAAGAACGTTTCACCACGACGGTTGATCTGAAGCATGAGAGCGCCGCGCTCCTTACCTTCCTTACGAATGATGGAAAGAAGTTCATCCGCATTGGTCACAGGCTTGAGGTTGGCAGAAAGAATCACGTCGCCGGTACTGATGCCGGCCTCGGCGGCAGGTCCGTTGCCGTTCACGCCGACCACAAGCAGCCCCTTCACGTCGCCGGAAAGCTGAAGCGCGCGTGCATCTTCCGGAGTAAGGGGCTTGACGCTGACGCCGAGTTCGCCGCCTTCGCTCTGCTGACCATTCTTCTGCATGACCGTACTGTGGGAAGCACGTTCACCAAGGGTAACCGTACGTTTCACTTCCTTGCCGTCACGAATGACGACCACGTCGACCTTGGTATCGGGCTTGAGAGCAGCTACACTGCGGGTTACCGCAGAAGCGCTGTCGATGGGAGTATCACCCACACGAATGATGACATCGCCGGCACGCAGCCCGGCCTTGTCCCCAGGCTCGTCATCCATAACGGAGCCGATGAGCGCGCCGCCCTTGAAATCCTTGAGTCCCAGAGCCTTGGCCATATTTTCATCCACGTCCTGGACGGTCACGCCGATCCAGCCACGACTGACCTTCTTGCCTTCCCTAAGATCGTTGATGACCCTAGATGCAAGATTGCTCGGAATGGCGAAACCAATGCCCTGTCCGTTGGCGGTAATGGCAGTATTGATGCCTATGACCTCACCGGCCATGTTGATGAGCGGGCCGCCGCTGTTGCCTGGGTTGATGGACGCATCGGTCTGAAGGAAGTTGTCGAAGGGACCGGCGTGAATGTCGCGCCCCTTGGCGCTCAGAATGCCGGCAGTCACGGTATTGCTCAGACCGAAGGGGTTGCCGATGGCCACAACCCAGTCGCCGACTTCCATGGATTCGGAATCACCGAACTTGAGTACAGGCAGCGGCGTGGGGCTTTCCACTTTGAGCAGGGCTAGATCCGTTTCCTCATCGGTACCCACGATGGTGGCGGCAAGACCGGCCGACTTGTCATCGTTAAGCTTGACGGTCACCTTGTCGGCCCCTTCCACCACATGATTGTTGGTAACGATATACCCGTCGGCAGAAATGATGAAGCCGGAGCCGAGAGCACTGCTCTTCTGTCTGGGAACAGGCTGACCGGGACGCATGCCGAAAGGTCCGCCGAACTGTTCAAAGAAACGATCCATACCGGGGAAGTTGAACATATCCATGACAGGGCTGTCCATCTCCCTCTCGGTGCTGATGTTCACCACGGCCGGACCGGCTTTTTTTGCCAGAGGCACGAAATCGGGCAACATGGGAGCGGCCGAGGCCGAAGAGGCCAGAAACA
Source organism: uncultured Mailhella sp. (assembly GCA_944323575.1). Taxonomy (GTDB): domain Bacteria; phylum Desulfobacterota; class Desulfovibrionia; order Desulfovibrionales; family Desulfovibrionaceae; genus Mailhella. The sequence continues at coordinate 5,821 of CALUTB010000111.1, read as the reverse complement.
CGAAACCAGTTACGGCAATCGCCGTTTTTTTAAGGATGCCGTTCATAAGAACTCCTTGTGCAATTGTCTTTAGAACGTTTTTTTCTAAAAATAAAACATCCGCGGGCATTCGGACAGCTTCACTTCGTCATGACCGGCTATCTTGACGCTGAAGCGCATCTGCGTCTGAATCATTGATCATCCGGGAACTCAGACATACTTCTACCCTGCATCGAACGATACCGCCATTGTAAATGACGCCGGACATGATTTATTGCGCTGCGCTGTCCGTTCCTCCGCCGCATGAGGAACAGTTTCCGTGACATGGACTGTTGCGATTGAGCCTCTTGTCATTCATCCATGCCGGTCTCGGCCCTATCTTGAAGGGAAAAGCTCCCGTCTTGAGCGGACTGGGGGCGGAAACAAGGCGGGCCGTATGCGTCGATCCGCATTTCGGGCAACTGATCACATCGTCGTCATCAAAAGCCAGCTCCTCAAAAGTGTGCCGGCAGTCCTTACACTCAAAATCATACAGCGGCATGATAAAACTCCTCGCAAGAAAAAATGGAAGGTTGCGACGTTCTTCACCTTCCCTGTGCTGCTAGATAAGCACCCTACACCAGCTGGCAAGGTAAGGCAAAAGGTCGTCATCTCACATCCGGGCTGTCCGGAAATACTCAGTAATGATTTTTCATAAATAAAAACAAAATATTATTTATTTTTTATATCAAAATTTACAGGGCAAAACACGCATTCCGGGTAATTCTTGCATAGTGTTACAACCGTCTGCCGACGGGCAGCCGGCAGCCGGAAAACGCCCTTGATCCCTCTCCTGTCTCCAATATGCACAGGCTTGTCTTCCCGTACGGATACGACTTGTCCCATGCATGAAAGACGTTCAAGCCGGACAGAGATTCCTTTTGCCGGACGACGGCTAGCGTCCCGAAGCACGGAAAAAGCACAGTCCCTCGCCGTCGAGCTTTGCCTTGACCCCACCGCCGAAAGAAAAACGACGTGGAAAATGTCTTCGCTTCCATGACGCATTCACCGACTCCAGCGTATCGGCCCTGACTTCCCCCTGCAGACGATGCAGCGCTTCCGCCATAAGACGCATTCTGTCGGACTCGCAAAGTCCGTGCAGCGTCTTGTCCGAAAGAAAGAGACTCCCGTCGCGTTGTTCAAGACCATGTTCGGTCCGGCTCTTCCAATCACGCTCATCCCTTCGCGCGCTGCGCCACAGGCGGCGCACACTTTCATAGAAGGATGGGTTCTCCTTCAAAAACAAAGGAATGAGGTCATGTCTCACACGGTTTCTCTTCCACGTCCGGCTTGCATTGGAAGCATCTTCCCGCCACGAGATTCCGAGTCGCTGCAGCATGGCCTCCAGAGTTTCTTTTTTCTGCATGAGTAAAGGGCGAAGAATATGTCGTCCCGGCTCATCCACTACAGCCTTCATGCCTCCGAGCGCCGGCCATACGGACCCCCGGGAAAGTCTCATGAGTACGTCTTCCGCCAGATCTCCGACATGATGCGCCGTCAGCACCCATCGGGCATTCTGCTGCAGACGGCAATCTTCAAGAAATGCGTATCTGGCCCTGCGTCCGGCTTCCTCCACACCGCAATGCCATGTGCGGGACAGCTCCCCTATATGTTCGCGCCTTGCCAAAAAGGGAACTCCGAGCCGCAGGCACAGCGCTTTCGCAGCCTCGGCGTCCGCCGCACTCTCCGGACGCAGTCCGTGATCAAGGTGTGCGGCGACCAGAGAAAGCTGAAGCGACTCGCGGAGCGCACAGAACACAGTCAGCAAAGCCGTGGAATCCGCCCCGCCGGAAAACGCTATGACAAGCTTTTCTCCTCGTATGTCCACACCGAGGTCATCCCGGATAAAGCGAGCAACAGAAAGCACCATACGGGCATCCACGGTCGTGAATGCCTTTAAAGAAAAAACAGGTTGTGACATACGCCTCCCTCACGACATCCGGACGATGTCAAAACGCGTTCCGACGTCTTCATATTCATCCCGTACAGTTCTTGTCAAATGTCGGCAGGCAGCATGAAAAAAGGGACCATCGGTCCCTTTTTCATACATATTCTTTTTCTCTACGGGGAAAATCACTCATTCAAAAAATATCAAAGATCATGATGAAGCATACGGAATGTCGCCATTTTCTCGTATTTCGTTTTCTGTCGTCCATAATTACAATATGGATATATGGAAATTCCACCTCTAGGAGTAAAAATACCAGTCACTTCTATATAACGTGGATTCATCAATTTAATGAGATCATTCATGATGACATTGACACAGTCTTCATGAAAATCTCCATGATTGCGAAAACTGAACAGATAGAGTTTCAAACTCTTGCTTTCCACCATTTTCACATCAGGAATATATTCGATACGTATTTCTGCAAAATCCGGCTGCCCTGTAATGGGGCACAGGCTGGTGAATTCCGGACAGTTGAAACGTACCCAGTAATCATGATCGGCGTGTCTGTTTTCAAACGTCTCCAGCACTTCCGGAGCATAGTCCTGACGGTAACGGGTAGGGGATCCGAGAATCGTGAGGTGGTCATCCTTTCTGTCATGCATGATGGTTCTCTCCTTCGGCGACGCGGCATGTTCCCGATTCCGCCTGTTTTTTCTGCATAAGGTAACGCTCCAGCCCCTGCCGACGCAGACGACACGCGGGACACTCTCCACAGCCGTCACCAACAATGCCGTTATAGCAGGTCACCGTACGCGTCCGCACCAGTTCGAACACGCCGAGCCTGTCGGCCAGTGCCCACGTCTGAGCCTTGTCCAGCCACATAAGCGGCGTATGCAGTACGAACTGCTCATCCATGGCCAGATTCAACGTGACGTTCATGGACCGGATGAACGTGTCCCGGCAGTCGGGATAGCCGGAGAAATCCGTCTGAGACACTCCCGTGACGATATTGCGTATATCGTGCTCACGCGCCCACACTGCAGCAACGCCGAGAAAAAACATATTGCGTCCCGGAACAAACGTGTTGGGCCAGCCGCCTTCCGGCTTTTCCCTGTCCATGAGCATCGTATCATCCGTAAGGGAACTGCGTCCAAGACGGGAAATAAAACTCACATCCTGCACATCCAGCGGAATCCCTGCTTCCCCGGCGATGGCCCGGGCCATGTCCAGCTCATGTCTGTGCTTCTGTCCATAGAAGAAGCTCAGGGCCCGTACATACTCAAACTGCTCTCTCGCCCAGAACAGACAGGTGGTGGAATCCTGTCCGCCGCTGAACACCACAACGGCTCCGGCCATCAGGACACCTCTCTGATCTTGAGAATACTGTAGGATATGCCCTCATCATATACGTCGGTATCTTCCATCTTCTTGACGTAATCAACAACCCGGATGGTTATCGGCAGCATGATGATCTCATACAGAGTCTTGAGTGCGGTCTGAGCCAGCATCATGGGCAGCATGTCCGAAAATGTCAGCATTCCCGCAAAGGCACAGGGGAAGAAAATGAGCGAATCCAAGCCCTCGCCGAGCAACGTGGACACTATGGCACGAGCAGAAAAATGCTTTCCTTGCGAAACAACCTTCATACGGCTCATGATATAGGCATTGAGGAAAGAGCCCGCAAGAAAGGCCAGAAAACTCGCAGCTGCGATGCGGGGAGCCAGACCGAACAGATAATTGAAATGCGCTTCGCCGTCCCAGAACGGCGCGGAAGGAAGAAAAACCGCAATCTGCCCCAGCGCGGCCACAAGAAAATTCATGGCAAAACCGGTCCAGATGATGAATCGTGCCCGACGAAATCCCCAGACTTCGGCGATGCAATCGTTGATGATGTAGGAAACTGGAAAGATGATGACCGCCGCCGGAAGAGCGAGAGTACCCAGCATGAAGATCTTGGCAGCCAGTAGATTGGAAATGATGAGACAGGTACAGAACACAATACCGAGCAACATGAACGTTACTGAAAAAGAATGCTGTTTCATAGCTTGTTTTTTACGTGGTTCTCAAGCACACGGTTCAGGGTGGGCGATCGGGGTCAGAGACATGTATACAGCGTATTTTTCCTGCAACTCCTCCTTATTCAAGTAAAAGGGCGTGTCCGGCACTATGCCCCAAACTGCCCTGCAAGGCAAATGCTTTTCCACACTGTGACGGTTTGAAAAAAAATTTTTCTACAAAACAGTCCACACCCCACCGCCTCACGCCTCCTGTCACGCCGGCTTAACAAAGCTATTCTTTCATGGAACAGATGTCTGACGTGCCGTTTTCTCGATTTTGTCAAAGACGAACCTGGTGAACCTGACGCCGTATAACGATGCAGACGGCCGGACGCCTTCCCGACATTCATCCCGCCGTTCTTCTGCAACGGTTCTGATTTCCGGAGGCCTCTTCATGAAATCCCGTATCAGCCTGCCCATCCGGATGACCATAGGCATGGTCCTCGGGGTGGCCGCCGGTCTCGCCGCTCCCTCCATGGGCTTTGATCCCGTATGATTCAAGCCAATTGGTCGGCTTTTCATCAATCTCATCCGCATGGTCGTCGTTCCGCTGGTGCTGACCACCATTGCAGTCGGATCCGCCAGCGTGGGAGACCTCGGCAAGCTCGGTCGTCTGGCTTCCAAAACGCTTTTATATTTCTGCACCACGACCGTGGCCGTGTTCATCGGTCTTTTGTTCGCCAATATCCTCAAATCCCGGAGAATGTCTCAACCTCTCTATCGAGGGACTCAAGGCTCAGGCCGTGCAGGACCCCAGAATGGTGGATGTTTTCCTTGACATCGTCCCCCTCAATCCCATCGACTCCATGAGCAAGGGCAATATGCTCCAGGTCATCTTCTTTGCCATGATCTTCGGATTCGGCCTGAGCGCTGTGGGCGAACGTGGGAAAACGATACTCCACTTTTTTGAAGGCTGTGCCGAAGTCATGATCAAAGTGACCAATATGGTCATGGCCTACGCCCCCATCGGTGTATTCGGACTCATTGCATTCACCGTGGACAGTCATGGCGCAGCCGTACTGCTGCCTCTCATCAAGGTCATCGGCATCATGTACGTCGCATACATTTTCCATGTCTTCTTCTGCTAGATTCCCTTCGTCAAAGCCTGCGGTCTCAGCTTTCCCCTCTTCTTCAGGATGCTGGCCGCCCCCACGATCATTTCCTTCACCACCTGCTCCGGCGCAGCAGCACTTTCCACCAAACTCATCCAGGTGCAGAAGTTCGGTGCTTCCAAGCCCGTCGCATCGTTTTCCATCCCTCTCGGCAACTCCATCAATATGGACGGTACGGCCGTCTATATGGGCGTTGTAACCACCTTCGTGGCCGAGTTGTACGGTATTCCCATGCCGTTCGACAAACAGTTTGAAGTCATCCTCGTGGGTGTTCTGGCGTCCATCGGTACCGTTGGCGTTCCTGGAACAGGTCTGCTCATGAGTTCCATCGTCTTCACCCAAGTGGAAATTCCCTTGGAAGGTATCGCCATCATCGCCGGCATCGACCGCATGATGGATATGGCCCGTACCTCCGTCAATGTGCTCGGCGACGCAACCGGATCCACCGTGGTTTCCCGCTGGGAAGGAAAACTTTCCCATTTTCCGCAATTTCACAGAGTTTTTATAATTTACCAATAACTCCTATGAATATAATAAGTTATATTCTCCAGTTTTCCCTATTTTCCCTTCCCGTTCGATAACGTGTGCGGACAAAAATGGGGTTGGTGCGGACACGGTGCGGCACAAAAATTAATGAGAAAAAGATAGCGGACAGAACTGAACTTTCTCTGACTACCCGGCAATCTCTTAAAAACTTTGGGAGAGCTTTATGTCAGAGAAGAACACTGGAAAACTTGTTGCGA
>CALUTB010000110.1 GCA_944323575.1 uncultured Mailhella sp. | reverse complement strand
TTGAAGGGATCCTGCGTGAGCCACTGCTGAACACGGGCACGCAGAACAGGGACGCCGTTCAGGGAATTGAGTCCGCAACCGGTCACGACGAGAACCGTTCTCACCCCTTTGTAATAGGAACTGCGGAAGAATCCGACCAGGCTTTGAAAGGCCTGCTCGCAGTTGAGTCCGTGAAGATCGACGTGAGCCTCGGGACTGAACTGGCGGGACTGCAGCTGGGATACGATCATGAGATCCAGCCCTACCACATGTCCCTCCGCGTACTCATCGGTGCTGGCCACGGAAAACTCCACCTTGCCATCCATGAAGTCCTGCAGAGGATGCCTGGGATCCGTCACGGGAACGGCCGGAGCCTCCGGCTCCACGGGAATGTCGCGGCCTCTGCCGTTCAGCGGTACGGTTCCCCTGACGGCACTGAAAAAATCACGGCTGTCATCGGCCCCTGTCGGCTGCCCCGCAGCTTCGCTCAGCACGGCGGCATCATCTCTGCGACCGATGCGCTCACCGGCAAGAGCCATGGCCGTCAGCGTGGCAGGTTCCTTCTGCTCTTCTTCAGGAGTCTGGCTCTGCGGCCGACGCCGTTCCTCTTCAACTTTTTTCTTCTGCAGCATCTGTTTGACACCGCTGCTCTCCAGCATGTCGGCAAAGGACGTATCGGAAGCCCCGGCGTTTCTGCACGTTTCTTTCTTTTGCTCCCCTCGTCCACGCCCGGAAGACGGGAGTTCGCGAACGCTGCCGCTCATGGCCTGCATGAAAAGCTCGGCGTCGGCATCCAACGCGGCAGCCTCGGCCTCCCTGTTCTTCACCACGGTTCTGGTCCGACGCTGTCTGCGCGCGTTGTCCCTGTCACTGCGGGAGGGAAAGTCCCGCGCATTCAGCACGGAAAAAGGATTGGAAGCATCTTTGCTCATGTCGACCGCCTCGAAAAATAAGAATTGTGCCCTCAGGCCTGTCATGTTCTACGTGCTCCGCGAGGAAATGCAAGTATTCGGGAGCATGTTCGCCCGTCCACCGAAATGACTCCGGTGAAAAATTCCTGCAGGACGGCCTCTTTCGAGGGTTCATTAAAAACTTGGCAAACGATCCGGAAGCGACTATTAATACGGGGTACCTGCAGAAGCGATTTCCGTGGGAAATGCCGCAGGGAGAGCTTCGGCTTCCCTTCTGCGGAGCGCAGGTATCCGAACGCAGGGCGTCCCTGCCGGGCAGGCCCACGCTCTTCAACCAGGAGATGAGACCATGAGTTTTTCCCGTTCTGCCGCATACACCTCCGCCGGCGTCGACATTCGTGCCGGCAACGAGCTGGCTTCCCGCATCAAGACTTTGGTGGCCAGCACGCAGACCCACGGCGTCCTTTCGGACATAGGCGGTTTCGGCGGCCTGTTCCGTCCCGACGTCTCGGGCATGCAGTCGCCGGTTCTTGTCGCGGGTACCGACGGCATCGGAACGAAACTCAAGATGGCCTCCATGTTCAACAGACATGACACTGTGGGCATCGACCTTGTCGCCATGAGCGTGAACAATTGCCTGGTACTCGGAGCCAAGCCCCTTTTCTTTCTCGATTATTTTTCCTGCGGTGAGCTGAACGTCGATCTTGCCGCCACCGTGGTAGGCGGCATAGCGGAAGGCTGCAAGATGAGCGGCTGCACGCTGCTCAGCGGAGAAACCGCGGAAATGCCCGGCATGTACGCCAACGGAGACTATGACCTTGCCGGTTTCTGCGTCGGACTCGTGGACGGACCGAACATCGTGGACGGCTCCACCATAAGCGTAGGCGACGTCATCATCGGACTTGCCTCCTCCGGACTGCATTCCAACGGCTACTCCCTCGTGCGCAAGATTTATGAGGAAAGCGGCGTAAAGGCCGACGACATCGTTCCCGGCACCGACAGGACCTTCGCCGACGTGCTTCTTACCCCCACCGTCATTTACGCCGATCAGGTCAAGTCCATCATGAGAGACTTGCCCCTCAAGGGAATGGTGCACATCACAGGCGGCGGTTTCTACGACAGCATTCCCCGCGTGCTCTCCCCCTCCGTCTGCGCCAGCATACGCTTCTCCGGCTGGGAACGCCCTGCCATATTCGAATGGCTGAAGCAGCAGGGCAAGCTGTCATGGCCGGAAATGCTCCAGATCTTCAACTGCGGCATCGGGTACATCATGATCACCGATCGCGCCACGGCTGATGAAATGCTTCCCCGCTTCAAGTCCATGAATACGGAAGCCTGGGAAATCGGCACCATCGTCCGCCGCAAGGACAATCAGGAACAGGTGGAGATCTCCTTTGACTGACTTTCCGAAGCCCTGCCGCTATGTGGTAAGCGCCTGTCTGGCCGGAACCCCCTGCCGCTACGACGGAAGATCGAATCTTCGAAAGGAAATTGCCGCTCTCGTGGAACGCGGCGAAGCCGTCCCCGTCTGTCCAGAAGTACTGGGAGGTCTGCCCACCCCTCGTACCCCCAGCGAACAGCAGGACGGTCGCGTTATGTCCTCCGCCGGAGATGACGTGACCGATGCCTTCCGCGCCGGCGCGGAAGCCGCCCTTTACATCGCCGAGGAATACGGCTGTTCTGCCGCCGTTCTCAAGGCTCGTTCGCCGTCCTGCGGCTGCGGCCGCATCTATGATGGAACCTTCACCCATACCCTTGTCGACGGCGACGGTCTCTTTGCCTCGCTTCTCCGCAAAAAAGGCTTCCAGCTTTTTACCGAAGAAACGTTTTCTGCGGACAAGGCATGAAACGGGGTATTCTTCTGGTCGCCTACGGCTGCGGCAACATACGCGGAGCCTCCGCACTGCGCTCCGTGCAGGCAGCGGCGGAGGCGCGTTTCCGTCTGCCCGTGCGCTGGGCCTTCACCTCCGAAACCATGCGGCTGCGCCTTGCCAGCTCCCGCACCAAGTCCGACTCCGTGCTCAAAGCTCTGAAGCGCATGCGTTTTGAACGCTACACGCATGTAACCGTTCAGCCTCTGCACATCATTCCCGGCATGGAATACCGTGCCGTAGCCGCCGACTGCCGGGCTGTCATGCAGGAAGGTTCCCTGGATGTAGGTCTTGGTCTTCCTTTGCTCTCAGGCCCCGACGCCGACGCCTCCGGCGTCCCCGAAGCGGCCGAAACCCTGCTCAGACACATTTCTCCGCTGCGCTCTCCCGACGAGCCGGTCATCTGCATGGCGCACGGCAGCCGGCATGAATGCGACATTCTTTACCGGCGTCTGGGAAACGCCGTCGGCACACGGGATCCCCGCATTCATGTGGCCTGCATGATCGGCTCCGGCATGGTGCGCCCTGATGAGGCCACGGAAACGTGTCCCGCCTCCGACGGACTCGATATGCTGCTGCCCGTCCTCGCCGCGGAAACGCCCCCGAACAGACGTGTATGGCTGCTGCCGCTGCTCTCCGTCGTCGGCCGACATACGCTGGAAGATATGGCCGGCACGTCTCCCTCTTCATGGAAAAGCCGCATTGAAGCAGCGGGATTCCGCTGCCAGGCGGAATTGCGGGGACTTGCCGACGACCCTGCCTTCATCAGCCTGTGGCTGAACCGGCTTGCCTCCGCCATGGAACATCCGGACGCATTCTCCGCCTCTCTTTCCGACGACGGAAACGTCGATGAACCGACGACGCATATGTCGGCGCTCTCCTCCGTTTCCCCCGTCTCCTCCGCTCTCTCCCCTCATCCCAAGGAGTACGTTATGTCTGCTTCCGTCATCAGCTCCGCCATGGAGCAGAATCTTTCCCATGGATCCATGATCCGGCGCATGTTCGAAGCCGGCATCGAACTGCGCAGGAAGTACGGCAACGACGCCGTCTGCGATTTCAGTCTCGGCAACCCCGATCTTGCGCCGCCCGTCGAAGCCACCCACGCCATGTCCGCACTTGCCGCCCGTCTGTCCGAACCCGGCATTCTGGGATACATGCCCAACGGCGGATTCGGATGGGCGCGCGAAAAACTGGCCGCATGGCTGAGCGGACAGCAGCATACCAGCCTTGAAGCCAGACACGTCATGCTCGGCTGCGGCGCCGCCGGTGTGATGAACGCCTTCTTCCACACCGTTCTCGAACCCGGCGACGAAGTGCTCACCGTCGCACCCTTTTTCGGAGAATACCGGTTCTATGTCGGCAACCACGGCGGCACACTCCGCCCCGTGCCCTGCCGGGCCGACGACTTCGGTCCGGACGTGGAGGCTCTTGCCGCTGCCGTCACGCCGAAAACCCGCGCACTCATCATAAACTCCCCCAACAATCCCTCCGGTGCCGTCTATTCCGAACAGGACCTCATCGCTCTTGCCTCCATGCTGGAAGAGGCATCGAAACGCATCGGCCGCATCATTTATCTTGTTGCCGATGAGCCATACCGCTTCCTGGCCTATGACGGCACGATCGTGCCCGCCGCACTTCCCCTCTACCGGCACTGCGTGGTCATAAGCTCCTTTGCCAAGAACTACGGCATGGCAGGCGAACGCGTAGGATACATCGCCGTCAATCCCGACATGGAAGGCGCCGACATGCTCATGGACGGACTCATCTTCTCCAACCGTGTGCTTGGCTTCGTGAATCCTCCCGTCGTGGGACAGTACCTCATGGCCGAATGTCTCGGCACGTCCACCGACGAGGCTCTCGCCATCTACACCCGTCGACGCAACCGTCTGGCAGCCATCCTCGCCGACGCGGGATACGAATTCACTCTGCCCAGAGGAACCTTCTATTTCTTCCCCAAGGCTCCCGGCGGTGACGACAGAGCCATCGTGGAAAAACTGACGCAGAATCTCGTGCTGGCCGTACCGAGCTCCGGATTCGGCTACCCCGGCTATTTCCGCCTGTCCTTCGCCGTGGAAGACGATGTCATCGAACGTTCCGCCGAAGGCTTCCGCAAGGCACTGAAAGGTTGACTCAGGCCCCTCACCCTTCAGTGTCCATCAAAGCGCCCTGCCGGACATCCCTGAACCGGATGCTTCGCAGGGCGTTTCTTTTCCCCTCCGTCAGTGTCATGAGATCAATTTTTGATTTATCAAAGAATAAATTATTTCTTGACTTTTTGCCGTTTTTCAATGAAATATGATGCCATCGAGATATCCTCCAATAATCTTTTTCTGGTGAAGTCATGCTGGAATATCTGCGCATACGCGGCCTGGCACTTATCGACGACATGGAGCTTGAATTCGGCGACGGCATGAACGTCCTCACGGGCGAAACCGGCGCGGGAAAAAGCTTCATTCTCAAGGCCATCAATTTCGTTCTGGGCGACAAGCTCTCCACCGACATGGTACGTCCCGGCAGGGACAAGGCTCAGGTGGAAGCGCTGTTCACCAGAAAGGGAGAGCAGAGAGAAGAGGAAATCGTGCTCCGGAGAGAACTTTCCGCATCGTCCGGCCGCAGTCACTTTTTTCTCAACGGCTCCCTTACCTCCCAGGATGCCGTGCGCGCCCTGCGCCCGGTTCTGCTGTTCCATGTCAGCCAGCACGGACAGCAGCGCCTTCTTCAGTCATCCTATCAGGCTGCCCTCATCGACTCCTTTCTCCCGGACCAGACGCTGGTGCCGCGCAAGGATGCCGTACTGAGGGAGCTCAAGGACGTGGCGGAGCAGCGGCGCAAGCTTCTGGAACGCATGGAAATGCTGAGCGAGAAGAGGGAGCTTCTGGAAATGCAGCAGAAAGAGATCGACCGCGTCGCTCCTGAGGAAGGCGAGGAGGAACGGCTGGAAAAAGCACGTGCCGAAATGAAGGGGCTGGAACGGCTGCGTTCGCAGTACGAGCAGGGACTGGAACTCATGCTCGGCGGAGAAGGAACCGGACTCGCCTCTCTTCTGGGCGAACTGGAACGGTTGCTTCAGTCTCTTGCCCAGGACGATGAAAGCTTTGCCCCTTCGCTTGAGTCTCTTCTGAATTTCGAGGATGAAGCCAGGGAACTGACGCGCCGCTTCCGCAGCACGCCGTCATCCGACTGTGAGTATGATCCCGACGAACTGGAGGCAAGACTGTATGAGCTGTCGCAGCTCAAGCGCCGTATGCGCCGGACTCTGCCGGACATTCTCCGTTTGCGCGATGAAATCACGGAAAATCTTTCTTTTCTCGATGCCTGCGGACTGGATCTGCACCGGCTGGAGAAGCAGGAACGGGAACTTTCCAAAAAACTTCATGCAATACTTGAAGAATGTAATATGTGCCGCAGCGAGGCCGCGGCACGCTTCTGTACAGCGCTGAAAAAGGAACTGGCCGGTCTCGGATTTTCCGAGCGCGTTCATGTGGAGCCGGAATGCACGCCGCATGAGGTATGGCCGCAGGTGGAAGACAAGGTAAAGGTCATCTGCCCCGCCTGCGTGGAAGACCGCTACCGTCTGCTGTGGGCGCCCAATCCGGGACAGCGGCCTCAGCCTCTGGACAAAATCGCCTCCGGAGGCGAACTGTCGCGCTTCATGCTGGCCGTGGTCGGCGTTCAGGCCTCGGGAGAAGATGCCACACTGATCTTTGACGAGGTGGACGCCGGCGTCGGCGGCATCACGCTGAACAGGGTATCCGACAGACTACATGATCTGGCCGCCAGAAGACAGCTTCTCATCATCACGCACTGGCCGCAGCTTGCCGCCCGGGCTGCCCAGCATTTTCAGGTATCCAAGGAAGTGCGCGGCGACGAGACCTTCACGCTCTGCCGCCCTCTCGACGCCAGAGCCAGAGAAGCGGAACTCAGAAGAATGGCGGGAGAAGAAAACTGATCCCACGGGAGGTAACGTCATGACGAGCTTTCAATTCATGGACATGGAGCACTGGAAAAGAGCCGAACACTGCCGGATCTTCCGCCATGCGCTGGAACCCCAGTACTGCGTCACTTTCGAGCTGGACGTCTCCCATTTTCTGTCCTTCGTGCGCAGTCGCCGGCTCTCCTTCACGCTGTCTCTCATCTACACCGTCACCTGCTGTGCCGAAAAGCTGGAAGAATTCCGCTACCGCTTCATCGAGGGGAAACCTGCGCTGCTGGAACGCGTCCACACCGCCTTCACCTGGCTTGATCCTCACACGGAACTTTTCAAATTCGTCCGTGTCGATATGGCGGACAGCATGGAAGCCTATGTGGAACGCGCAAAAGCAAAGGCTGAATCTCAGAAGACGTATTTTCCCGGACCGCCGGATGAGGATGTGTTTGTATTCTCCCCCATGCCCTGGATTGCCTACACGCACGTTTCCCACACTGTTTCCGGCAGGAAGGACTGTGCGGTTCCGCTTTTCGACTGGGGTAAATACACCGTCAGGGAAGGAAGAATCATACTGCCGTTTTCCGTACAGGTTCATCATTCCTTTGTAGACGGCATACATATCGGCAGACTTGCCGACGAGCTGCAAAGCCATCTTGACGATCCGGCACGGCAGACGATGCGCTGACGATACAGCCGTATCCTCCCCTGTCCGCTCTGGTGCAACATGAGCGCCGCACGGACTCCGCCCTGCATGGCGTCACCGCTCCGTCAGTCGTGATGGTACGGCATATTCCGCAGCAGTGTTTCCGCACGGTAAAGCTGTTCGAGCAGTACCACGCGGGCCAGCTCATGGGGAAGAGTCTGCGGACCGAATGCCATGAGATGACGGGCCTTTTCCCGGACGGAGTCGTGCAGACCGAAAGGGCCGCCCACGATGAAGCACGGGCGACGCGTCGCATCAGTAGACATTCCGTCCAAAAAGCGTGAAAATTCCCGAGATGTCATGGAACGCCCCTTTTCATCGAGGCATACCACGATGTCCTGCGGCGAAAGCGCCGCAAGGATGCGCTTTCCTTCTTCTTCCACGCGCCGGGCAACCGGCAGTGCGGGATCGGAGTCGCGGATGACGGTATCCGTCACCTTTCTCCAGCGGGAAAGCCGTTCCAGATAATGGGCCGCGGCGTCCTTCCAGAAAGGAGCGTGCGGCCTGCCTACTGTCATGATGCGCAAGGGTTTCAAGCTCATTTGTTCAGTATAGACTTACCCTTTCACGGAGGCAAGCGTGACTCTCTCCCTGCAGGAAGCCGTCCGTCGCCTGCAACTCGGCGGCGTACTTCTCTACCCCACGGAAACCTTTTTCGGCATCGGCTGCCGGGCCGACGATGCCGATGCCGTTCTGCGTGTGTTCCGATGCAAGCGCCGACCTCTCTCGATGCCGCTTCCCGTCATTCTGAGCAGCCCGGAACAGCTTGCTCTCGTCGCCTGTCCAACGCCGTCTCTCGCAGATGACATGGATGAGC
>CALUTB010000109.1 GCA_944323575.1 uncultured Mailhella sp. | reverse complement strand
CGACTACTACGCCGCCGGAGGCAGACTTCCCGAAGGTCTGACGGACGAGGTGGCGGCAGCTCTTGCCGAAGTGGAGAAAAAGGTCGGCAAACGCTTCGGAGACGAGCACGATCCGCTGCTTCTTTCGGTGCGCTCCGGCGCAGTGTTCTCCATGCCCGGCATGATGGACACCATCCTCAACCTCGGCCTGAACAGCACCACGTTTCCCGCTCTCGCCGGACTGACGAACAATCTCTGGTTCGCCTGCGACACCTATCGCCGCTTCATCCAGATGTTCTCCGACGTGGTCATGGAAGTGCCCAAGGAAAAATTCGAGCGCATTCTGCAGGAACAGAAAAGCGCCCAGGGCGTGACCCTCGATCAGCAGCTCAGCACGGCATCCATGAAGACGGTCATCGAACGCTACCGGGAACTGTATCGAAAGGAGGTGGGCAGCGAATTTCCCGAAGACGTTCATGAACAGCTGCTGCTCGCCATCGAGGCGGTGTTCCGCTCCTGGAACAACCATCGCGCCGTCGTCTACCGCACCATCAACAAGATCGACCACGATCTCGGCACCGCCGTGAACATCCAGTCCATGGTGTTCGGCAACATGGGCGACACCTCCGGCAGCGGCGTGGCCTTCACGCGCAATCCCTCCACGGGCGAGAAAAAGCTCTACGGCGAATATCTCGTCAACGCCCAGGGCGAAGACGTGGTCGCCGGCGTGCGCACCCCGAAGCCCATCGCCGGCCTGGCCGAAGAAATGCCCGACATCTACGCGCAGTTCAGCACCATCGCGGAAACCCTGGAAAAACACTACCGCGACATGCAGGACATCGAACTCACCATCGAACGCGGCAGACTCTTCATTCTCCAGACCCGCAACGGCAAGCGCACCGCACAGGCCGCCCTGAAAATCGCCTGCGACATGGTGGAGGAAGGACTCATCGACAAAAAGGAAGCCATCCTGCGCATTGATCCGGAACATCTGGCCAACGTGCTGCATCGTCAGATCGACTCCTCCGCCGATCCGCACGTGCTGGCCACGGGTCTTGCCGCCTCGCCGGGCGCGGCCTTCGGTTCCGTGGTGTTCAGCGCCGACGAGGCCGAACACATGGGACGCATGGGCGCACGCGTCATTCTGGTGCGCGTGGAAACCACGCCCGACGACATCCACGGCATCGTGCAGGCTCAGGGCATCCTCACAAGCCGCGGCGGCATGACCAGCCATGCGGCCGTGGTCACGCGCGGCATGGGCAAGCCGTGCGTGTGCGGCTGCGAGGCCGTGACCGTGGACTATGAAAAGCAGCTCTTCTCCGTGGGCGACACCGTGATCCGAAAAGGCGACCTCATCTCCATCGACGGCAGCACGGGCCGCGTCATTCTCGGCGCCGTGCCCCTCAAGGATCCCGAACTCTCCCACGAATACCGGACCATTCTCGGCTGGGCCGACGAAGTGCGCGACCTTCAGGTGCGCGCCAACGCCGATACCCCCGAAGACGCCGAAAAATCCCGCCGCTTCGGCGCCGAAGGCATAGGACTCACGCGCACGGAACATATGTTCATGGCCCAGGAACGCCTGCCCTACGTCCAGAAAATGATCCTCGCCGAAACCACGGAAGAACGTACCGCCGCGCTCCTGCCCCTGCAGATCATGCAGGAAAACGACTTCTACGGCATACTCAAGGCCATGAACGGCCTGCCCGTATGCATACGACTCCTTGATCCGCCGCTGCACGAATTTCTGCCGAGCCTCGAAAAGCTGCTCGTGGAAACCACGGAACTGCGCGTGCGCGGCAACGACCCGGACCTTCTGGCCGAAAAGCAGAAGCTTCTTGAACAGGTGCAGAAACTGCACGAAGTCAACCCCATGCTGGGGCATCGGGGCTGCCGCCTCGGCATCACCTACCCCGAAGTCTACGAAATGCAGATGAGCGCCATCTTCAACGCCGCCGCCCGCCTCGCCCGCGACGGCTATACCCCGCTGCCGGAAATCGAAATTCCCCTCACCATCAGCCTCGCCGAAATGGCCATGCTCAAGGAACGCTGCGACCGCATCGCCAGAGAATGCATGCAGGAACACAAGGTGGAATTCCCCTACCTGTGCGGCAGCATGATCGAACTGCCCCGCGCAGCCCTGCTCGCCGGCGAAATCGCCGAAGCCGCCGAATTCTTCAGCTTCGGCACCAACGACCTCACCCAGACCTGCTTCGGCTTCAGCCGCGACGACGCGGAAGGCAAATTCCTCCCGATCTACATCAGCCGGCACATCCTCAAGGACAATCCCTTCGCCGTACTCGACCGCAAGGGCGTGGGAAGACTCATGACCATCGCCATCGAAGAGGGACGGAAAACAAGACCCGGCCTCATGATCGGCATCTGCGGCGAACACGGCGGCGACCCCAGCTCCGTGGAATTCTGCCACGAGGCCGGACTCGACCTTGTCAGCTGTTCCCCCTACCGCATCCCCATCGCGCGCCTTGCCGCCGCTCAGGCCGCCATCAAGCACCCAAGAACATAAAAGAAAGGGGAAATCCACGGGGGAAGAGGGATACGCTTTTGAAAAAGAGCCGTCCCCTTCCCCCGCACTCCCCTTTCCCCTTCCCGGGGCTTTCAGCAGAAGCCCCCGGACACGACGTCTCCCCCTCCGGACATCCCTTCCTCCGCTCCTCCCGAAAAACTCCGGACCGTGCTGATCCCGCTCTTCCGTGAAGCGGAAACGGCGGCCTGTGTCGATGCAGGAGTGTGCGGCAGCGCCCGCCGCACCGGTCGCCGAAGGGAAGCGCCGCAAGCGGAAACAGGAGGCCGGAGGCTTGTCCCCTGCGGGGGGGCGGGACGGCGTCACGACCGCACCGATGCTTTCTTTTCCGTCCTTTCCTGCGCATCGACGAAAAAGCCCCGGCTGTACCGGGGCCTTTCTGCCTTCGGCCTGCACGGGGCCGGAAGGGTGGAGAGAGGTCAGACGCGGATGACTTTATCTGCAAGGTCGAGGCTGGTGACGATATCAAGCATGTTGGTGGTTTCGCCGACCTGCTTTTGTTCGAGCAGGTGATAGTAATCGAGGCAGGTACCGCAGACGAGGAGACTTACGCCGTTCCGTTCGAGTTTTTTCAGGGCGTCGAGGCAGGGACCGGGGGTGGAGGCGAGACGGACGCCGCCGTTGACCATGACGATGCGCCAGAGGTTGTCGCCCATTTCGGGGAGAGTGGCGAGGAAATTTGCCATGAGGCGGCTGCCCAGCTCATCGCTTCCGGAGCCGACGGTATCGGAGCTGAGGAAGACGAGGGTACGGGATTTCTTTTCCGGGGCATTGTCGTCTGCGGCGGCGATGATGTCTTCGGCGGCGGCGCAGGAGACACCGGCTCTGTGCGCGGTGACGACCCAAAGTTCGTCTTCGCGCTTTTCCACCCGAGGGGCGTAGCCGTTTCTGGCGAGAAAGCGGCTCACGTTTTCGGAAGCCGGGGCGTTGTCGACGAGAACTTCCACGTCATTCGGGTTCTGCGTCAGCAGGGAGCGGGTGCGCACGACCGGTTCCGGGCATACGAGTCCGCGGCAATCGAGCACTTCAGCCATGATGATTCTCCTTGTTTTCGTTACGTCGGATCACTCCTCGCGTCCGGACGGAGGCCCGGGGAGCGCGGGACGAAAAACGTCCGACACGAAAAAGGGAGTAACGGCTTTTCCGGGAGGAGGCAAGAGGGGCGCGCCTTTACTTCATGTTTCCGCGCTGCTATGCTCGACCGTACGCATCCCGCACGGGCTGCGCTTCTACCGGACATTCTTCATTACAGGGTCACGCAGGAAAAAACATGCTGCTTTCCTCCATAGTCAAGGCATACAGGAACATCAGGGTATTGTGCATCGGCGACGTGATGCTCGATCATTTTCTCTACGGCAAGGTGGAGCGCATTTCTCCCGAGGCTCCCGTGCCGGTGTTCAACTTCCGGAGCGAGAAGAAGATGCTCGGCGGCGCGGGCAACGTGGTGGCCAATCTGCACAGTCTGGGCTGCACGGCCGACATTGTCTGTCTTGTGGGCGACGACGCCGCAGGCCGTGAAGTGAAGACGCTTCTGGAGCAGGTATGCGGGCACGTTTCCGCACTCACGGCGCCGGGTTTTCCCACCATTGAGAAGACGCGCGTCATAGCGGGCAACAATCATCTTCTGCGCATCGACAACGAGCGCCGCTTCGAATGCGGCGACGACATTCTGGATGCGGATCTTGTCCGCGTGGAGGATGCGGACATCGTTCTTCTTTCCGACTACGCCAAGGGCCTGCTTTCTCCGGAACGCTGCCGCCGCATCATCGACGTCTGCCGCCGGAAGCGCAAGTCCGTGATCATCGATCCCAAGGGCGACGACTATGCGAAGTATGCCGGAGCCACGGTGATCAAGCCCAATCTCAAGGAGTTCAATCAGGCCACGGGACTTTCCTGTCATCCCGCGGATCCGGACTTTGAGGGCAGGCTGCGCGAAGGGGCCGTGAAGCTGTTCGAGCGGCACGCCATAGGAAATCTTCTCGTCACGCTCAGCGAATACGGCATGGCCTTCGTGTCCGCGAAGCATCCGGACAGGGTGTTCCGCATTCCCACGGAGGCGCGGGAAGTGTTCGACGTTTCCGGCGCGGGCGACACTTCGCTTGCGGCGTTCGGCGCGTCGCTGGCCGCCGGTGCGGACATAGAGGACGCCATGAAGCTTGCGAACACCGCTTCGGGCGTGGCCGTAGGCAAGCTCGGCACATCCTGCGTCACGGCTCAGGAAATACTCGACGCCCTTTCCCGCCGCCGCAGTTCCGACGGTCCGGGCTGGAGACAGAAGAACAAGATCGTCACCCGTCACGAAGCCGCGGCCATCGCGGCACAGTGCCGCGAGCACGGCCGCAGGGTGGGCTTCACCAACGGCTGCTTCGATCTGCTGCATCAGGGACATCTTCACTCGCTCATGCAGGCCCGGCAGCAGTGCGACGTGCTCATGGTGGGCCTCAATACCGATGCATCCATCAAGCGACTCAAAGGACCGTCGCGCCCCGTGCAGGACGAAAAGACCCGCGCCCTGCTGCTCGCCTCGCTGGAATTCGTGGACTTCGTCATCATGTTCGACGACGACACCGCCCTGCCGCTCGTGGAGGCCATACGTCCCGACCTCATCCTGAAGGAAGGCTACACCATCGACCGCTGGCCGGAGGCGCAGTTCGTGGAAGGCTACGGCGGCAGGGCCGTGACCCTTTCCCGGCTTGAAGGCTACTCCACCACGCAGACCATACAGAGAATGAAGTCCTGAAACCGGCGGACATCCGGATTCAGGAACGACGAAACGGCATCACGGAGGATGCCGTTTTTTCTGCACGGCCGTACGCCGCAGCGTCGGAAAACGCCTGTCGCCCTACTCGTCGGGATACTCGAAGACCTGCAGGCGGCTGTCGCCGATCGTGCTCACGTCGACATACTCCTCAGTGCCTTCGTTCAGGGAATTGCGGACGATCAGTCTGTCCCCGTCCACGCCGACCACGGCCGTGTAGTGCACCCCGGAATACAGAATCACCATCTGCCCCGCATCAAGAAAACTCCGTATGATTTCCGGACTCCAGTCCCCCACCCTGTCCTGCGACTGGATCTTCATGCCGAACATCTGCGCCACGACCAGGGCATCGCCGAGGCTGCCCTCGCTCCAGTGGGGATCCACCTCCGCCCCGTACACCTTGTAGGCGGCTCCCAAAGAATGCTCAAGAGGCGAAAAACTCCCGTTCGTCTCATCCGGACTGCGGAACGCCTGCCCTCCGACGGTCATTCTGCCGTCGCTGCCGAGCGCACCGGCCAGAATGCGCCGTCCCTGTTCCGATAGCATCATGCTGTTCAGCACACTGAGCATGAAGCAGGTATTCTGTCCCTGACGGATGATGGTGTCGGGGCGGATGTCCTGTGCGGTCAGATCGCGGACTCTGTGCAGCGAGGCGGAACGGTGCGTTTGCTCCGGAGGAATCGACGGCTTCTCGCTGCCGGAAAGGCCGTTCACAAATCCGGTCACGCTCTGCTTCAGCAGGGAGGGATCCCGTTCGATATCCTCTCTCATCCCGGGCAGGAAGGCCCGCATCTGCTCACAGACATAGAGCAGCAGCTCCTTTCGTTCCGCCCCGCTCTTCTGCGGAAACTTCACGCTCAGCTGCGCTTCGGCCATGGTACGGATTTGTGCGTCCATGCCCTCTTCCCTTCCCGAGGCGCCGACGCCGGAGGAGGTCGCCGCATCCTGCCGGGCGACATCCCTCACCACATCGGACACGATTTCACGCAGCACGTCCCTGCTGATGCCGCCGGACATATCCGCATCGCACAGGAAGCTCCGCATGCGCTCGGAAACGCTCAGGGCGCACAGATTCCGCGCCTCTTCGTCGAGATGAGGGAAAAGACGTGCGATCTGCGCTTCGGCCATGTCGTGAACCTCCGTCATGACCGCCATGAACTCTCCCGCCGACGCTCCGGAAGACGACTGCAGCGACACATTCCCGGCGCTTCCCCGTTCCGTCGATGGCCGGGGAAGCGTCGTGCGGGCCGCATTGATGAGCGTGTCGCGCAGAACGACGTCGTCCATCGCGGCCTGAAGCGCCGCCTGACGGGCCGCTATGGACGCCCGGCCGGACGATGTGAGCGACCGGAAGGCATCCCTGATTCTGCCGAGAAGGTGCATGAAGGAACTCTGCGTTTCCAGCTGCCCCTGCCGGTTCAGCGTAACATGCCTTCCCTCCGCACGGTACAGTTCCAGTTGATCCGAAGTTGTAATGCGCATGGATCACCTCCGTTCAGACTTTAAGAGAATGCATGGCGATATCGTCGTCCGGAGCGTTCCGCTTCTCCGGCGGAGAAGGCCGCCAGTCCGAAAGACGGAGCATCCAGTCCGCGGATACCGCAAGAAGATTGTTCACGATGCAGGCAAACCCCTCGTCGTCCAGATGCCGGGCATCCCAGGCGATCTGCACGGTGACCATCTCCTGCGTCTCGTCCACGCCGAGCGTAAAGCCGAAGGTGTCGCGGAAAAGATTGTTGGCGGCAAGCAGCTTCATGCAGCATTGCTCGCGTCCGTGGCTTCCCTCCGCAGGCAGCAGCGCCACGCCCGTCTGAAAAAGCAGCATGCCCGAACCTTCCACAAGCCCTATGCGCACCGTCATGCCCTCTACGGAAAGGACGGCCCGACCGCTGCCCTCCTTCGCCTCGCACACGCAGCCCGCAGCCGCGGCATACCCCGTCGACAGTTCATACAGAATCCTGCGCATCGCATCTCCCCGGCGCCTTCGATATGGCGTCCATGTTTCTCCATGCAAAAGTCGTGCCGAAAAGTCATGTTCCGTTCTGCAACGTTTTCCTCTTTTTTTACATCTACAATGACCCCGCGCAAGAAACAACCCTGTTCTCATGGCCGGAAAAAAACGAGAACGCCGTTGCCGCAGCCTTCGGGCGCGCCATGAACGACGAAACGGCATCCGCGCAGGCGGATGCCGTTTTTCCTTCGCCTTCCGGCGGCCGGAGAAACCGGGATCAGAACCTCCAGGTCGCGCTCATCATGCCGCTCACGCCCTCGCGTTCGCCGACGTATCCGCGCAGTCTGCCCTCCAGGCTCCACGGGGAATGAGCATCCGAACGCCTGAAACCGATCTCTCCCAGACCGCCCCCGCCCTTCAGACTCTCTTCCGGCAGCTTCACGCCGTTCACCACGGCCGAGGAATGTCCGTCCGTCTCATAATCCCACGCGGCGCCCACATACACGCTCCAGTCTCCGTCAAGGGCATGGCTGTAGCGCGTGCCGAAACGAAAACGGCTGCTTGTGGCGGCATCGACGTCGAATCTGTCGCCGCAGACGGAGAAATCGTCACCTTCATGACGGAAAAGCATACATCCCCAGAGTTGATATTTATATAAATATACCAATGTGCTATCACAATGATACAAAATACTCTTCTCTCATGTCCGCACCTTTGTCCGCACATTGAGAACAGCAAGATAACGACAAAACATGAACAGCCTCAGGCTACTCAGATTATCTTTTTTATAGCCTGACCATCAAGAATTGGCAAGTTGAGAGCATGGACTGCTTCAGACAGATTTCATATTCTAGGCTCAGGACTCATTAATTGCCAAAAGGGTAAGAAGTTCTTATTGTCGGCATAGGGAGGATGCCATGAAGGAACTTTTTTATCTTTCTCATGAACAGATTGCTCGTATCAAACGCTACTTTCCTCGT
>CALUTB010000108.1 GCA_944323575.1 uncultured Mailhella sp. | reverse complement strand
GTGTTTCTGGCCGGATCGTGCATTCGCAGGGATCGCATGAGGTCTCGGCCGCGCTTGGTTCCGGTCCCGCGCAGGCGGTCGCGGATCCGCAACAGGAGCTGCTGGCGCGCGTGGAAAAGGCCATGCGGCAGCCCGGCACGACCCTGCCCGGCGGCGACAGCGTATCCGGAACCGTGGAGAATCGTCCGCCGCTGCCGGACGACGGACGGCAGGATTCCGTGGTCACCGCGGATTTTGCTCGCGACATGGGGGCCTGGATGGCGGCCAGCTATGTGCCGCCCCGCAGGGATGGAGAACGTGGTCATACCTCTCTGACGCTCATGAACGTGAATTTCCGCTACAGCAACTCCGGCACGCTGCGCAGCGTGGAGCGCAATCCTTTGAAGAGCCGGTCCGTCATCCTGAACTATGTGTTCACCCCCGGCATGATGGAAGCGCTCTACCGCATGTACGCGCCTGCGCTTGTCGAGCAGATGGAGCGCGCAGCCCGCGACGATGGACGGCGCAATCCTCTCGACGACGCGCACGTGGCGGATATGTTCCGCGTCTATGCCGACCGCTTCCATCGTCTCGGCAATTCTCTCGATGCCGCATCCGCCGCCGACCTGCTTTCTCTTTCCGCCGCCATCCACCGGGAGGCCGCCCATGAGGCCACGGCCAACGACGACTTCGCACGCGCCTATACCGCCCTTGCTCAGGCCAGGGATCGCGGCAGCAGCGAGGACGTGGCCGTGCAGAGCCGCCGTATGTCCGAGAGCACCCGCATTGCGGGTATGTACGCCGAACGGCAGGAACGGGCCAGAAACAACATGATTCACGCCATACGCAGCCATGCGTCCGACAAGACGCTCTCTTCAGCGGAACTGCTTTTTCTCGGCGAATGGCTGAGCCGCCGTCAGGCTTCCGATGCCTCCGTGCACGCGGCTGCGGACATCTGCCGTCGTACGGCGGATCTGATGCTGCGTCGTGCGGAGCGCATTCTTGACCCGGCGGGCGGAGCCGAACACGAGCAGAGCGCATCGTCCTCATCGACGGAAAACGTCTCCGAAACGCCGTCGTCTGTCCGGTCCGCCTCTTCGCAGTCCCGTCGCTACTCCTTTGCGGACATGGCGCCGTCGGGCATCGAGGCCTCAGGCAGACTGATCAGAGACGATGCCGCCGTTTCTTCCGCCTTGCCCGCGGCCCCGGCCCAGCCCGGAGCGGATGCGCAGAGCGCGCTGCCCGCGTCTTCGGTTCCGGCGTCCGCCGCGCCTGCATCGTCCTCTTCCGCGACGCCCGCCTCGGGTGAACCTGCGATTGCGCCCGCCGACGTTCCCGCCTCCGCTGCTTCCGCAGAAGCTTCTTCCTCCGCCTCGCCCGTGTCTTCGTCGCAGCCCTCGGCTTCGCCCGCTGTTTCTTCCGCTGCGCCTGCGGCCCCGGCCCAGCCCGGAGCGGATGCGCAGAGCGCGCTGTCCGCGTCTTCGGCTCCGGCGTCTGCCGCGCCTGCGGCCCTGTAACTTTTCCGGTTTCGTCGGAAAAGGGATCCGGCAGGACCGTTTTCCGTAACGCTCATGAAAGAAGGAGCGGACATTTCTCTGGAAATGCCCGGTCTTTTCCATATGCCGTCGCTCCGGCAGGCGTTTCGTATGGGGAAAGGAGCGACGAACTGCGGAAGACGGAGGAGAGGACCGGAAAAACTGACTGTTCACCGTGCGGAGCAGCCGGACGGAGGGCCCTCCCATGCGCTGCATGATGAACGTGTTCGATGGGGTGTTCTTCCCGATGAATCGGGCGATGGAGGCGTTGACGAGGATGATGCCGAACAAAATGAAGCAGGAATGAGCGTGGGGGAGACGCCGATGATGGAGACCCTAAAGCCTTCGCCGCTCGGGAAGATTCAGCCTGTGACTTCTGGCAGGGAAAGGCCCGTGCTCATGAGGAGGCCCGGAACGTGGGTACTGAAGATGAGGGGGACGAAGCAGACGAAGGAAAGGATGGCGGGAGCGGGATCGAGGGCGCGGCGCACAGGCCGAGGAAGAACCTGGTTCCCAGCGGCGGGCGTCGCTCCACATGGACAGCAGCTGTTCGGAGTGCAGAGCGACGTAGGCGCATCGGCCGGGAACAGGCGATGAGCACGACGTCGCAGCGCTATGACAAGCTCCGTCTTCACGGCATCGGAAAGCCGTCGTGAGTCTGGTCCGGAACGCGCGGGCCCGCCCGGCGCCGGGAAAAACTCTTGCGGAAAACCGCTCCCGTACCTCTGGACGAAACGCCGTTTCCCCTCTATGTATTCCGAGTCTGCGTCTTGGAGGGCGCGGACGAGCTGTGCCGAGCCATAATCGGTTTCTTTCGTCCTACGGAGTGTTCATGTCTGATTCACCCTTTAAAAGTACCGGGGCGCGCCTTTTCATGGCGTCCATTCTCGGCTTTCTTGCCGCCATGGGGCCTCTGTGCACGGATTTCTACCTTCCGGCCCTGCCGGAAATGACGGCCGAGCTTTCCAGCAGCGCCTCGCAGATGCAACTCAGCATCACGGCCTGTCTGCTGGGGCTTTCCATCGGGCAGATCTTCCTCGGTCCCCTGAGCGACGCGCGGGGGCGCAAGATGCCGCTGCTTCTTTCCCTTGCGGTGTTCATCATCGCCTCCTTTCTGTGCAGCCGGGCGTCGGGCGTCGGCGAACTCATCGTGCTGCGCTTCGTGCAGGGACTTGCCGGCAGCGGCGGCGTCGTACTTTCCCGTGCCATTGCCTGCGATCTGTTCCGCGGCGCGGAGCTGACCAGATTCTTTTCCCTGCTCATGCTCATCAACGGCGTGGCCCCCATCTTCGGACCCGTCATCGGCGGTCAGATCCTGAGTCTTTCCAGCTGGGCGGGCATCTTCGTCTTTCTTGCCGTCTGCGGAGCGGCTCAGTTTTCGCTCGTGGCCTTCGGATGCCCGGAAACGCTTCCGCCGGAACGCCGCGTGCAGGGCGGCATGGGACAGTCTGTCCGCGCCATGTTCCGTCTGTTCGGCAACCGCGTCTTTCTGGCCTACATGCTCATTCAGGGCTTCGTCATGGCCGGATTCTTCGGCTACATCTCCGCATCGCCCTTCGTGCTTCAGAACATCTACGGGCTTTCCGCTCAGCACTACGCCTTCTGCTTCGGACTCAACGGCTTCGGCATCATGATCTTCGCCCAGATCACCGGCAGGCTCTGCATGACCTGGGGCGACAGAACCGTGCTCGGCGCGGGCGTGGCGCTTTCCCTGCTGGCCTCCTGTGCCGTGGCCGTGGTCAGCGCGCTGCATCTTCCGACGCCGTTCATGATCGGCGCGCTGTTTCTGTTCGTCTCCTGCATCGGCATCACCACGACCACGAGCTTCTCTCTTGCCATCGCCTCCCAGAAGGAAGGCGCGGGAAGCGCATCCGGCCTGCTCGGCGTGACCTCCTTCGTGTTCGGCGCCGCGGCCTCCCCGCTCGTGGGACTGGGCGGCGCGGAAACCGCTCTGCCCATGGCCGCCGTGGCGGTGCTCTCCAGTCTGCTCGTGCTCTTCTTTTTCCGCATGGCGGGCCGGAGATCGCGGAAGGCGGCGTGATTCTTGTCCGGCGCACGGCGTCCTCACGCCGTCGTCCTTCCCTGCCATGAAACAAAGGGAGCGTCTTCCGGCACGGAAGCCGCTCCCTGCACGGGCGTGCCGCGGAGGTGAAGCCTGTGAGAGAGTCCGTTCCCGGACGGGTCACGGACGGTGTCGTGTCCGCACTGCGGAGACGGAACCGGCATCGCAGGATGAGGCGTGCATGACATGCACGGCGCATCCCAGTCACGGGTCGAAGGCGCGGATCAGTCGTCCGGCGTTGACCGGACTCGACTCGTCCGCCACGCTTACGCCCACGAGAGCCTCCTCCATGGGACCGCGCAGTCCGGCGTCGTCGCGCGGAGAGGCGTTCCACAGCGTGGCCGGCAGCACCTGATAGAAGCTCAGACGGCCGTTTTCCACCTTCAGACAGTGCATGAGCGAGCCGCGCGGCGCTTCCGTCAGCGAAAAACCCTCGGCGTTCTGCAGCTCCGGCAGAGGTTCCCATGCGCGTTCTTTCGGTTTCAGCGCGTCAAGCCAGGATTCCATGACGTCGGCCACGAACCATGTTTCTTCGGCACGGGCCAGGTGTCGGCCCATGATGGAGAACACGAACGTTTCTCCGAGATCCCGGAACCGGCGTGCCCGGATGCCGAGATGACGCAGAGCCAGTTCCCGGCCTGCGGGGGAAAGTTCCGGATTGCCGATCCACAGACGCGCGTGCGGTCCCACTTCCATGGGCATGCCGTCGTAGCGCGCGGCCTTGGAAAAACTGTAGGCGCCGCGTTTGTCCAGATCCACGACGAGGGGCGGCGCGCTGAAGGGGCTGCCCCCGGAGGCGGCCGTGAACCAGCTGTAGCGCACGTTTTCCACGATCTTGTCGGGATCGAAGGGAAGTTCCCGTCCGTGCGCCCATATGCCGGCCCGAAATGCCGGTTCGCCTCCGTCCGGATGCGGGAACACCCCCATGCACATGGCGTTCGCCCAGCCTCTGCCCATGTGCGCCAGATCGTCGTAGACTTCCGAAAGCATATAGATCAGCGGCAGATAGCGCTGTTCTGCGAAGGCGCGTACCTTCTTCAGACGACTGCGAAAGTCCTGAATCTGCCCGGCCGAGGCCGTGGCCGTAGTGCCGCCCGGCACGATGCCGTGCACGTGCGGCATGCGTCCCCCGAAGATCGCCGCCATTTCATGACACAGCGCACGGATGTCCAGAGACTCCAGATACTGATCGAGCATCATGCGCGTTTCCGCCTCGCCCAGACGCAGATCCGGCTTCTTCTGACGCGGCGAGAACGGCGGAGTGGACGGCCCCTGAAAGAAATCCTGACTGGAAAGCTGATAGAAGCTCAGAATGTGCGATTGAAGAAAGTTCGCTCCCTGCATGAGATTGCGCAGCAGCCGTGCCTGTACGGGCGGCGTGAAGTCGGCGGCATCCTCGAGCGCTGCGCACGAGGCCAGAGCGTGCGACACCGGACAGACGCCGCAGATGCGCTGGACGATCTGCGGCGCGTCCATGGGATCGCGTCCGAGCAGTATGGTCTCGAAGCCGCGGAACATGCCGCCGGTGAGCCGGGCGTTCTGAACGACGCCGTCCGAAACGTCTATCTTCGCCTTGAGATGTCCCTCGATGCGGGTGATCGGATCAATGGCTATGGATACGGCCATGGTGTTTTCCTTGCTTTCGTTGTAGTGCTCCGGCATCCGGGCCGGGTCCGGCCTACCGGAGATTCTTCCGGTAGAAGGGCGACTGACCGTCGGGGAAGTCGGGCTGTACGCATCCTATGCACAGGGCGTTTTCCACGCACCAGTTCACGCGGTCGTTCCATCGACGCAGGGGCGAGTCGCACCAGGTCGTCGGTCCCTTGCAGCCCAGACCGTAGCGGCATCCGGCCTTGTCCGGAAAGTTTTCGGCCATGCGTCCTTCGTCGAAAAGATACAGGTAGGGACAGTTCTCATGCGTGGTGCTGCCGTAGAACGCCTTCGGACGGGACCATGCGTCCAGCGTGGACGCAACCTCACGGAGGCCTTCGGCAAGTCCCCTTCTTTCCACGGCGTCCAGAAGGATGAGCATCGTGCCCACCATCCAGTCCGGATGCGGCGGACAGCCGGGAATGTTGATCACGGGTGTGCCGATGCCCTTTCTGTGGAAGAAATCCTGCACGCCCATGGCACCGGTCATCGCGCCTCTGGCCGCGCTCACTCCGCCGTAGGCCGCGCAGCTTCCCACGGCGAGCACCGCAGCCGCGTGCGGAGCCAGTCTCTCCAACGTGACGGACAGGGGATATTCCTCGTGTCCGGCCTCCCCGATGACGCAGAACCGTCCCCCTTCCTCCTCGGACACGGCTCCTTCCTGCACCAGAAGAAATGCTCCGTCGTTCTCCGCGGCCGAACGCAGCATGAAGTTCATGGCCCCTTCGCCTTCGTCGGCCATGAGCGTGGGATGGAAGTCCATGCGCATGATCTGAAGAAGCACGTCCGCAATGCGCGGATGCAGACTGTTCAGTATGGAGACCGAACAGCCCGTGCAGCCCATGCCCTGAAGCCAGAACACCGGCGGACGCACGGCGGTGAGCGTTTCGGCAAGGGCCCGGCTCACGCAGGGGGAAAATGTGCGCGTCACGCCGGCCAGCGCCGCGGTCAGAAGCGCGGAACGCAGAAAGTTCCGCCGTCCGAGCGGTCGCAGCGGGGAAGATACGTCCTTGTTCAAGATGCCTCCTTGCGGCGTGACCGGATGACGCCGACGGTTCAACCCTGACGCAGCCTTCGTGATTGAACCATGATTTTCCCGCGCCGTGCAGAAACGTTCAGCCGACGCGTTTCGACGCTGCGGAAAGAGAACGCCGTCTCTTCCGCGCCTTCCGCGGGAAGAAGCGGCGTGAAAACTTTTCCGTTTCTTATTGACAATCGTTCTTATTATTGTTATTTCGGAATCACCAGTGCATTTGAGGAGCAAATATGCCCAAAACAAGAATGACGAATCAGCGCCGGATCATTCTTGAGGAACTGCGCAGGGTGGACACTCATCCCACGGTCGATGAGCTGTACACCATCGTCAAGGCCCGCATGCCGCACATCAGTCTGGGAACGGTCTACCGCAATCTGGACCTTCTGGCCGATATGGGCGAAGTGCTGCGGATCGATTCCGCGGGGAATATGCGTCGTTTTGACGGAAGAGTGGAGCCTCATCGCCATGTGCGCTGTCAGGTGTGCGGCCGCGTGGCCGACGTATTCACCGACGGCAAGGATAATCCGGGCATAGCGAGTCTTCGTGTTCCCGGATTCAGGATCACCACCGTCCGTGTGGAATACGACGGCATCTGTGAAGAATGCGAACGCAAGTCCGCCGCAGCGGCGGACGAGGTACAGGCTGCGAATCAGAGGCGCGCCTGCTGACGATACCCCTCTGACATCAGGAGAATGTGTCATGAAATCGTTGAAAGGTACTCAGACCGAGAAGAATATTCTTACGGCTTTCGCCGGCGAATCCCAGGCCCGCAACCGCTATACCTACTTCGCCTCTCAGGCCAAGAAGGACGGTTATGTGGAAATGCAGAAGGCCTTCGAGGAGATCGCCAATCAGGAAAAGGAACATGCCAAGCGTCTGTTCAAGTTCCTTGAGGGCGGAAGCGTGGAAATCACGGCCAGCTATCCCGCCGGCGTGATCGGTACGACGCTCGACAATCTGAAGGCCGCCGCCGCCGGTGAAAACGAGGAATATTCCGACATGTATCCCTCCTTTGCCGACGTGGCCGACGCGGAAGGCTTCCCTTCCATCGCCGCAGTCATGCGCAACATCGCCGTGGCCGAAAAGCATCATGAAGAACGTTTCCTCGCCTTTGCCGCCGCCATCGAGGCGGGCACCGTGTTCAAGTCCGACAAGCCCCGCGTGTGGCGCTGCCAGAACTGCGGCTATGTGCATGAAGGGCTCGAAGCTCCCGAATCCTGCCCGGCATGCGCCCATCCGCGCGAGTATTTTCAGGCTCTGTAAGGAATCGGAGCGCATTCGGGAACGTTCCGGCGGAAAGTCCGTAAATGCGGCTTCCTCACCCCCCGCATGAACGGAGTTTCTGCCGGAGAGGGACTTTCCGGTCCGATCGTTCCGTCCCCGGCCCTGAGGTGGAACGGAGCGCGTCGAGTCCCTCCGCATCGCATTTCCTCGGCCCGCCTTCCCCTGAAATCGGACCGTGATGCGTCGGCTGATCTGAGTCCGCTCTTCTCTGGAAGGTTTGCCCCCTTTTCTCATGGAAAGGGGGCTTTTTCATTTAAAACTTTTTGAAATAATAGAAAGTTATGCTGTTTTTTTTTGCACCATTTTGCACCAATTTGGTGCAATCGGGGAGCGTAAGAGCCGCACGCTTTTGAGCAGACGCAAGGGCGTGCGGAGGGTGACGTTTCCACAACGCGGCAGGGGAAGAGAAGGAAGAACTTCTTCACGGAGCGGACATGTGCGCGGATCGCATGGAGAGAGGTAGGGAGCGCAGGGCTGAGGTACGCGTGCGGATCGCAGCCGGACTGCGTCGGGGAGATTTTCGCGGATCGGGAAGAAATGCGTCATTTTTTCGCTTGCCAAATGCCGTGAATGGAGGCATATTTTCCGCTGTTGGACCCGTAGCTCAGTTGGTAGAGCCCCCGGCTCATAACCGGATTGTCGTAGGTTCGAGGCCTGCCGGGTCCACCA
>CALUTB010000107.1 GCA_944323575.1 uncultured Mailhella sp. | reverse complement strand
AGTTCCTTCATGGCATCCTCCCTATACCGACAATAAGAACTTCTTACCCTTTTGGCAATTAATGAGTCCTGAGCCTAAACGTTCCGCCTCCGTCCAGGAAGAAAGCCGCTTCCGCAGAGCGGCCAGAGAATATTTCGAAAGTCCTTTGGCCACCATTGCCCTGGTGGTGTTCGTCCTCATCCTGCTCGCCGCCCTGTTCGCCCCCTGGCTTTCTCCCCAGAATCCCTACGATCCTCTGGAAATCAACTTCATGGATGCCCGCCTCGCGCCCGGCAGCCCCGCTTCCGAAACCGACATGACCTACTGGCTCGGCACCGACGCTCAGGGACGCGACATGGTCAGCAGCATTCTCTACGGCGTACGCATCAGTCTGGCCGTGGGCGTGCTCAGCTCCTTCATCGCCATGCTGGTG
Organism: uncultured Mailhella sp.; assembly: GCA_944323575.1. Taxonomy (GTDB): domain Bacteria; phylum Desulfobacterota; class Desulfovibrionia; order Desulfovibrionales; family Desulfovibrionaceae; genus Mailhella. The sequence continues at coordinate 8,098 of CALUTB010000107.1, read as the reverse complement.
GGCGCGGCTCTCGGTCTGATTTCCTCCTATCTGGGGGGCTTCTTCGACGCGCTGCTCATGAGAATCGTGGAAATCCAGATCAGCCTTCCCTCCGCTCTGGTGGCTCTGGTCTTCATCGCCCTGTTCGGCCGCGGCGTGGACAGGCTCATCATAGCGCTGGTGCTGGTCCAGTGGGCCTACTTCGCAAGAACGGTGCGGGCCTCCGCGCTGTCGGAAAAAAACAAGGAATATGTGGAAGCCGCCACATGTCTGGCCATGCCCACATGGCGCATCATTTTCCAGTACATATTCCCCAACTGCCTTGCCCCGCTTCTGGTCATCGTCACCATCCAGATGAGCCACGCCATCACGCTTGAGGCATCCCTGTCCTTCCTCGGTCTGGGCCTGCCCATCACCGAACCGTCCCTGGGCCTGCTCATCTCCAACGGATTCCGGCATCTGATGAACGGGCGATACTGGATCAGCATGTACCCCGGCGTAGCGCTCTTCATTCTCGTCATGGCCATCAACCTGGTGGCCGACCGGCTGCGCGACATCTTCAACCCGCGGCTGCAGCGCTGAAGGAGCTATCATGTCCGACATCGTTCTCGACGTAGACAATCTGCACACGCACTTCTTTACCCGGCGCGGCCTGGTTCGTGCCGTGGACGGCATCAGCTTTCGTGTCCGCAAGGGTGAAGTGCTCGGCCTGATCGGCGAATCCGGCTCGGGCAAAAGCGTGACCGGCTTTTCCATCATGCGCCTCGTGGACGCCCCCGGCCGCATCGTTGAAGGACAGATCCGCTTTCTCGGACAGGACCTGGCAAGTTTGAGCGAAGGGCAGATGAGAAATCTGCGCGGCTCCCGCATCGCCATGATCTTTCAGGATCCCATGATGACGCTCAACCCCGTGCTGCGCATCGACACCCAGATGATCGACGCCGTGCTGGCCCACGACAAGGTCAGCAAGGCCGAGGCCCGCATCAGGGCAAGGGATGCGCTGGGCAAGGTGGGCATTCCCTCCCCCGAGGAACGTCTCAAAGCGTATCCCCATCAGTTCTCCGGCGGCATGCGCCAGAGAGTCGCCATTGCCATTGCCATGCTTCACAAACCGGAACTGCTCATCGCCGATGAACCGACAACGGCTCTCGACGTCACCATTCAGGGTGAAATTCTGAGCGAAATGCAGAAGCTGTGCAAGGAAACCGGAACGTCCCTGATCTGGATCACCCATGACCTTGCCGTCGTGGCGGGCCTTGCCCACTCCATCTGCGTCATGTACGCCGGAAAGATCGTGGAATACGGCAGCGTCGACGATGTTCTGGACCGGCCGCTCCATCCGTACACGCAGGGTCTTCTGCGCTCCATCCCCGGAGAAAGCCTCATGGAAAAGGGCAAGCCGCTGAAGCAGATCCCCGGTTCCATGCCTTCTCTGCTCTCGCTGCCGCCGGGATGCGCCTTTGCTCCCCGCTGCGAATATGCCAGACCGGAATGCCGGAACCCCGTCGACATGTGCACCCGGGACAACCGCTCGGTACGCTGCCTTTTTCCGCTCGTCCATAACAGCTTCTCGGGAGGCATGGCATGAACGATCCCTTTCTTGAAGTACGGGGACTTTCCAAAAACTTCGTACGCAAACTGACGCTGACTGAAAAGATCGGCAATATGTTCGGCTGTCAATACCGCGAGCAGACCGTGCGTGCGGTGGATCATGTGTCCCTCTCCGTTTCGCGGGGCGAGGTGCTCGGCGTCGTCGGCGAGTCCGGATGCGGCAAGTCCACGCTCGGACGCATGGTCTGCGGTTTGCTGAATCCCAGTTCCGGCGAAGTGCTGTTCAAGGGAAAAAACATCCATGCCCTGACCGGCAACGAACACCGTGATACCCAGCTGTAGCTGCAGATGATCTTTCAGGACCCCTTTGCCTCCCTGAATCCGCGCATGCGGGTGCGGGACATCGTCGGTCACGCCCCTCTGGTTCATGGCATGGTCTCGAAGGACAAGCTCGATGACTTTGTGGACGAACTGCTCGTCCGTGTCGGTCTGGATCCCAGCTACAAACGCCGCTATCCCCACCAGTTTTCCGGCGGTCAGCGTCAGCGTGTGGGCATTGCCCGCGCGCTTGCGGTGTCCCCCAGCGTTCTGGTATGCGACGAGTCCGTGGCGGCCCTGGACGTCTCCATCCAGGCCCAGATTCTGAACATTTTCATGGAGCTTCGGGATACGCTCGATCTGACCTGTCTGTTCATCAGTCACGATATCGGCGTAGTCCGGCACATCTCCCACCGCGTGGCCATCATGTATCTGGGGCGTCTGGTGGAACTCGGCAACAACGACGACATCTTCGAGACCCCGGCCCATCCGTACACCAGACTCCTGCTCGACGGCGTGCCGCGACTCAGCCAGAGGCATTTCGCCTTCCATCACATCACGGGCGAAATCCCCTCCCCGCTGGCTCCGCCTCCCGGATGCCACTTCCATCCGCGCTGCCCGCTGGCCACGGAACGCTGCCGACAGGAACGCCCGCAGCCGAGAGAAATCTCTCCCGGCCATATGGTGGCCTGCTTCGAAGCCTGACAGAAACGCCGTTCCAAGGATCTTTTCCTCAATTTTCTACGCAGGAGCTTTATGTTATGATCCGCCCTCCTCTTCCTCCCGAAGCCAAGCCCGACGCAGCTCTTCTGTCCTTCTGCGAACAGGCCGAAGACCGTGTGCTCCAACTGACCGAACAGCTTGTGAATATGGACTCCGGAATGGACGATCTGCCCGCCCTGGAACGCAAGGCCCATGTTCTGGCTGACATCTTCCGCGGTCTGGGCGCCGACTCCGTGGAGCTGAGAGAGGCCCCGGAACCCCGCCGGGGAAGCTACAACGTCGTCGCATCGTTCAAGGGCACGGGCAAGGCGCGCGTGCTCATGCTCACCCATTACGATACGGTCTTTCCCGCCGGTGAATCCGCCCGCCGTCCCTATCACAGGGAAGGAGACTTCGCCTACGGTCCCGGCGTGGCCGACATGCAGTCTTCCATCGCCATGCTCATCGCAGCCGTTGAAGTTCTGCACGACAAGCTCGGTCAACGGAACTACGGCACGCTGACCATACACTGCAACGCCGACGAGGAAACCGGATCCTACGGCAGCCGCGCCCTGATTCAGGAACTCGGCCGCGCCCATCATGTCTCCTACAACATGGAACAGAGCGGCAAGAACGGAGAACTGATCACCATATCCGGACGCGGCATCGCCAAGGGTACGCTCACCGTCACGGGTGTGGCCTCACACGCGGGCGGCGGCCCCGAAAAAGGACGCAACGCAGGATACGAACTGGCCCATCAGCTGCTTCAGCTCATGGATCTCTCCCGCCCTGAAATACGTACCGGCGTCCACTGGACCATGGGCAGCTTCGGCAGCAAGCTCAACGTCATTCCCGATCACGCGGAAGCCTTTGCGGATATCCGCGTCACGCGCATCGACGAATTCGACCGCATCAGAAATACCATTGAGGAAAGAATAAAGAACAAGCTCATTCCCGACTGCCGCGTCGATTTCGACATGGACATAAGCGTTCTGCCGTTCCAGAATGATCCCGTCACGCTGGAGCTGGCCGACAAGGTCGTGGCCTTCACCGAACGCGAACTCGGCCGCAAACTCGGTTTCCGCCATGCCAATGGCGGCAACGACACCAGTCACTGCGCGCAGGTATGCCCCTCGCTGGACGGCTTCGGCCTGGGCTGTCTCGACAATCACAGCGAAAAGGAAACTCTGCCCGTCGCCACCATCATTCCCCGTATGTACATTTTAATCCGCACATGGCAGGAAACGTTTGCCGGCCATATGCTGAACATCGACAACTGATCGTCTCTCTCTTCAAGAACGATTTCCGCCTTCCGGAAACAGCCGTTCCGACCGGCAGGGAACGCCGTCGTTCCCTGCCGGTCGGCTTCAAGGCGGACCGGAGCGTGTCCGCACGCCTTCTTTCCGGGCCTTTCCCGGAAGAAATTCTTCCGAATGTCCGGACCACACGACAAGACGGCCCGGCATACCGTCTCTCCTTTGCAGGCACGCCCTCATCACGCCCTTCCCATCAAAGACCGATCTTTCGACTCTCCATTCCTCTATTTCAACAAAGGATCATTTATGAAACCAGAATTCCGTACTGAGGTCCCGGCGGACTGGAAAGGCATCCGCATCGTCGGAGTGCCCGATCTGCTGAAACAGGAGTCTTCCAATCTTTCCCCCGCAGTCAGGGAAGCCCTGAACGCGCAGAACTTTACCGGCACCCCGAACTCTTTTCTGCCCCTGATCCTGCAGAAACAGGACCGCGTAGACAACCTGCTTCTTGCCGGCCTTGGAGAAGTCCCCTCCCTCACTCCGCTCCAGAGCCGCCGTTTCGGCGCACTGCTGGCCGATGCCGTGCGTGACCGCTCCGCCATTCTTTTCCGTACGGAGGACGTCTTCCCCGGCGCTCTTCCCGACGAACAGACGCTGATGCACGTTCTGAACGGATTCTGCGCCAGACAGTACAGTTTCGACCGCTATCGCAGCGACAGGGAAAAGACCGTCGCCCAGCGTCTGGTCGTCGTCGATGCACGGGCTGCCAGTCTGGCACAGCTCTGGGAACGGCAGGGACACATCGTTGACGCCGTCCTCAGAGTCAAGGATCTGGTCTCCGAGCCGCCGAACGTCCTGTACCCCGAAAGCATGGCGGACATGGCCGCGCAGCTGAAGAACTGCGGTCTGGAAGTGACCGTCTTTGACGAGCAGGCGCTGGCGGAACTCGGCATGGGCGCACTTCTCGGCGTAGGTCAGGGAAGCGCCCGACCGCCCCGTCTCGTCGCACTGCGCTGGACCGGCGACCACAATCCCGACAATCCCCCGGTCGTCGTGGCAGGCAAGGGCATCACGTTCGACGCCGGCGGTCTGAGTCTCAAAACCCGTCCCCATATGCAGGGCATGAAAAACGACATGGCCGGAGCCGCCGTCGTCATGGAACTTCTGCGCTGCGCCGCAGAAAACCGCCTTCCGCTCAATGTCGTCGGCATCCTGGCTCTGGCGGAAAACATGCCTTCGGGCAAGGCGCTGCGGCCTGACGACATCATCCGTACCATGTCCGGCAAATATGTGGAAATCCTCAGTGCAGACGGCGAAGGACGACTGGTACTCTGCGACGCTTTGTGGTACGCCGTATCGCGTCTCAATCCTTCCTGCGTCATCGACATCGCCACCCTGACCGGAGCCATGTCCACGGCGCTCGGCTGGCAGAAGGCGGGTCTGTTCTGCAATGACGACGCTCTGGCTGAAGAACTGTACCGGGCCGGCGAGCAGACCAGCGAACGACTCTGGCGCATGCCCATCGATGCCGACTATGACGACCTTGTCCCCAGAGGGGACGCCGACATGGAAAATGCCACGTTCGGCCAGAACGCCCGCAGCATCTTTGCCGCAAAGTTCCTGGAAAAGTTCGTGGACGGCAGACCGTGGGCACATATCGACATCGCAGGAACCGCATGGAGTGAAAAGGATACCCCTATGGCCCGCAAGGGTGCTACCGCTTTCGGTCTTCAGCTGCTCTACCAGTTCCTGGAAAGACGGGCCTCGGCATAGAAGGGAAAAAACTCATCGGCAGCAGGACTCCGCATCCTGCCAGCATCGCTGAACGGCTTCCCTTCAGGAAAAGCCCTGCCGCCAAGGGAAAGCATCGTCTTCCGACTTTTCCTTTTCGGCAGGACTTCTCCTTGTCCGAAAAGCGCATGGAATGCCGTCAGAAGGCAGAATGCTCTGTCCAACCATAAGCTTGCCGGTCCTTTTCAGAAATTCCGCCGGCAAAGGAATTTTGATGGCATAGGAATAACGATAACTTTTTCGAGGACTGCCGTCCTGGTCGGAGGGGGTCTTTAACTAAACAAGTCCCACAAGGGTTATGTGCCTCATGGGACTTTCTCAGTATCCATGCGGAAAGGGCATCCATAAAATTACGCCCATAACATATTGACATTATACAATTCGATAGTTTTCCCCCATAAAAATCATACCATTTTCAGATGACGATCCACCAGGCGGACTCTCTCCCGTGTGACGCCCGCCCGTACCTTCATCGCTCACCAGCGTCGCCGTCCGCGCCGCCGATCATCGTCGTCATCCCCCCATTCATCTTCGTCGTCCTCCCACTCGTCATCTTCGTCCTCGTCTTCGTCAGGTTCCCACTCGTCTTCGTCCCATTCATCTTCATCCGCATGGGCAAGGCCCGCCTCGATTGACACGCCAAAAGAAGACAGGGAAGAGGCGAAACCTTCACCGAGAACGACGACGGATACGAGCAGAAAGAAAGCCATTGTCAAGGGAAGAAGCTTGCGGGTCATGGGGCATCCTCTCAGGGGTTGCAGGGGTAGGTCTTCAAAACAACCTTACGGAACGAATATTACCCGGATATGGCTTAATACTTCCGACAGGGAGTATGCACGAAAAAGGACGCCCGTTTTTCCGAGCGTCCTTATCCGAGAGAGGCAGGCGGATTGTCCCACGGGGGCGGGGACGCACGTACCACATCGCGGACTTCTCGGGGAACCGCACGCCGTTCCCCACCTTTTGCAGCAGGTGAGGCCGCCCATTGCCGGGCCACTCTCCCACGGCCCCCCCGGTCCGGCAGAAAGAGGATCAAACGGACAGTGATTTGCCTGTTCCCGGAATGCCCACAAGAAAGATTCCTTTGGGGCTCGGGAAGCGACGAATCAGGGGCGTAGACCTGTGTGCGGTTCCGGACATAGCCTTTCAGACCCCTACGTTCTGTACGTCGGCAGGGGGACAAAACTCCGGCAGACCGGACCTCCTGATCATCTGCGTTTTGGCTTCGGTAATGAATGACCTTGAAACTGAAATGGCCCATTTTCACCAGCGACAAGCTGAAGGCAGCTGAAATTCAGTCAAACCAGTGGCGGGCCTTGAGGCTTTGCGTTTTGTTCTGATGCCGTCGGTTTCGCCGATCTCGAACTGCAGGCGCATAAGCGCCTTTTCATCGGACAGCTTCATCTCGAAACCGGCTTTCATATAGTCGCCAATTATCATAACACATCCTATCTATTTTATTTCCATATAAAAAAGTCCCATACTGCTTTTAAAGACAATGGAAGACTTCAAACATTAATACTTGATTCAAAAAGATTTTTTTTACAAGAATATAGTTTCGATTTTTTTGACTAAAACGTGTACTTTTCTGTCATAGTCCAAAAAATATTCTCTTCGTACTAATAGACCTTTTTTTTAGAAATTTCCAGTCTTAATGGTACACAAACAGCACCATTGGTACAATATGTCCAAAAAGTACACTTTTTTGTCATAGCCCTTTTGTCCCACCCCTAAAAATAGGAGATAGACAGAATGACGAAAGGAGCAATAGGGAATCTGATAAACAGGTATCAGGCTGTTTTGAAAAAATGTCGTTTACTCAATACATTCGGCACGCTGACTATCGCAAGCATGATGGTTATGGGAACCGGCATGGCTGAAGCAAAAACCTACACCTCCAATATAGAAGAATACTGGGGTTATATCGGGGATAATGTCCCAAGCTATGAAGACTATGAAGATATTCGTGAACAGGATGGCAAGAATACCATCTATACTTTTAGTGACGGCGACAAGATCTTATATTCGGTAGATGGATCAAGTACGCCAGCGGATGTCGCGATTTATATAAATTCATTTTCCAAGGTATCCTCTTCTATTTTTCCAACAGATATGAGATTTACCATAAAGGGCGACCTCGATATCGACATAACCGACGATAATGATGCAACTCCAGCAGAGAGAGCGTCAACTGTCGGCATAGTGTTCAACGCCGGAGAGAGTTTCCTGACTGGCAAGGATGAGATATCAATAACGACACATTCACTTGCAGTCGACAACGAGGCGTATTCAGTAGGCGTTTCCATAGGGAACTTGGGCTCCTCGGGATCAGATAGTGGTAACAGTCCCGCGATTGGTAATAATACCGTTTCCTTCAACAAGCTCGACATCGACTTGACCGCTACCACCCAGAATGGGGAGAGTGCTAGGGGCTGTCTCTAAATAGTTTACTGGAGCCAAATAAGGCATGATGCCAGCATGACAGATGCTTTAAAAGTTAT
>CALUTB010000106.1 GCA_944323575.1 uncultured Mailhella sp. | reverse complement strand
CCGAGTTCGCGGGCCTGCTTCATGATGATGGCGCCTTCGGCGAAGTAGGCGGGCATGAACACGATGTCGGGCTTCTGGTTGATGATTTCGGTGAGCTGGGCGGTGAAGTCCTGATCGCCGGAATTATACTTCATGTCGGCCACGATTTCGCCGCCGAGCTTTTTGTAGGAGCGCTTGAAGAAGCTGCACAGACCCACGGAATAGTCGTTGGCCACGTCCATGAGGATGGCGGCCTTCTTCATGCCGAGGGTCTTGTAGGCGTAGGATGCGGCGGCAGCGCCCTGATAGGGATCGATGAAGCAGGCGCGGAAGTAGTATTTCTTGCCCTGGGTGACGAGGGGGCTGGTGCAGGAGGTGCCCACGCCGGGAACCTTGGCCTTTTCGCCGACTTCGCCGCCGGCCATGGCCAGGGAGGATCCGTAGGTGCCGATGTAGGCGGAAACATTGTCGCGTTCCACGAGACGCTTCACGGCGTTGGCGGCTTCCACCTTGTCGGACTTGTTGTCCACGACGATGAGCTCCACGTCGCGGCCGAGTACCTGGGGAGCGGCCTGCTGGGCGAGCTTGATGCCGTCAAGTTCGAGCTGTCCGCCGAAGGCGTTCTGACCGGTGAGGGGCAGATACACGCCGATTTTGATGGGGTCGGCAGCCGAGGCCGGAAGGGCGAGGCCGCAGGCCATGACGGCCATCATCACAGATGTGAGCACGCGGGAAAGCTTCATAACGATCCTCCGATTGCAGAAACACAGGTTCGTGTGAAAGAGATGGAGAGAAGCTTATAAGAATTTACGATTATGTGCAATCATGAAGGATCATAAAAACGGATGTTTTCGTGCGGACGGCGATGATGAACGGATAATATCAGTAAGTAATACAATAAGTTGACGTATGAAAATCGAAAAATGTGTTTTCCTGTGGGCGGAGGGGGAACGACGATTCTCGGACGGCGCGGTTTACAATAGCGCAAAACTGTGTACAATGCTTGTTCTTTTTTTTGAGTCGTGCACAAGGCAGTGCGCAGGATATGCGGCATGGCGACGGAGTCCCGGTACGGACGTTGCGGAAAGGGCGGACGGGAAAGCACGTCGGCGGAAGGACTGCGGACGCCGTAAGATGCGCGGCCGCGTCCGGAGAGAGGCCGGGATGCGCAAGGCGTGTCTGCGTCGTCACGGAAGAGGCGCCGGTTGTGCGCGTCCGAAGGAGCCGGCAGGACGTTCCTCATGAAAGAGCGTGCGCGCGTGATGCCCCTTGCAGCGGCGCCGGGACGTCTGTCCCTGCATCTGCACAACGCGGGCGGAACGTATGCGGAGAGTATGCCGGACGCGCTCTAGAGATGCTTTTTCCGGCGGGAGGAGGAGGGCAGTCCCATTTCCTCGCGGTATTTGGCCACGGTTCGGCGGGCGATCTTCACACCGAGACTGTCGTTGAGCCGGACGCTGATTTCCTCGTCGGACAGAGGATGGGCCTGATCCTCCCCTTCGATGAGGGAGCGGATGCGGGCCTTTACGCTTTCCGAGCCGACCTGGCTGCCGTCGCTGGAGGTGAGTCCGCTGTTGAAGAAGTATTTCAGCTCAAAGATGCCGTGCGGCGTGCCCACGTACTTGTTGGTGGTGATGCGGCTGATGCTCGATTCGCTGCGGCCTATGTCTTCGGCTATGTCCTTGAGCACGAGAGGCTTCAGCTTGTAGACGCCGTATTCGAAGAACTCCCGCTGATGCTTTACGATGCTCTCCATCACCTGATAGAGGGTGCGCTGCCGCTCTTCGAGACTGCGGATGATCCAGACCGCGGAACGGAGGCGGTCGTTCATGTAGTCCTTTTCCTCGCTGGAGCGGTTCTGGGCGGCCAGCTCTTCGGAGAGCGGGGAAAGCTGAAGATGGGGCAGCTCTTCGTCGTTCATGACGATGACGAACTCGCCGTTGACCTTGCGCACGAAGATGTCGGGGCTGACGTAGCAGGGCGCGTTGCCGCTGAGTCCGCCGCCGGGCTTCGGCTCCAGACTCTGGATGATGCAGATGTATTCCTTCAGGGTTTCGAGGTCGATGTGGAAATGGCGCAGCAGCGGTTTGTAGCGCTGTTTTTCGAGGTCTTCGAGGTGATCCTTCACCAGACTGACCAGGATGGGATCGCGGTCGTAGTGTTCGGCGCGCAGCTGGATGAGCAGACATTCCGACAGGGTGCGTGCCGCCACGCCCACGGGATCGAAGTTCTGCACCGCGCTGAGCACGGGCGGGACCTCGGAAGGTTCGACGCCGGCAAGGGCGGCGATTTCCTCGTCGGTGGCGGTGAGATAGCCGGTCTCGTCCAGATTGCCGATGATGCACTCGCCGATGGACTTCTGTCGTTCCGTGAGGGGGGAGAGCAGCAGCTGACCCATGAGATGGGCTTCCAGATTGGGTTCGGCGGCATGACAGGCTTCCAGCGGATTGCCGTCCTCTTCGGCGGCTTCGAATTCCTGCTGGGCCACGCGGGACTGACTGGAGAATTCTCCGAGATATTCCTCCCATTCCGCGCTGCGGGCGACTTCTTCCTGCGGCCAGGCTTCGTCCTGTTCGCCGCTTTTGCGGGGTTCGGGAGCGGCGTCGGCCGCGGGAGCGGCTTCAACTTCCTTTTCCTCCAGGAAGGGATTTTCCAGAAGTTCACGCTGTACGGCTTCCACAAGCTCCTGACGGGAGAACAGAAGCAGGGAGATGGCCTGCTTGAGCATGGGAGTCATGTGAAGCTGCTGGCTCAGTTTGAATTGTTGACGGATTTCAAAAGCCATACTGTCCCCTGACGAAAATGTGCGGTCTGTATTCTGTCCTGCGACGGCATCGTCGTCCCCGATCCGTGCGGGCCGCACGGTTCGGAGCGGTTCTGCGTCGGAAATTGCGGCGTTTCGGACGCGGACCGTCTTCGACATGCGGATGACGGAATGAGTCGCGCCGGGGAAGCCGTCGTTCCCCGTCGCGGAGGAAGAAGGTTCAGCGCAGTTCTTCGGCGGCCACTTCGGCCAGACGCCGGGCGGCGCGGCGGACGAATTCCTCGTCTCTGCCCTCCACCATGACGCGGCAGAGGTTTTCCGTACCGGAGTAGCGCAGGAGCACACGGCCGGAGTCGCCGAGTTTTTCCTCGATTTCCTTCTGTGCAGCCATGAGCTTTTCGCATTTTTCGAAGGGAATCTTGCGGGAGATGCTCACATTGACGAGCTTCTGCGGAAAGAGCTTGAGCTGGTCGGCCAGTTTTGAGAGCGGACACCCCGTCTCGCGCATGATGCGCAGAATCTGGAGTGCGGCGAGAAGACCGTCGCCGGTGGTGCCGTATTCGCGGAAGATGAGATGGCCGGACTGCTCGCCGCCGAGCATGGCGTTGTGCTGACGCATGGCCTCGATGACGTAGCGGTCGCCGACTTTGGTGCGCAGAAGCTGTCCGCCGCGTTCCTTCATGAACACTTCGAGGGCCATGTTGCTCATCACCGTGCCCACGAGAAGATTGTTGTTGAGCTTGCCCTTCTTCATGAGGTCATCGGCGCAGACGGCCATGATCTGATCACCGTCGAGGAGACGTCCCTTTTCATCGACGACGATGAGTCTGTCGGCGTCGCCGTCGAGGGCGAGTCCCACGTCGGCGCGTACTTCGCGCACCTTGGCCTGCAGATTTTCGGGATGGAGGGAGCCGCACTGATAGTTGATGTTCAGTCCGTCGGGCGACGTGCCGAGCCGGAAGACTTCAGCGCCGAGCTCCTCAAGGGCGAGGGGCGCGACCTTGTAGTTCGCGCCGTTGGCGCAGTCGATGACCACGCGCAGACCGTCCAGCGTGAGCTGCTGGGGAAAGCTGCTCTTGAGATACACGATGTAGCGGCCGGAGGCGTCCACGATGCGGTAGGCGCGTCCCACCTTGTTGGAGGCGGGATAGTCCCATTCGTGGTCCTTGTCCAGAATGAGGGCCGACATGCGGTCTTCGACATCGTCGGGCAGCTTGAAGCCCTCGCGGTCGAAGAACTTGATGCCGTTGTCGTGGTAGGGATTGTGCGAGGCGGAAATCACCACGCCGAAGTCGGCGCGCATGTTGCGGGTCAGAAAGGCGATGGCGGGCGTGGGAAGGGGACCGACCTGATAGACGTCCATGCCGGCGGCGCAAAGACCTGCCGTGAGCGCGGATTCGAACATGTAGCCGGAAAGACGCGTGTCCTTGCCGATGATGACCTTGCGGCGGCATTCGTCGGAGCGGAAGACGGTGCCCGCGGCGAGGCCGAGACGCAGGGCCATTTCCGCGGTGAGGGGATAGGTGTTGACCCGGCCGCGCAGACCGTCGGTGCCAAAAAGACGTTCAGACATGACTAATCCTGTGTTTCCTGATGCGTTTCTGCGGGAGTTTCCGCGACGGGTGCGGTGGAGCCGTCGTCGGAAACCGTTGCGGTGTCGGCCGTCGTTCCGGATGCGGAGGCGGCTGTGTCGGTTGTCGGAGCCTCGGAGCCGGAGTCTGCGGACGCGGATTTTTCGGGCTGCATGGGCTGAACCTTGATTTCATTGGGCTGCGGCAGCGGCGCCGAGGGCAGACTGATGTCGCTCAGGGAGAAGCTGTCGTTGATTTTCAGACTGGGAAGGTTCATGTCGAAGCCGTTGACGGGCATGGAGAAGATGCTTTCGGCAGGGGTCCATTCATGGCTTTCGGCACCGATGTCGGTGCGGCTGAGGAGCATGACGGTGGGCGGATCGATGGATATGAGTCCCGATCCGGAGGGCAGCATGACGATGGGCGTGACTTCCGCGCTGTCGCCGGGCGTGAAGTCCGCAGGCTGTCGCACGATGACGCGCACGGCGTCGAGATAGTCACGGTCGTCGACAAGGGCTTCGGGCACGGAAAGTTCCACCTTCGCGCTGTCGGGACGTACGCTGCAGCCTTCGTCATCGTTGTCGAGCTGGATGGGACGGGTGAGCGTGACGTTCTCGGTCTTGAGATCCAGAGAATAGCGCAGAGTGGTCACGGGCGGCGTGATTTCCACCTGCGGCGGGGCCACGATGGCCACGTTTGCCTCGTGCGGGCCTTCGCTGGCGTTCTTTGTGGGATCGTAGACCACGATGAGGCGGTCGAGGGAATTGACCTGCGTTTCCGCTCCCTTCACGGTGACGAATGACGGTTCGAGTATGGCGTGCGAGATGAGATAGGGGGAATCGGAAGGCAGCGGAAGCATCTTGTTTTCAAGGGGAACGACGCGTTCGGTAAGGGCGTCGGCCTCGATGACGAGACGGCTCGGCATGATTTCCAGGATTTCGAAGGCCTTGAAGTCGGGCATGGAATCCACGGCCAGCGGCAGGGCCGTGGCGCCGCGCTGCACGCCGGAAAGATCCACCGTGTAGACGAGATCGCGCGAGTGCAGATTGCGCAGAAGCTCCGCGGAGCCGCGCAGCCGCACGGAAATGTGATTGACCATGCCTTCGCGGACGATGAGACCGTCGGGCAGACCGCGGTATTCCACGCGCAGTTCCACCTGGGTTTCCACATGGTCGCGTCCGACGACGAGATACCACAGTCCCATGGCGATGACCAGGGACAGCAGGACGGACAGAACGGTCTGCAGGCGGCTGTTACTGATTAAGGACATTGGTCAGTATCCGTTCCAGGCGTTCTTGGTTCAGGGGATTGGAGAGATGACCGTCCTGGGCTAGGGTCACTTCTCCGCGTTCTTCCGATACCACGATGGAAATGGCGTCGCTCACTTCCGTGATGCCGATGGCCGCCCTGTGACGGGTGCCGAAATGCTGACGCGCCACGTTGGCGAGGGGCAGCACGCATCCTGCCGCAACCACGCGGTCGTTGTGGCCGATGATCACGGCGCCGTCGTGCAGCGCCGTGTTGGGAAAGAAGATGGTGGACAGCAGATCCTGCGAGACCACGGCGTCGATGGTCACGCCCCTTTCGGTCATGTCGCCGAGGGCCACGTTGCGCTCGATGACGATGATCGCACCGATTCTGCGGGCGGCGAGCGCGCAGGCCGTGCGGCTGACCGTGTTGATCATTTCCGTGCGCACGTTGCCCTTGCGACGGAAAAGATGCCGGAAGTTCATGTTGGAAAGGGCCTGCCGGATGTCCGGATGGAACAGGATGACCACGACGAGGAACAGAGAACTGAACACGTTCTGCAGCAGCCACGTCAGCGTGAACAGCCCGAGGAACTGCGCAGCCACGTACAGGACGAGCAGCAGAAGCAGACCGTTCAGGGCCGCCATGGCGCGCGTGCCCCGCACGAAGCGGATGCCGTAGTAGCAGAGTATGGCCACTATGAGGATGTCCAGCAGGTCGCGCCAGCCGAATGTCAACTGTCCCAGTACGAACATATCAGTCTTTCCAGGGGGTGAAGTGTTCTGCGAGGGTCAGCGCCCGTCTTGCGGAGGCCACGTCGTGCACACGGTGATGAGTGACGCCGCGCGCGGCCAGCAGGGCGGAGCAGACGTTGGTGGACTCGATGCGCCGGTTGACGTCGAGCCCCAGAAGGTCGCCGAAGAGACTTTTGTTGGACACGCCGAGAAGCACGGGACGACCGAAGCCGAACAGCCGCTCCATGCCCGAAAGCAGCAGACAGTTGTGCTCCGCGCTCTTGCCGAAGCCGATGCCCGGATCGAGAATGATGTTCTGTTCGGGCAGACCGGCCTTGACCATGGCGTTCATGCGTTCTTCGAAGAAGCGCATGACGTCCTCGACCACGTCGTCGTAATGAGGATCGTTCTGCATGGTGCCGGGCGTGGCGCCGCGGCGGCAGTGCATGAGCACGTAGCCCGGACGGTACTGCGCGAGCACGTCCGAAAGTTCCGGCTCCCACAGGCAGGCCGAGATGTCGTTGACGATGTCGGCTCCCGCCTCAAGCACCGCGGCCGCCACCTTGGCGCGCCAGGTATCGACCGAGAGAAGCGTGTCCGGAGGCGTGCGCCGGCCGCGTCCCTCGGACAGTGCGCGCACGAGAGGCAGCACGCGGCGCATTTCATCCTCCACGGGCACGTCGCCGGCGCCGGGACGGGACGACGCTCCGCCGAGATCGAGAATCCTCGCGCCGTCGGCCGCAAGGCGTCTGGCGTGCGAGAAGGCACTTTCAAACGAGGGGTGCCTGCCTCCGTCGAAAAACGAGTCGGGCGTTACGTTCACCACGCCCCACAGCGTGAAGCGCGACGGCGTACCGCCCTGTTTTTCGGAGGAAACAGGGCTGAATGCCCCGTTTCGAAGCATCCAGACCGTATCCATTACCTGTCGCTCCTGCCAGGCTCGTCGCCGGAAGCGGACCCGCCGTTCACGACGTTTTCTTCCTTCGGGGCCTGAGCAGGCGCTTTGTCTTCGTCTGCGGCGCCGTTTCCGTCCGTGTCATGCGCCTCTGCGGCGCCGCTTTTTTCGGCGTCGTTACCGCCGTTGCCGGAGTGACTGCCGTCCGTCTCGTGCGCATTGTTGGTGCTCTCTTCGGCCTCGATGCGGAATTCGCCCGGATTCTGTCCGTCGATCTGAAAGGGAGGCAGCTTTTCGCCCTTCATGAGGATGTCGATGTCCTCGCCGGAAATGGTTTCCCGTTCCAGCAGGGCGTTGGCAATGGCGTGCAGCATGTCGATGTGCTCGGTCAGCAGCGTACGGCAGCGTTCGCGGGCCTCGTCGATGAGAGCCTTGACTTCGCTGTCCACCAGACGGGCCATGTCGTCGCTCACGGAGCGCGTATGGCCCCATTCCCGGCCGAGGAAGACTTCCTCTTCGTGCTCGCCCACGGTCTGCGGACCGATCTTTTCGCTCATGCCCCATTCGCAGACCATCTTGCGGGCCATCTTGGAGGCGCGTTCGATGTCGTTGCCCGCGCCCGTGGTGATGTCGCCCATGATGATCTCTTCAGCCACGCGGCCGCCGAGCAGCACCACGAGGTTGTTGCGCAGAAAGTCGCGGGAGTAGCCGTGCCTGTCCTCGTCGGGCAGCTGCATGGTCACGCCCATGGCGCGGCCGCGGGGGATGATGGACACCTTGTGCACCGGATCCGTGCCGGGCAGCAGCTTGGCGGCAAGCGCGTGCCCGCCTTCGTGATAGGCGGTGATCTTCTTTTCCTCGTCACTGAGGATGAGACTGCGGCGTTCCTTGCCCATGAGCACCTTGTCCTTGGCGTGCTCGAAGTCCGACATGTTGAGACGGTCCTTGTTGAGCTTGGCTGCCTGAAGCGCGGCTTCGTTGACAAGGTTTTCGAGATCCGCGCCGGAGAAGCCGGGCGTACCCTTGGCAAGAACGGTGAGATTCACGTCTTTGGCCAGAGGCGTGCGGCGGGTGTGCACTTCAAGAATGCGTTCGCGTCCGCGCAGATCGGGCGTGGAGACCACGACCTGCCGGTCGAAGCGGCCGGGACGCAGCAGTGCCGGATCAAGCACGTCCGGACGGTTGGTGGCCGCAATGAGAATGACGCCCTCGTTGGATTCGAAGCCGTCCATTTCCACGAGCAGCTGGTTCAGCGTCTGCTCGCGTTCGTCGTGACCGCCGCCGAGACCCGCGCCGCGCTGACGGCCCACGGCGTCGATTTCGTCGATGAAGATCAGGCAGGGGGCATTCTTCTTGCCCTGCGCGAAAAGATCGCGCACGCGCGAGGCGCCCACGCCCACGAACATTT
>CALUTB010000105.1 GCA_944323575.1 uncultured Mailhella sp. | reverse complement strand
ACACTGCCGCCGCGCGGCGATGTGCGGCGCTCATTAAACGCATCCTTATTCCGTTCACGCCCGGGGACGAAGAAAACTCCCCGGCTTCCGACCGTGCTCCGTCCGCCGCGGCCTGCGCCGGAAACGACCGGAAAAGACGTCCTTTCTCCGCGCGCAGCACGGAAAGGCTCCCGTGCAGCGGACGCCGCATCCTTCCTTTTCCCGCGCCGCGCTACCGGACGTCGGAGGGGAAGTTCATGGTCACCACGCGCGGAGACGTGGAGCGTTCCAGCTCCCGTCCGTCGTAGATGATGCGCACGGCTCTGGCGTTGCCGAGCCGGATGACCAGGGAATCGCGGAAGGTCATGGAGAAGGTGTCGCCCTTGCGCAGCGTGCGCTGCTGCTTCTTGCCGTCCGGTTCAAAGCCCATCCAGCAGTCGCCCGTATCCGCGATGATCTCCACCTGATGCATGCCGTCGGGAAGAGCCGCGGCGGAAGGCTGCTGGTCCGGAGAAGCGTTTTCCACCGCGGGAGCGGCAGGCTGCTGCACCGCATTGCCGGACGCCGGTGCGGCGGCAGCGGGAGCGGAAACGTCCTCGGTTCCGGCCTCAGGCGCTTCGGCAACGGCCGCAGTGTCGGTTGCGGCGGGATCCGCAGGCATCTGTTCGACGCCGTTCTCCTGCATGACGGCCGCGCTTTGTGCCGCGGGCTCAGGCGCAGGCATGGGTGTCGGCGTTCCCCATGTGGGCACGGACGCACCCGTCGAAGATGCGTCGGACATCGCCGGAGCGTTCTCATAATCCCTTGCGGCGAAAAAATGCACATAGGCCATGTACGCGCCGCAGGCCAGCGCCACGACAAGCGCCACCTTGAACACGCCGCCGATGATCACCGGAAGCACGCTCGGCTTCACGGACGTGTAGGTGGCATTGTCCGCAATGACCGGACGGGAAATGTTCTCAAAGCCTTCCAGGGAACGGAGCCATTCCGTCACCTCGTCCTGGGCAAAACCCAGAAGCAGGGCATATTCCTTGATAAAATGATGCACATAAACCGTGCGGGGCACACGGTCGGAGCCTTCTTCTATGCCCTGAAGTATGCGTGCAGGAATCTTGAGACGGTCGGCTACGTCTGCCACTTTCATTTCACGGCCCTCGCGGGCCTCACGGAGCTTTGCTCCCAGTTCTGCCAGAGTCATAGAGCGCCTCAGTTGCGGATGTCGATGAGCGCCTTGTCCCGAAGCTGCGCGGTATACTCCTCAAATCGTTCCTGCAGACGGGGACGGCGCAGAATCTGTTCAATGCGCGCGGCGGTTTCGGAATCGGGAACGGCGTTGCTGTGATCCGCGTTTTCCGCTTCCTCGAAGTCGAGAAGGGCGATCTGAACCTTGTTGGCGTTCATGGCGAACAGCGGAGACACGTCTCCCTTCCTCATGCGGGAGACCTGTTCCATCATGCCGGGCGCCATGTCGGAAAGTTCCATGAAGCCGAGATCTCCCCCGTCCTGAGGATTCGGACCGATGGACACGGCCCGCACGGCGTCGGCAAAGGACACCTTGCCGGAGGCGATGTCCGCGGCCCATTTCTCGGCGTCGGCATCCACGGGATAGATCAGCATGGCCACCCTTGCGCGGCCGGAGGCGAATCCCGCCATGTTCCTGCGGTAATAGTCGTTGATCTCATCCTCCGTGACGACCACCTTGTTCACCACGTTGCGCCCCATGAGGCGCTGGGACACGAGCTGCACGTAGAGCCTGTCGCGGAACATCTGTTCGGACATGCCCTCCTTCTCCATCTGTTTGAAGAAGACGTCGCGGTCGAGCTGACTGTCCTTGACGATCTGATCGAGGACGGCGTCCACATCGGCGTCGGACACGCTGATGTCCTCCTTGTCCGCCTCCTGAAGAAGAATCTTGTCGTTGATCATCCGGTCGAGCACGGCCTTCCGGATTTCGGCCGCCATCCGGGGGTTCTTCACGGGATCGACCTTCTGCCCGGCAAGTTCGGGCTGAACAGCCTTGTCCAGTTCTCTGGCGGTGATCATGTCGCCGTTGATCACCGCGACGATGCGGGAAACCGGAACGGCAAGCACGGGCTGCGCCGACAGAAGCGACGCCGCGCAGGCGAGAGATATGAAAAGGGTACGCAAAACAGCACACTCCTGATATTCGTTATGATGGTTGTTTATAGCCTGTTTTTTCCACACTGGCAACGCTTCGTCAGTGTGTTTTCCGTCCCGAAAAAAGAACGGTGAGCAAATTATAATGAGGCATGCGGATAGTTCCGCACATCGCACGGACGATGCCTTTCCGCCGGAAGGACGCCTCTGCGCCACTCCCGACCGATGTCGTCCCGTCAGCGGCGCAGTCCCTCCAGAAGAGCGCGGGCCTCCTCCAGTTTCCGCGCGGCCGTTCCCTCCGCCGACAACGACAGCTCCAGCGTGGCCGGGGGCTGAAGACGGATGCGGTTTCTGTGCGCCAGAACCAGCTGTACGACGGACTCGGGCTGCACCTTCTTCTGTCCGTCCGCCCACGTCACCCGGACGCGGTCGGACAAGATGTCCGCGCGGGCCACGCCCAGCGCATTGACGCTGTCCTTGAACGAGAGCACCGCAAGGAAGGTCTCCAGCGCTTCGGGGAACGGGCCGAAACGGTCCCGTATTTCCAGCTCCGCGTTCTCCCTTGCCGCGGCGTCCACCGAAGAGGTGAGCATCTTGTAATATTTCAGCCTCTCATGGGCATCCTCGATGTAGGTGTCGGGAATGTGCGCGGCGATGCCGAGATTGATTTCCGTCTCCGTGCGCAGCAGTTCCTCCTCGCCCTTGAGCTTCGCCACCGCGTCTTCCAGCATTTCCAGATAAAGATCAAGTCCCACCCGCGCCATGTGACCGGACTGCGCCTCGCCGAGAATGTTGCCCGCGCCGCGCAGCCGCAGATCCTCCATCGCCACCTGGAAGCCCGCGCCGAGATAGTCCATCTCCAGAATGATGCGCAGTCTTTCCCTGGCCAGCGACGGAAGATGCTCCACGTCGGACACCACGAACACCGCATAGGCCTGTCTGTCGGAACGGCCCACGCGTCCCCGGAGCTGATACAGCTGCCCCAGACCGAACATCTGCGCCTGATCCACGATGAGCGTGTTCGCGCGGGGAAAGTCCAGACCGGACTCCACGATGGCCGTGCAGACCAGTACGTCCAGCTCCCCGTGCCAGAACCGGTGCATGGTCTCCTCCAGCTCCTTTTCCGCCATCTGACCATGCGCCATGCCCACGCGCGCGCCCGGCACGAGTTCCTTCACCATGGCCGCCGTCCGGGGAAGCGTCTGCACGCGGTTGTGCACGAAAAACACCTGCCCCTGCCGGTCCAGCTCACGCTGCATCACCTGCCGGATCGCTCCGCGGTCCCTGTCGATGATGGCCGTGGCCACGGGCTTGCGCTCGGCGGGCGCGGTTTCGAGCACCGAAAGCTCGCGTATGCCGGACATAGAAAGCTGCAGCGTGCGGGGAATGGGCGTGGCCGTCAGCGTAAGCGCATCCACGTTCCTGCGCAGCTCCTTCAGCTTTTCCTTGTGACGCACGCCGAAACGTTGTTCCTCATCCAAAATGAGCAGCCCCAGATTCGGCAGCTGCACATCCTTGGACAGCAGCCGGTGCGTGCCTATGAGTATGTCTATCTGCCCCCGGGCGGCGGCCTTCAGCGTTTCCCTCTGTCTTGCCTTCGGCACGAAACGGCTGAGAAGTCCCACGTTCACGGGAAAACCCGCCATGCGGGAACGGAACGTCTGATAATGCTGTTCCGCGAGCACCGTCGTCGGACACAGAAGCGCCACCTGTCTGCCGTCGCAGGCTGCCCGGAACGCCGCCCGCAGTGCCACCTCCGTCTTGCCGAAGCCGACGTCTCCGCAGATCAGACGGTCCATGGGCACGGGCTTGTCCATGTCCTGAAACACCTCCTGTATGGCGCGCGCCTGATCGGGCGTCTCCTCGAAGCCGAACGTCGCCTCGAACTCGTGATACATCTCACCCACGGGAGAATAGGAAAAGCCCTTGGCCACCTTGCGCCATGCATACATCTGCATGAGGTCGGCCGCCACCTTTTCCACCGCCCTGCGCGCCTTTTCCCTGCTGTTCGTCCATGACGTGCCGCCCAGTCTGTCCAGGGTCGGAGGCGGGCCGTCGGCCTTGAACTTCTGCACCACGGAAAGACGGTCCACCGGCAGATACAGCCTCGCGCCCTCCGCGTATTCCAGCAGAAGATAATCGTTGTCCACGCCGGAACCGCCGGGGCTCATGCGGTGCAGACCGCCGAAGCGTCCCACGCCGTAATCGCGGTGCACCAGAAGATCGCCGACTCTGAGATCGTCGTACCGGTCAAGCCCGCGGAACGCTCCGGACGCCACCCGACGCGAACTTTCCGCCTTGGGCTGCAGTATTTCCTCGCCGAGCACGAGACAGCTGTCCCAGACAAGTTCCGCCCCCTGACGATACGGCGCCACCACCGCGTACAGCCCCCGTCCCTCGGGATCGTAGCGCAGCGACGGCAATATGCCGTCCTGCTCCGCAAGCTTCAGAAACTTCCGCCGTCCGCGCTCCGACGCGAACGCCAGCACCACCTGCCTGTGCGAAGCCGTCCAGCTCTTCAGGCCGGCCGAAAGCTGCTGCCAGGGGCGGTCCTGCTCCGTACGGCCCGGAAAAAGCTCCCCGAAGGAGTGCAGCGTCCGCTCCTGAAGATCCTCACCGCTCTGCTCCGCTCCCATGAGAAGCGGTTCTGCATACAGTCGGGGACGACTCAGAAAGGCGTTTTCCGCCGCGTCCGCGTCCCGTATCGCCATATGCGCGGGCTGCACCAGACTGGTTTCCTCCGACTGCACCCGGATATGCTCCCGCCAACGTCGTTCCGTCTCGTCCAGCTCCTCGCGCAGTTCACGGCGCCCCGGCAGAAAGCACATGGTGTCCGCCGCAAGCCAATCGTCCAGCGACGTCGCCCCGGCATACAGGCATCCGGGAAGCACCCGCATGTCGTCCTGCTCCAGCGCGTGTTCCAACGCGCTGCGCGACGCCTCGCTCAGACCGCCCGCCTTCGCACGCGCTCTCCAGAAGGAGCGAACCTCCTTCCTCCACGCCTCCCCGAAGCCGAACGGCGTCACCGGCAGAAGCGTCACCTCGTCAAGCTGTCCCACGGAACGCTGCGTCACGAAGTCGAACACGCGCATCTCATCCACGGTGTCGCCGAAAAATTCCAGACGCAGCGGCTTCTCATAACCCGGAGGAAGCACGTCGAGAATGTCTCCGCGTCGCGCCATGTCCCCCGCGTGCGCCACCATGGGCACCCGCTGATACCCCCACTCCGCAAGCTGTTCCGTCAGAAGCTCCGGAGCAATGTCCTCCCCGCGGCGCACCGTCATGGTACGGCCGTCGAGAAAGTCCGCCGGCGGCAGCAGCGGAATCATGTTGTCTGCCGTGAACACCACGCCCTTCGCCGCTCCCGTGCGCAGGGCGTACAGCACGGCAAAACGTTCCGCCCACCCCTCACGGCTGAGCGTTCTTGCGCCGAACGGCGGCAGAAAAACCCACGGCCTCTCCCAGAGAGGCGCCTCCACCTGACTGCGGACGGACTCCCCTGACTTCAGACCGGCCGGATGACCGACGGAAAGCGACGGCGTGAACAGCGTGGTCAGACCGCGCATGACGCCGAGCGCGTCACGACTGCGCACGGCCACCGCCGCATGACGACCGGCGCGCACCGCCTCCACCGCCAGACGCGCCAGCGTGGCCGATCCGGCCCGGGACACCTCAAGTCCCGCTTCCTCTTCCATCCTTCGGAGCAGCGATTCTTTATCCATGTGTGTCGAAAACCGATGATAATGCACAAAAAACAGAAAAATGCCCCTTATCCGAGGCACGATACCGTGATATCAGCAACCCGTCCCGTTCGCAAGGCGGTCGGCATGAGAGTCTCGTCCTCACGACGGTCCGGGCCTTTTCCGGTTTCGCTTTTCCCTCCCGCCCCGGTCGTTTCTCCCGCCTTCCGGCGCCGGCACTCCGGTTCCTTTTCTTCTCCGGCTTGCTTTCCTTCGTCGTCTGGGATACTCTTCCGTCATGCGGTATGATCGACAGATTCTTTCCCGGCTGTTCTTCGTCATGATGGCCGAACGCCACTGGCGCAGCCTCCTCTAGATAGAAAGCTTCGGCACAGGGTCCGAAGCGTCTGCCGTGTCGTCCTCACGCCCTCCGGTACGCCGGCGGCGTCTTCATCTTCCGCTCTTCCGGACGCGCGCCTGTCGGCATGCGATTCCTATTCGCCGCGCCGCATCTTCACGCACGGATCCTTCCGCCGTCTTCTCTCCTGTCGGACGTCACAACGTCCTCTTCCCCGACTCTCCCGTCCCATTGCGGACGGCCTTTTCCTTTTTCCTTTTTCACAGGAGAACTCCATGCTTTCCGGCATTTCCCCAAGACTGTGCCTTCTCAATCTCACCGGCAGCGCCGTTCTGGCCTTCGGCCTCTACAACATCCACTCCCTCTCCGGCGTGACCGAGGGCGGCATACTCGGCGCCACCCTGCTGCTCCAGCACTGGTTCCAGATATCCCCCGCATGGTCGGGTCTCGTCATGAACGCCCTCTGCTATCTGCTCGGATGGATGCTCATGGGCAGAGACTTCGTGCTCTATTCCATCGTCGCAGGGAGCGGCTTCTCCCTCTTCTACGCCTTCTTCGAATCCTTTCCTCCGCTCTGGCCGGGCATCGCGGATCTGCCTCTTCTGGCCTCCGTCGCCGGAGCACTTTTCGTAGGCGTGGGCGTGGGCCTGTGCGTCCGCGCCAAGGGAGCCCCGGGCGGCGACGACGCCCTGGCCATGAGCATATCCCACCTCACGGGCTGGAACATCCGCTGGCCCTATCTCGTCAGCGACATCATCGTCCTGCTCCTCTCCCTCTCCTACATTCCTTTTGAACGCATCGGCTATTCCCTGCTCACCGTCATACTCTCCGGTCAGCTCATCGGTCTCGTGCAGGGCTGGGGAAACAACAGGACGCAGGCCGCTTCCTGACACCACCATCGCCTTTCCCGATCGCGCGGGTCCGCCTCTTCCGGACTCGCGCCTCATCATACCCCACGATCACGAACCTCCCATGCAGAAAACCTGCTCCGGACAGAAAAACACCCTTTCCTTCCTTTCCGCACATCCTGCCGGCATGCATGCCTTCTCTCCGCAGAACACAGAAAAATGACGTTTCCATCCCGGCTCATGACGGTCTGCATGTCTCATATCATCCCCCGCCGCACATTCAAAATGCTTCCGCATCCGCTTCTTTCCCTGTCATAGAGACGTCATATGCCCGTCATGCAGAAAAAATCTTCACCCGATGTCCTTGAAACAACGTGCCTTTCCCGACTTCTGCATGATAATCGAAAATAATCCCGGCCTCATCACGGGAACGACTTGACTCCGACCTTAAAAATCATTTTTATCAGGCAGCGCCTTCCGGCATTTTTTTCACATACCTCGCATCGTCTCACCAGGAGATTCCCATGATAACCAACTGGCCCCTTGTCTTCTTCACCGTTCTCTCCCAGCTCGGCACAGGTCTGGCCTTCTTCGCATGGTGGAAGGAGCATCACGGAGACTCTCCCTCCGCCCGCACCTGGCAGAGTTCCGCCGTCTGCGCCGCGGCAGCCTCCGTCGCCGCGCTGATCGCCTTCGGCGGTCTCGGCTCCGCGTCCATGCTCATCTCCCAGACCGGCTGTCTGCTGCTGCTCGTCTGCGCCTTCGCAGCCATGAGACGCTGCTCCGTCTGCGGTCTCGTCGCCTGGCTCGCCGGCGCCGTCTGCGTCATGTCCCAGGCTCTGGCCGCCGTCCCCGGCGACATTCTCTCCACATCGGGCATCTTCCCGTTCCTGCTCTTCCCCCTCTGCACCGTCATTCTCGGCGCCGTCTTCGCCCAGCTCAAGCAGATGGGAGAACCCGACGATCCTTCCGTCCGCTACGGCCGCTTCTACATGCCCCTTCGCATCTGCCTGTGGATCATGCTCGTCATCACCGCCATCGCTCCCTGTGTCGCATGGGATGATCCCTTCATGAGAAAGTCGGCCATCATCTGGATGCAGACCCAGCTCTACTGGATGGGCGTCATCTTCAGCGGCGTGGTCATCGGTCTCTCCCACATGGGACGCATCACCCTACTCGTCCAGGCCATCGTGGCCGTCATCAGCATCACCGGCCTGCGCACCGCCTTCTATGCCGACGGCGTGCACGGCATCATCGACATGAGTACGCTCTACATGCGCTGATTCCGCAATATTTCCCTGCTTCCGGGACTTGACAAGCCGTGACGCTTGGTGTAGCTATGTCCCCGTTGCGTATAACACTGCGCTCCATTGCGCGGAGAGATGTCCGAGTCGGCCGAAGGAGCTCGCCTGCTAAGCGAGTATACGGGCATAAACCTGTATCGAGGGTTCAAATCCCTCTCTCTCCGCCATTTAGAATGTAACCCGTTGATTTTATCAACGGGTTTTTTCTTTTAATCGCCGTTCGTTCATCATGGATGCATTTTCTGAATGCTTTTCAGACACAGACATGAACGCCCGGAGCCGCCAAATATTCCCGGAACGGCTTCTCTCTCCCGGCACCTTTTGAAGCACAGGAAATGCCTTTATCATTATTCCGGTATCAGGCATGTCGGAACAACGCCTGTTCTCTCCTGGTAAAATGAAATCCGTGCGCTCTG
>CALUTB010000104.1 GCA_944323575.1 uncultured Mailhella sp. | reverse complement strand
CCAGAACGGCTTGTCTTCTTTGTCGAAAAGAACAAGATCACGCCGAAGGAATATCTGGCGGCAAAAGGCCAGGACTACCGCAATACACCGTTTTTACAGGTCTATGGACACGGCGGCGAACCTTGTCCAGTCTGTGGAAAAACGCTCTGCCGCACTGTGATCGGCGGCAGGAGCAGCGTGTACTGCCCGGCTTGTCAGAAGATATAAAGTAAAAAAATGATGGATAAGACCTTTCTCCTTCGTGGAGAGGGGTTATTTTTTGCCCTTCTTGAATTCATCGCTTGACATTATGGCAAAGAATTTCCATCTGAAGATGAAGCCTGCGGTACGGCTGCGCTTTCGTCCGGGAGGAGTTCACCGCCGAGGTCTGCCTGAAGAAACATGTCGTTTTGACCGATGAGTCGCAGGTTTCCTTCGGAGGGAAGCGGAAGGAAAAGAACTGCGGGGACATGAATGAAAGACGGGGTGAAGTGTGCAAAGCCGTATGCCGGATGTTCAGAAGAAGGTATGCTCATGAAAAATCGGCCCGCCGTGATGGGCGGTGATATCCATGACGACGCGCCGACAATCATCCTTCGTTGACGATGCTTTCATTCGGTGCCGCTGAGCCATCCTGCCGTTCTTCCGCCTCGTCCCCCACATAGGGGTTGAAATAGCCGAACTTCAGACCGGGACAATATTTTTTCAACCGCTTGCGGAAGTTCACCAGTCCCACAGAGGGACCGAAGGCGACTCCTTCCATGAGGTTCATGTACAGTTCCGGATCTATGTTCAGATTGCGCAGCTGGATGAAGCTCACGCCGCAGGTATTGATGAGCTCCACGAGAGCTTCAATTTCCTCTTCGCAGTCAGTGATGCCGGGAAAATACAGAAGGTTCAGGGACACGAACACACCTCGGCTGCTTGCTTCCCTGATGGAGCGGCGCACATCGGCGAAGGTGAAACCGCGGGGCCGGTAGTAGCGGAGATACACCTCGTCCCTTGCGCTGTTCATGCTTACGCGCAGCGACGAGAGCCCTGCTTCGGCAAGTTTCGCCACTTCGTCGGGCATGGAGGCATTGGAGTTCAGATTGATGGTTCCGTGACCTCCTTCGGAACGGAAGCGCTTCACGACCTCGAGCAGCAGAGGGGCTTCGGTAAGAGGTTCTCCTTCGCAGCCTTGCCCGAAGGAAAAGATGGGATGTTCCTCATTTTTCATGTGGTGGAACATCATTTCCAGAATTTCGTCCGCCGTGGGAGTAAAGGTCAGGCGATCCTGAGGGGTGGCGCAGATGGTGGAATCTTCGTTTTTGTGGGATATGCAGCCCACGCAGCGGGCGTTGCATACGCGCGACGTGGGAATGGGCGCCTCATATCGTCCTATGGCGAGGTTTTTGGCTGCGGGACAACCGTATTTCAGCACGCAGTTCTGCATGAGATGCTGAATGAATCGGTTGCGGGGATACTTTGCCATGAGATCTCTGGCCGCCCTGTTGATTTTTTTCTGCGGAATGCCGGTGAAGATCTGGCGGGGATCCTCATCGACCTTTTTGGCGCAGACATAGAAACGATCGCCGATCATGCCTACGGCGGCGTAGGCGAAAAGCGGCAGGGTGGGGGCATCCTTGTCCGTAACATAGACGGGATGCCCGGTCAGCGTATGCGCGGGCGCAATGAATGCTGCCACAGCCAGTTCTTCCACCTCCACGGTCTCGCCGGTTTCCGGATCGAGACCGGCGGCATGGTGGCCGGGAAGAAGAAAAAGTTCGCTTTCCGGCGGCAGCGGCATGAGCTCGTCGGGACGCGGCAGCGTCCACTCATTGCCTTTCCGGCAGAGCATGAGAAGATCGGGATCGTCGTATATCTGGCCCTGGGCATCGGCCAGGAGCATTCTGGGACGGGGATGGGATGTGGCCATATGGTTCATGCGGCGCAGTGCGCGTGTGGGAAGTGAGGTGAACGATGGAAAAAAGGAAATATCAGCTCGGATGATCCTCGCCGAGAAAGCGATTCCAGAGTCTGATGGCGGAACCCTGTGATACGGCCCACTGCGTCAGCGCGCATCCGCAGGGACATACGACCCGCCAGAGCTCATGACGACGACCGGCAGGCAGACAGGATTCCAGCTTCTGCTCGTGGCCTCCGCAGGTTGAGCAGGGAAGAATGGGGGGCAGGTAATTCTCCGGCATGAAGACCTCCTTCTTGCTGGAACGGACGGGACGCTTCTCGGAGCGCGGCGTCGGAAGATCGGCGGGGGGAATGATAACGCTCTCGCTCTTCTTTAGCAAGAGAGGGCGGAAGCGGGTCAGACGATCCCCGAGATTCGGAGGACATACATGACAAGAGGCAGGGAGACGAGAGAAAGAAGCGTCGTCATGATGACGGTCATGGATGCTTCGGCGGGACATGCCTGATAGCGTTCGCCGAGGGTATAGACCAGCGTTCCCGTAGGCATGGCGGACATGATGACGCCCACGGCAAGCGTCAGGCCGGAGCAGCCGGCGATCAGCAGCACAAGGAAAGTGAGAAGGGGCTGGAGCATGAGTTTGGAAACACTTATGATGCAGAGATTTTTGCGGCTTATACCGTCTCTTCCACTCTGAGAGCCGGCAAGCTGGGCCGAAAGTACCATGCCCATGCCGAACAAGGCGCAGGGAGCGGCCGTGGATCCGAGCATGTCGGCAATATTCATGACGGCGCGGGGCAGATGAAGTCCCGAAAGGCCTGCGCAGATACCGAAGACGGCGGCAACAAGCATGGGGTTGTGGATGAGTTCTCCGAGAATCAGCCGGGTCGTACTGCAATGCTTTTCTCCAGAGGCATGAAGCATGTCGAGTGTGGCGTCTGCAATGAGCAGAACTCCGGAATAGAGCAGAGCGCCGAGCATGGCGGCGGTTGCCGCGGTTTCGTTGTCCGGGAAGACCATGAACACGAAGGGAAGACCGAAGAAGCCCGCGTTGGGAAAGACACTGGAGAGCGAGCGTACGGTACTTTCCGGGCGGTGCGTTTTCCAGAAGCCGGAAAAGTAAAGATAGGCCGCCGCATAGCAGAGTATGGACGCGATGAGCGTTCCCCAGATGTAGGGACCGGTTTCACTGGTGAGGGAAATGGAACACATCTGATCGAACAGCATGGCCGGAAGACTGACCCAGTACACGAACTGATTGAGACACAGCGCCATGGCAGGCGCAAAAATGCGTCGGCGTTCGACGAAGAGGCCGAGAAACATGATGCCGAAAACGGTGACGAGGGCGGAAAATATGCCGTTCATATGGGAAGTCTTTGTGCTGACTGCATAGTTGGAAAAAGACGAAAGAAGTGAAGTCCTTTTTGAGGGCGTCTGTCAAGAGAAAGTGTTTTGCCGTCGTGTCCGCAGAGCCGCGGTATGCACAGAACGGCTCCGTCCGGAAAGAATTTTGCTCAGGACTGCCCGGTTTGGCTCTCAGCGTCGTGATGGAGGATGTTCTGCATGAGGCTGTGGCGTATGATTCTGAGCTTTCTCGAGTAGCACAGAACGGCTGTGCAGAGCACGACGGCGCACAAAAGCATGGTGTGCGGCGCCCCGATGGTGTCGGCAAGAGCGCCGAAGGCCAGTCCTCCTACGGGGCCGACGCCTGCCGTACACATGATGTACAGACTGAGTATGCGGCTGCGGCAGTCGTCGGATGAGGTCATCTGGCAGAGCGTGTTTGTGCTGATGTTCGTGGTGGTGACGCCGAAGCCTATGCAGAAGGCTGCGGCGAGGGAAAGCCAGAGCGTTTCGGAAAAGCTGAAGACGGTGAGGGCTGCGGCTGTAAGCATGGTGGTGCGGGCGATGACGGAAGGAATGCGTCTCAGCACGACGAAGATGGAAACCACCACGCCGCCGCAGAAGGCTCCTGCGCCTACGGCGCCGAAAAGCCATCCGAGGGTCTGGGAACCTCCGCCGAGAATGACGGTGGAGAACATGGGAAAGAGTACGCTGTAGCTCAGTCCGAAGAAGCAGTACGCAAAAAGCAACTGAAAGATGTGGCGGAGAAAGACTTCGCTGCGGATATGCCGGATACCTTCTTTGATGTCGCTGATCATGTTCTGACGGGAAGTCCCTTGGGTACGTTCACGAAGACGGACCTGAAAGAGCAGCATATAAAGAATGGGCAGGTAGGAAACCGTGGCGATGAGAAAGCAGATGCCTTCCCCCCAGGCGTAGATGGCGACGCCCGCAATGGAGGGACCGACGAGCTTGCTGATGTTGAATGCCATGGAATTGAGAGCTACGGCGCTCTTCACGGCGGTCTGATCCGTCACCATGAGGGATACCGAGGACTGGCGTGCGGTCATGTCGAAGGAGCTGATGATGCCGAGCAGAAGACTGAGCACGACGAGCAGGGGATAGCTGACGGTGTTCGTGAAGGTGAAGAATGTGAGCATGGCGGATTCCAGCATGCAGAGTATCTGCGTCGTGACGAGAGCCTTGCGGAGATCGTGCCTTTCCAGCCAGGCCCCCGCCATGAGTCCGAACACAAGAATCGGAGCAAGACTCATGAATTCCACGATGCTGAGCAGAAAGGCCGATTTCGTCAGACGGAACACCAGCCAGCTCATGGCCAGTCTCTGCATCCACTGTCCGAGCATGGAGATGGTCTGGCCTATGATGAAGCAGAAAAAGGCTCTGTGCGCAAGAGCAGGAAAAAGCTGATAGATGCGGTGCATGAAGGAACCTCGGCGCGGCATTTTTTTGAACATTCATTTAAGATATGGAGAAGAATCTAACGAATTTTGTACTGAAGGGGAAGAAGGCGTGAAAATGACCTGTTTCACAGAGGTTCTGTCGGCAATAAAGAGGTGTGTGGCGGAGCACGGGTGAGCGGAGACAGCGACGAAAAGACCCGGGAAAGCAGTATGTTGCTTTCCCGGGTCTTTTTGAATGGTTCGACCGCATCAGGCGGTCAAAAATCTAGCCCC
The DNA here is from genome assembly GCA_944323575.1 of uncultured Mailhella sp. Classification (GTDB taxonomy): domain Bacteria; phylum Desulfobacterota; class Desulfovibrionia; order Desulfovibrionales; family Desulfovibrionaceae; genus Mailhella. Next base: position 3,809 of record CALUTB010000104.1, on the reverse strand, counting down.
AGAGCATCCTGCCGACGATGGTACCGCCGTAGGCCACGATATAGGCGACAACAGTATTGAACACCATGCTGAAGAACAGCCATCTCCATCCGCCCGCCTCATTTTTGAGCACCACGAGCGTGACGAAACAGGGAGAGTAGATAAGCACGAAAAGCATGAGTGACAGAGCCACGGTCTTGGACCATCCCGCATCGGCAGCCAGCCTGGCGGAAAGGGAGTCGGGTTCGTCAGGATCGGTCTCGCCTATGGAGTAGGCCGTTCCCATGGTGGACAGTATGGCCTCCTTGGCCACGACTCCGGATATCAGGGCCACGTCTGTGCGCCAGTCGAATCCGAGCGGGCGGAACACGGGTTCCACAAACTGACCGATACGTCCGCCCCAGGTATTGCGCACGGCTTCGGAAGCAAGGGCGTTTTCCGTGTCGGCCTTTTGTGCTTCCAAGGCGTCTCTGCGTGCCGTCGCATCATCAAGAGCCTGCCGTATGACGGATTGCTCATCGGTGCCGGCGCCTTCAAGCTGGGCCTTCAGTGTATCGATTTCATCATTCAGCGGAGCAATACGGCTTTCAAGCGAGGCAATTTCCGCTTCGAAGGGAGCAGTCTGTACCTCGGTGAGTGCGGGGAAGGCCAGAGCCGCCCACAGAATGACGGAAATGGCCAGAATGACGGTTCCGGCTTTCCGTATGTACATCCAGCCTCTTTCCCATGTATGAGTGAGAATGCTGCGCAGAGTAGGCATTCTGTAGGGCGGTAGCTCCATGACGAAGGGGGTGGATTCGCCGCGGAACACGGTCTTTCTCAGAAGCAGTGACACCAGAAGGGCGATGATCCAGCCGCATAGGGTGACGGCAAACATGATACCGGCCTGGTTGTCCGCGAAAAAGGCCGCCGTAAGCATGAGGAATACCGGAATCTTTGCCCCGCACGTCATGAGCGGAAGTGTCATCATGGTGGCCATTCTTTCCTTTTCGCTGCGCATGGTGCGCGTCGCCATGACGCCGGGAATGGCGCATCCGCCTGCAATGCCGCCTGCAATGATGAAGGGCATGACCGAGGAGCCGTGCAGGCCGAACGCCCTCATGACCCGGTCGAGCATATAGGCCATGCGCGCCATATAGCCGCTGTCTTCAAGGAAGGAGACAATGAGAAACATGATGAGAATGAGCGGCACGAAGCTGAGCACGCCGCCTACACCGCCGATGATGCCGTCCACCACCAGCGACTGAAGAAGACCTTCAGGCAGCATATCCGTCATCACTTCGCCGAGCCAGCCGAAAAAATCTTCCACCCAACCCTGCGGATACGCCCCAACGATGAACGTGGTCCAGAACATGAAATATACCACGGCCAGCATGATGACGGGGCCGAAAATGGTGTTGGTGAGGACCTTGTCAAGTTTGTCGGTGAAGGCAAGACGGTCTTTGGTGTCGTCCTTGCGGACGACTCCGTCCCGAAGGACGCTGTTGATGAATCCGTAACGGTAGTCGGAAATGACGGCGTCGGGCGTGGTCTCCAGCGTGGAGGCCAGATGAGAGGCAAGGGTATCCCGTATGGCGACAAGCTCGTGCGAGGCGGGAGCGTCCGCATCCCGAACCTGTCCGATCATGACGTCGTCGCCTTCCAGAATCTTGAGCGCCGTCCAGCGCGAGGGGTAACGGGACGTGAGAAGCTTTTTCTCTTCAATGATCCTCGTCATTGTCAAAAGGGCGGGATCGATGTCGGGTCCGTAGCTTATCGAAAATGGTTTCTGTCCTTTTTCAGCCTCTTCAAGGGCCAGTTCCATAGCTCTGTCCAGGCCTTCGCCTTTGCGTGCCACCGTGGAAACGGCCTTAACTCCGAAGCGTGCGGAAAGTTTTTCCAGGTCAATGCTGATCCCCGCCTTGCGGGCTTCATCCATCATGTTGCAGGCCAGAACCACGGGCTGACCGAGTTCCCGTATCTGTACGGCAAGAAAAAGTCCGCGTTCCAGCGTGGAGGAGTCAATGACGTTGATGACGGCCCTCGGGCGTTCCGCCTGATCTTCCGGAGCAAGAACGTCCCGCACTACGCGTTCCTCCATGGAGTAGGGGGTAAGCGAATATGTGCCGGGAAGATCCATGAGCAGCACCCTGCGGCCGTGGCAGCTGGTCCAGCCTTCCTTCTTTTCCACAGTTACGCCGGGGTAGTTGCCTACATGCTGGTGCGCGCCCGTGTATTCGTTGAAGGCCGTGGTCTTGCCGCAGTTGGGATTTCCGGTGAGCGCAATGCGGATGACGTTCCGAAGTTCTTCTCCGGAGACGGAACTCATGCCCGTTTCCCCTTTTCTTTCACACATGGGACAGCTCATCGTACCTCCACGTCGACATAATCGGCTTCGCTGTTGCGCAGTGCTATGGTGGATCCCTCAATACGCAGCGCCACCGGATCACGCAGCGGAGCTCTCCCTATGACCTGCAAGGACATCCCCGGAACCAGTCCCATGTCGCGAATGCGGCGTCCGAGTTCTCCATATGCGGTAATTTTGACGATGCTTGCCTTCTGCCCGGGAGCAAGCTGGCGAAGATTCATCCGTGGCATGGAATCCTCCTTGATAAAAATGAAATTCTTTTTCAATTGTTTTTCAAAAAAAAAGACCGCACTCGATCCTACCGTTCTTATGAGGACTTCCTCATGAACAGCGATGGAACGTAAATAATGAAAATGAAAACCAATGTCAAATTAAAAACGCAAAAAGAAAACTTTATGCATTGTGATGTCTAAAATATTATGTAATTACAAATTGTTATATGAATTTTGACTCGGAGGATGAAATACGCTCGTGCGCTGAGAGCAGTGACGACGAGGGAAGTCGTGGATAGCGCTTTTCCTGCCTTGTGGATGTGGGGACATCCGTCGATATGCGGGGAAAATCAAGATGCCCCGGGACATGGCACGTATGAGCGTATCCTGTCTCGGGACATCGGGCATCGCAGGTTTGATTCAAGAAATCGTTCAGACCGAAAGTCTGTCCATGGCGTCCATAAGGTTGTCGATGTCCCCGGCAGTGGGTTGTTCCGGCAGAGATGTCAGCATGCCGAGACCTTCCATGGCGTCATGGAATGCTTCAGCGTCCATGGAACTCACGGCGGCGGTATGGATCATGGCGTCGATGGAGAGCACGCGGAAGACGGCATGACGCAGCACCTCCCGGTCTGAACCCATGTCCAGCACGACGAGGGCGGCGGGCCGATCATGCAGCGCCTGCAGCGCCTCTTCCAGCGTGGCCGCCGTACGGACAAGACCGCCGCGGCCTTCAAAGGCCGGTTTCAGCTGCTGCCAGAGCGCGTTGCGGGAAGAAACTATGAGAATGTCCATGCGGACTCCTCATCAATGGGCGTGGCCGCCGCCACAGGTGAATTCAAGACCGAAGGGCTGGAGCTGACCGTCGATGAAGGCCTGAACGGCACTGCCCACGGTGAGGTGATTACCGGCGAAGAAGACCTTCACACCGGCCTGCTGAAAGCCCATGAGGGGACGCATTCCCATGCCGCCGGCCAGCAGCACATTGACGTTGTGCGATGCCAGATGCTGCACGGGGGCCATGCATCCGCCCTGCTGATGGGGAACGTTTTCCAGCGTAGTGACGGATTTGACGGCATTGTTCTCGATCTCCACGATGGTATAGATGTCGCAATGGCCGAAATGCATGCCCATCTGGGCGTCAAGGCCGCCGGGAAGGGCGGAAGGAACAGCAACGATAGAACTCATTGGTTACTCCTGAAAACGGTCGTAGAGGCGTCCTTTCAGCGACGCATGTTCAGATTCTGAAGGGCCGACCACATGTCCCTCAG
>CALUTB010000103.1 GCA_944323575.1 uncultured Mailhella sp. | reverse complement strand
GAGTAGGATGCCGTCATGATCACCGAACAGGAACATACCAATGCGCTGCTGCGCGCCGACAACCTTGTCCGCACCTTCCACAGAAACGAGATCGGGAGTAGGATGCCGTCATGATCACCGAACAGGAACATACCAATGCGCTGCTGCGCGCCGACAACCTTGTCCGCACCTTTCAGGCGGGTCGCGAAGGACTGTTCGGACTGTTCGGCCCGCGTCGTGAAGTCAGGGCCGTGGACGGCGTATCTTTTTCCATCATGCCCGGCGAAGCGCTGGGCCTCGTGGGCGAAAGCGGGTCCGGCAAGTCCACCGTGGGCAACATGATCAGCGCCCAGATTCTTCCCACGGAAGGGGAAGTGTATTTTGAAGGACGACGCCTGCATGACGAAGCCCTTCCCCGTGTCCGCAGACGGGAAGAAATGCGCCACCTCAGACGCAATCTTCAGGTCATCTTTCAGGATCCCGCAGGCACACTCAATCCTCGTCTTGCCATCGGAGAACAGATAGCCGAGCCTCTGCGCATTCACGGAGAAAAGGATGCCCGCCTGCTGAAGCAGCGCGTGGCGGAAGCTCTCCTGCAGGTCGGTTTGAACGAAGACATGGCCTCCCGCTATCCGCACGAACTTTCCGGCGGACAGCGGCAGCGCGCCGTGGTGGCGCGGGCGCTCATCACCCGTCCGAAGCTCATCGTCTGCGATGAGCCCACATCAGCGCTCGACGTGTCCATTCAGGCTCAGGTCGTCAATCTGCTCGGCGACCTGAAGGCGAAAACCGGCATCTCCTATCTTTTCATTTCTCACAACCTCGGCGTCGTAAGAACGGTATGCGACAGAGTGGCCGTCATGTATCTCGGCAGAGTCGTGGAAGAAGCCCCCGTGGATGAACTCTTCTCCCATCCCGAGCATCCGTATACGCGGGCGCTTCTGGAAGCCAATCCCATTCCGGTTCCCGGACTCAGAAGTCAGACGCCTCCTCTGCGCGGAGAGCCGCCGAGTCCTCTTGACGTCCAGCCCGGCTGCCGTTTTCTGGAACGCTGCCCCCGTGCTCATGAACGCTGCCGTCGCCTCGCGCCGGAGTTGAAGCGGATACGCCGCTCCCGTACCTTTTCGGAACCCGTCCATCTCGTCGCCTGCCATTATCCGGAAACGGACCGCTCCGTCTTCCAGGAGTCTCTGTCATGAATCGTTCCCTTCTTGCCATAGCCCACAGAGGCTACTCCTCCCGTTTTCCCGAAAACACTCCCGCCGCCTTTGCCGCGGCATGCGATCTCGGCGTGTTCGCCGTGGAAACCGACGTCAGGCTCACGACCGACAACGTCCCCGTATGCATGCACGATCCCGACCTTCTTCGTCTGGCCCGCAGACCGGAACGCATCGCGGAAACGACGTTCGAAGAAGCCAGAAAGCTTCTGCATGAGGCAGGCCGCGAACTCTGCCTCCTGGAAGATGCCTTGAAGCTGATGAAAAACATCAGAGGGCGCCTTCTTCTCGACGTCAAGGTTCCATCCTCGCTCCCGCTCATCCATGAGCTGCTGGAACGCCTTGCCATGCCTCTTGACGCCGTCGTGCTGGGGCTTCGCTCCATCGATCAGGTGCATGTGTGGCGCTCCATGGATACCAGGCGGCCCGTTCTCGGATTTCTCGAAGACGTGCGCGACATTCCGGCCTTTCTTACCGAAGGCGGCACCGTCATCCGCTTCTGGGAGGAAGATCTCATGCGTCGGCCGAATCTTGTGCATCTTGCCGGGGAAACGCCGTTCTGGGTCATGGCCGGAGCAAGAACATCCGGCTGCGGCGAAACGACGCCCGAACGCATCGAGGCCGTCCGCGCTCTCGGCGCAGAAGCACTGCTGCTCAACGATCCTGCGCTGCTGCTCTCCCGCACCGAATAAGGAACTATCGCATGAGCCATCACGTTCTCATTACCGTTCTGGACGCCTTCTGCAGCGACATGCTCAGCGAGAGCGACACCCCGCATCTGTGGCTTTTTTCCCGTGCATGGACGCGCGTTCCCCACGCACGCTCCGTCTTCCCCAGTGAAACGCGCGTATGCGCCTCCTCTCTGGTAAGCGGCTGCTGGCCCGAACGGCACGGGCTGACGGCAAATTATCAGTTCATGCCGGAAGGCGGCCCGCTGCTCAACAGCGGACTGCCCGAAGATCTGCGCCTGTGGAAAAAATATCTTGCCGCCGCCTCTCCCGACAGCGCGCCGGTTCCGGATTTCGGAACCACGCTGGCCCGCGCCGGAAAAACGCTGCTCAGCGTAGCGGCCGCTTCGGACGGCTGCTGTACGCTGCTCGACCGTGACGCAAAGCTGCACGGCCATCTCAGGCTGGCCGTACGCACGCCGCAGGCCTGCTCTTCGCCGGAGCATCACAATGAAATGGTACGACGTTTCGGTCCCGTACCGGAAGTGAGGGCCGACGACGGAACCTATACTTCCGAGCTTCTGGACTACACCGTTACCGTGCTGCTCGGCCACATCCGTTCCGATGCGCCCGATGCCGCCCTGTGCTGGCTGCCGGAACCGGACATGGCGGGCCACCTCTTCGGAACCCGCAGCGCCCAGCACCGCAAAGCACTCTCCGACATCGACCATCAGTGCGGACGCATTCTTGAATGGTGGGAAAACGAAGGCCGCAGGCAAGGCTGGCAGATATTCTTCATGGCGGACCACGGCATGGCCGATGCTGCAGCAAGACACGACATTCCCGCCGCGCTCCGCGAAGCCGGTTTCGACGTTTCTCTTTCCCATGAAGGGCAGGCCGTCAGCGCCACCCGGAACAAGACGACCTTCCGTCTTCTGAATGCGGCAAGCGGTCACGCCCGTTTCGACGGCGCTCCGGACAATGAGGCCATCGAAGCCCTTATCGAAGCGCTGCGCCCCCTCTGTGCGGAACTTTTTCTGAGCGACAAGCTTCTGGATGACTGTCCGGTGCCCGATGTCCGCCCTTTGAGCCTTATGCACTGCGCTCATCCTCTCGGGCCGCAGATACGCTTCACTCTGGCCGGAACTGCGTCCGGACCGGGCGTACCGGCAGGGACCACGAAAACCGGCTTTCACGGCGGCCTGCTCTTCCGTGAAATGCATCCCCTTCTTCTGGCGGGCGGAACAGGCATACGGCCGGCATATGAAGCGTCGTGTCGCTCCGCCCTGCCCGACATCGTGCCCACTGCGCTTGCGCTGCTCGGAGTTCCCGTGCCCGAGAGGATGCAGGGACGCGTACTGAACGAAATTCTTGCGGAGCCAAAGGAGATCTGACCATGCTGCGCTACATTCTGCGCAAGGCGCTGCGCGCCCTCATGACCATGTTTCTGGTCGTGACCTTCACCTTTCTCATTCTCCGCATTTCCGGCGATCCCACGGAAATCATGTTCCCGGATGACGTCCCTCAGGAAGTCAAGGACGCCTATCGCATCGCCTGGGGACTGGACAAGCCGCTGCATGAGCAGTTCATCAAATATCTCGTGAGCATAGGACACGGCGATCTCGGCTATTCCTTCCGAGATTCCCGCCCCGCCCTCGACGTGGTTACGGAACGCATTCCGGCCACGCTCCGGCTCGGCCTGAGTGCCTTCGCCCTTTCCGTGTGCATGGGCGTCCCCCTCGGACTGTGCGCCGCCTTCCGTCGCAACACGTTTCTCGACCGGCTGGCCACGTCGGTGAGCGTCATGGGCTACAGCATGCCGAACTTCTTCCTGGGCATTCTGCTCATTCTGCTCTTCTCGCTCAAGCTGCGGCTGTTGCCGAGTTCCGGCTCGGCCACGCCGGAGCACCTCATCATGCCCGTCATCACGCTGGGCACGGCCACTGCAGGCATCGTGGCGCGATTCACGCGCACCGCCGTGCTCGATGTTCTGGGACAACCCTTCGTCACCGCCGCAAAGGCCAAAGGACTTTCCACGTCCGGCCTCATTTTCGGACACGTTCTGCCCAACGCCGCCATTCCGGTCATCACCATTCTCGGCCTTCAGCTCGGCGCCGTCATCGGCGGCGCACTGGTCACGGAAACCGTCTTTGCCTGGCCCGGCGTAGGCAGACTTCTCGTACAAGCCGTGAACTACCGCGATCTTGCCGTGGTGCAGACCATCGTTCTCATCATCTCGGCCAGCATGATACTCTGCAACCTGCTGGTGGATACGGCCTACGGCTGGCTTGACCCCCGCATCCGCTCCGAACGGACCACCAACTGACCCGTCATAAGGACGCTTCCATGAACAACGCTTCTGAATCGGCCGCTACCGCAATGACGACTCCCCGCAGTGATGCCTCACTTTTCTCCCCAAAACACTGCGGCATGAACACGGAACCCGACCTCTCCGAAGATGAGGACTTTCACTGCAAACCGCCCGTCCGCTACCCGCTGCTCGTCGTTGCGGGCGCAGTCTTCCTTGCCGTACTTTTTCTCTGCGGTCTCTTTGCCGAACAGCTGGCTCCTGCTGGATACGCTGCCCAGGATCTGGCGGCACGGCTCAGTCCTCCCGTCTGGCTGGGAGGAAAGTCCGGCCTGCTGGGCACGGACTTTCTGGGCCGGGACATTCTCTCCCGTCTTCTCTACGCCATACGCATCAGTCTGCTCGTTGCCTTTGCCGGAACGCTCATTTCCTGCACCCTCGGCACCACGCTCGGCTTTCTGGCCGCACACAAGAAAGGCTGGGTCGACGAGTTCATCATGATGCTCATTGACTTTCAGGCATCCATGCCCTTCGTGCTCATTGCTCTGGCCATTCTGGCCTTTCTCGGCAACAGCCTCGGCCTGTTCATCGCCGTCATGGGCCTGAACGGCTGGGAGCGCTTCGCCCGTTTCACCCGAGGGCTGGCGCGGTCGGCCTCGGCCCGCGGCTACGTGAACGCCGTCCGCGTCATGGGGGCATCCCCCTTAAGAATCTACTTCAAGCACATTCTCCCCAACATCATCGGCGTGCTCATCGTGCAGTTTACGCTCAACTTCCCAAGCACCGTACTGCTGGAATCCTCCCTCAGCTTTCTCGGTCTGGGCATACAGCCCCCGCTCACCAGTCTGGGCGCCATGCTCGGCGAAGGCCGCAACTATCTCATCAACGCATGGTGGATATCCGTCGCGCCCGGAGCCGTCATCTTCTGCGTAACGCTCTCCGCCTGCATTCTCGGCGACTGGCTGCGTGACAGACTCGATCCCACTCTGCGCTGATGGAATCCGGCCGCGCTTCATAAGACGGAACGCCGGTAAAAAACGCTTCGCAGCCTCCTGCGCGACGCACCGTACGGAGGAAGACCCCGCCATGCGGGGTCTTCCTGTTTCTGAAATCCGACTTCCGGCCTTTGCCCGCACCGGAGTTCCCTTCCTTTGACATCGGGCTTGTATCGACACCTTCAACATGACCGCCGGACGTCTGCGAACCGGAGGTCGGAGACGGCATCTCCTGTCCTTTCTGTCTGACGACACACTGAACAAAAACAGGGCAGGCCCTTCCTGCGGGCTCCTGCCCTGTTTTTGGAATTTTCAGAACTTACTTATTCCACGGCATGCGGGCCAGCAGAAGCCCAAGTCCGCAGAATCCGGTCACACCGGCAAACACGAGACCGGCCCCCACGAAGGCGGAAAGCCAGAACATGGGATGCCATACCCAGCTTCCCAGAATGCCCAGAAGCACCAGCGCTCCCGCTCCGATCTGAATCTGCCGGAACAGAGGGAATGGAGCCTTTTCATGACGAACGGGCAGCCCTTCCTTCTGCCATCCGGAAAGACCGCCTTCCATCTGCCATGCCTGCGTATCTCCTGCCAGAGAGCTGAGCATTTCCGCAGCCTTGTCCGTCCTTCTCCCGGAACGGCAGAAAAAAATCAGCGGTTTTTCCGGCGCGTCACTGTCCTTCAGCGGATACAGCCTTGCAATGGACAAAGGCACAAGACGCGCTTCCGGAATAAAATTTTCAGCGTATTCGGAGCTTTCCCTGACATCAATGAGATGCGCTTCTCCTTTTTTCATCATTTCATAGGCTCTGCGCGGCGAAATAGTGGGCAGCATGACGTCCCTCCCGTCTTTTGGATTCACCTTTGCAGAAAAGCAAAAAACGTGCAAGGCGGTGACGACGAAAACTTCTACGCCTTCCCCGTCCCTCCCTCGGTTCCCAGGCCGTTTTTCATCCTGCACTCAGAAAAAATGCTCCGACCGCTCGTCTTCGCATACGGAGAATCGTCGCAATACAATACCGATTATTATAAATAAAGATAGGATGATTCCCAGGCGAATGATTGACATTCATGCACCATTCATACTAATTTTTTTCGCTTTTCTCAGGAAAGCAACATGGTCCCGTTGAAACTGCCTGAACGCCAAAAGGCCGACTAGCAGCGGAGGGAGCTCTGGAGAATCCCGTTTGGGTGCCGAAGGTGCAAGGCGAAAGCCGAAACTCTCAGGCCAAAGGACAGAGCTTAGGATCTTGCCGCGCGACCATACCTGCCGCTTCATCCCTAAGCGTTTCTCTGGAGCAAATCACATGGATTTGCTCTTTTTTTGTACTCTGAAACGGAGACACGGATGAAGCGGCACCGCTCTCCGTGTGCTCGAAGGAAGGTTTCATGGAACTCATCAGTCAGATTGTCGATGCGGTCAACGGCGTGCTCTGGGGCTGGCTTCTGCTCTTTCTGCTCTGCGGCACGGGCATGTTCTACACCATACGACTCCGCTTCATTCAGCTGCGCAAGCTGCCCCATGCTTTCCGGCGTCTTTTCAGCAACATTTCGCTGCACGGTGAAAGCGCCGACCATACCGGCATGAGTTCCTTCCAGGCCCTTGCCACGGCCGTGGCCGCCCAGGTCGGCACAGGCAACATCGCAGGCGCGGCCACTGCCATCGCCGCAGGCGGGCCGGGAGCCATCTTCTGGATGTGGCTCAGCGCCTTCTTCGGCATGGCCACCAACTACTCCGAAGCCGTTCTCGCCCAGAAGTACAAAACCGTCGACGAACACGGCGAAACCGTCGGCGGACCGGCCTACTACATTCGCGCCGCCTTTACGGGCAGCTTCGGCAAGGCCCTTGCCGCCTTCTTCTCCGTGGCCATCATTCTGGCGCTGGGCTTCATGGGCAACATGGTCCAGTCCAACTCCATCGGCGCCGCGTTCAGCACGGCGTTCGGCCTTCCTCCGCTTCTTGTCGGCGTGATCGTGGCCCTCATTTCCACCGCCATCTTCCTCGGAGGAGCAAAGCGCATCGCCTGGGTCATGGAAAAACTCGTACCCCTCATGGCGCTCCTCTATGTGGGCGGCTGCCTCATCATCATTCTGGCCAACATCACGGCTCTGCCGGGAGCCATCAAGACCATTTTCGTCATGGCCTTCGACCCGCAGTCCGCCGGCGGCGGCGCCCTCGGCATCACGGTCCGCGAAGCCATGCGCTATGGCGTGGCCCGCGGCCTCTTCTCCAACGAAGCCGGCATGGGGTCGACGCCGCACGCTCATGCTCTTGCCAAGGTGGCTCATCCCGACGATCAGGGCATGATGGCCATGATGGGCGTCTTCATCGACACCTTCGTCGTACTCACCTGCACGGCCCTCGTCATCGTCATCACCGGCGTCTGGAACTGCGGCAGCACAGGCACGGAACTGGCCCAGATAGCCTTCGATACGGTTTTCGGCTCCTTCGGCAACATTTATATTGCCGTCTGCCTCTTCTTCTTCGCCTTCTCGACCATCATCGGCTGGTACTTCTTCGGTGAAGCCAATGTAAAGGCTCTCTTCGGAGCAAAATACGTCAAAATCTACGCCGCCATTGTAGTGCTGTTCATCGTAGTCGGATCCGGCCTCAAGGTGAATCTCGTCTGGAACATGTCGGATATGTTCAACGGCCTCATGGTTCTGCCCAACCTCATCGGTCTGCTGGCTCTCTCCGGCGTGGTAGTGGCCATTGCCAGAAGCAAGAAGGACTGACGTCGCCCTCTCAGAGTCAGGACCACCCGTAAAACGGGTGGCTTGTCCAGCGCTGTAAAGGCTTGTTACTTACTCGCGCCTCAAGTGCGCCGGCTTGAATTCTCAGGCCGGCGTACTCTCTTTTTCAACTGTTCAAGCCCCATGTACTTTGGCTCGTAACCTGCTCCTGAAGGAGCTTTTCCTGCTTTGGACTGAACGGATCCGTATATTCCTCTTATCGATCATGATCTCTTCTCGATCCTGCTCCCGTATATATTTCCTGCTATGTACCCCATAACTGACGATATCGCATACTTTGACGGTATCATGGCAAGCATATGCACATGATCTATCATCATATATCCATCAATAATTTCAATTCCTTTACAATTACAAAACTGTCGTATTATTTTTCCTATCTCCTCACGGCATTTCCCATACATTACTTTTCTCCCATACTTGGGAGTGAAGACAATATGGTATCTGCACAGCCATTTCGTATGTGCCAAATTTTGTTCTTTCGTCATAAAAAACACCTTTTGATGTGGACGGGAGCCTGAACAACTCCGCTTTATCGAAAAGGTGTTTTTTAGGTTCAGGACTCATTAAATATAAAAGATGACAATGGCAGCGAGACAAATGGCCGAAAAGAACGTGTGGGCACAACGGTCATAACGCATGGCTATTCTGCGCCAATCCTTGAGTCGGCCGAACATGATTTCTATCTTGTGCCGCTGCTTGTAAACCTCCTTGTCATAGACCACCGGAGTTTTTTCGGCTGTGTCTGCCAGGAATACACGGCGTGATTCCTTTACGGGACAAGGCATGACGAAACCAGTCGGCATCATAGCC
>CALUTB010000102.1 GCA_944323575.1 uncultured Mailhella sp. | reverse complement strand
CTGAAGAGCAGCGTGCGGAAGTCCTCGGTGCCTCCCGAACAGCGCAGCGACGTTCTCCAGATCTGTCGTCCTCTGGAGCCGTCGGCATTCAGGGCGTAGGCTTCTATCAGAAGATTGGCGGAATAGATGGTGGTGCTGGTGACGACAGGTTCGTCGACGTAGACGTATTCGATGCGGCGGTATTTGCCTCTGCCCACGACCACGGGATAGGAACGGGGAATGGTCGTTGTATCGACCAGAACGCGAGGCTCATCATTCCAGTAGCTGATGACGGCCGTATTGTCGGCGTCCTGACCGGCTTCGACGAGTTCATAGCCTTTGGCGCGGAAGGCCGGTGTGATCTGCCGGACGACTTCCCGGAACAGAAGATCACTGTCGCTTACGCCTTCGTTTCCGGGGCTGGTTAGATAGCGGTTTCCCGAAGGCTGCTGCGCGTCGCGCAGAGAATCGACGGAGACGGAGTAGGTGGTGCCGCAACCGGCGAGCAGCAGCGCGGCGAACAGAAGAAGGAGTCGCAGAACGGGCATGGTCGTCTCTCTTGGCCGGAAGGTTGAGTGCGGCATGAAAAAAGGGATGCCGGAATCCGGCATCCCTGATGGACGAATGGTGCGCCCGGCGCGAGTCGAACGCGCGACCTACAGCTCCGGAGGCTGTCGCTCTATCCAGCTGAGCCACGGGCGCAAGGGGAAAGTCCCCGGCGTGAAAGGGAATATGCACCGCAACAGGCATATTGTCAACGTCTTTTATTGCGGCGCGTTGGGACTCTCTAGCGGCCCATGCTGTTGAGGAAGTCCTTGTTGCTCTTGGTCCCCTTCATCTTGTCGAGCAGAAATTCCATGCTGTCGATGGGGGACATGGGAGCGAGTATTTTGCGAAGGATCCACACTCTGTTGAGCACATCTTCACCGAGCAGCAGGTCTTCCTTGCGTGTGCCTGTGCGGTTGATGTCGATGGCGGGGAATACGCGCTTGTCGGAGAGATGGCGGTCGAGATAGATTTCGCAGTTGCCGGTACCCTTGAACTCTTCAAAAATGACTTCGTCCATGCGGGAACCGGTATCGATGAGGGCCGTGGCGATGATGGTGAGCGAACCGCCGCCTTCAATGTTGCGAGCGGCGCCGAAGAAGCGCTTGGGACGCTGCAGGGCGTTGGCGTCGAGACCGCCGGAAAGTACGCGGCCGCTGGAAGGTGTCACGGTATTGTAGGCCCGCCCCAGACGGGTGATGGAATCGAGCAGAATGACCACGTCACGCTTGCGCTCCACAAGACGCTTGGCCTTTTCGAGCACCATTTCGCAGACCTGCACGTGACGCTGCGGAGGTTCGTCGAAGGTGGAACTGACCACTTCGGCGTTTTTGACCGTGCGTTCCATGTCCGTGACTTCCTCGGGACGCTCATCGACCAGAAGGATGATGAGATAGGCGTCAGGGTAGTTGGCGTTGATGGCATTGGCAATGGTCTGAAGAAGAATGGTCTTGCCGGTTCTGGGCGGGGCCACGATGAGGGCGCGCTGACCGCGTCCGATGGGCGACATGAGGTCGATGATGCGCGACGACATGTTCTTCGGATCGGTTTCCATGCGGAACTGCTGATCGGGATAGACCGGAGTAAGGTTGTCGAACAGCACCAGATGTCTGGCATTTTCCGGGGGTTCGAAGCCTATCTCATTGACGCGCACCAGAGCGAAGTAGCGTTCGCCCTCCTTGGGCGGACGGATCTGCCCGGATACGCAGTCGCCTTTGCGCAGATGATAGCGGCGGATCTGCGAGGGGGAGACATAAACATCGTCCGGACCGGGCATGTAGCTGCACAGTGGGGAGCGGAGAAAGCCGTACCCGTCGGGCAGGATTTCCAGCACGCCGTCGCTGTGAATGACGCCGTTCTGCGAGGCGCATGCCTGCAGCAGAGCAAAGATGAGTTCCTGCTTGCGCATGGAACTGGCGTTTTCCAGCTGGTACTTTTCCGCCAGGTCCATCAGGTCCTGCATTTTGCGTGTCTTGAGTTCCGTGAGGTTGAGTACGCTTTCGTCAAGAAGAGGAGAAGATTCCACAGTTTCAGGCTCGACAGGAGCTTTACGTTTCCGTATGGGCATAGAGATACCACCGGGAAAAGGGGAAAGTAAGAAAAGATCACACCGGTATGGCGCGATAACTGAGAAGAATGAAAGAGGGAGACCGGTCGGAGAAGAATGACCGGCCGAAAAACCATAGATGTTTTTTCTGAGCTTGGCAAGTCCTGAACGCGGTCCTGCTATTTTTTGCGTGTGTTGACCATGTTGATGGTGCGTTCCGGTCCGTCCACGGTGAAGCGGATGATGGCGTCCACGATATGGGGAAAGGTCTTTTCCATGATGTCCCGTTCCTGATCGAAGAAGTGGCCGAGCACCCAGGAAATGACCTGATCGCGGTTTTCGGGTTTGCCGATGCCGACGCGCAGTCTGTAGAAGTCGGGGGTGCCGAGACGCTGCTGAATGGACTTGATGCCGTTGTGTCCGGCGGTGCTTCCGCCTTTCTTGAGTTTCAGCCGTCCGGGTTCGAGGTCGAGTTCGTCATGGACGACCAACAGCTGTTCGGGGTTGAGCCGGTACCAGGCCAGAATGGGCTGAACGGCATCTCCGCTCAGGTTCATGAAGGTCTGAGGTTCCGCGACCAGCCATGTGCCGCCTTTCGGGATGTCCACCCGCCAGATCAGGGCATTGAATCTGGAGCCGGAAAGCTGTTCCGGTGCGCGTCCGTTGCCGCGTTCCACTTCTTCCAGAAGCGTCTCAACGGCCATGAAGCCGATATTGTGACGCGTACCTCTGTACTTGGACCCGGGATTGCCGAGTCCGACGATGAGTCCGTTGAGATCCATGATGTTTTCCGAAATTGTTGATGACATGCCCGCGGGCGCGATGTGCACGAATGTGCGGCAGAGCGCCGCGGCTGTCAAGTCTTCCTTGGCAAGCGGCGTCTCTGATGGTACATGACGGGAACGGAATGATCCGCCATGCAAAAAACGGCAGGAGATGCAGTATGCCTCAGTTGTACCGTCTGAATATCGTCGTGACCGAGGAGGATTTTCCCCTTGCGGAGGCGCTCGTCGGGCAGAAAGTCGCGTCGGGCTGGGAGGAGGAGTCCCTTCCTTCGGGTGACACGCTGCTTCGAGTCACAAGCGAAAGCGAGCAGGAGTGCGAGGATGTGGCCTCTGGTCTGGCCGCCGTGCTGCCTGCCGCGACACTCACGCGCGAGACCATTCCCGACAGGGACTGGCTTGCCGGCTGGCGCAGCTACTTCACTCCCGTGGAGGCGGGGGAGTTTCTCATTCTTCCGCCGTGGATGAAGGACGCTCCGGCACGGGGACGCATTCCCGTGATCATCGAGCCGAAGTCTGCCTTCGGCACGGGGCATCATCCTACGACCACCATGTGTCTTGAGGCCATGAGCCTGCTGAACGGCGCCGGAGCGATCAGCGCCGGACAGACCTTCCTCGACATGGGGACAGGGACGGGCATCCTCGGCATAGGCTGCGTGAAACTGGGACTTTCCGGCTTCGGTGCGGACATTGATCCTCTTTCCATCAGCAATGCGCGGGAGAACTGCGACATGAACGGAGTTTCCTTCGAATCCTTCGAAATCCGGGAGGGCAGCGTGGAGCTGGTGCAGGGACGGCAGTACGACGTGGTCATTGCCAACATTCTGGCCGGTCCGCTCCGGGAAATGGCGCCGCAGCTCAAGCCGCTGGTCAAGGAAGGCGGATGTCTCATTCTTTCCGGTTTTCTGTCCGTGCAGGTGCCGGGCATGCTGGAGGCCTACGCCGACATGGGTACGCCGGGACAGCTCAGGATGCCTTCTCCAGCAAGCGATCCCACGCGTTCCGCCGGCAGAGACGATCCCGAGGCGGACGACTGGGTCTGTCTGTACTGGCCCAGTGTGAGCGGCTGAGCATTTTCCGGGAGAAGTACGTTCACGAGGCGTGCTTCTTCCGTTCTTCTTTTCCGAGGGATTGGTTCCTCCGGATTTTTTGCGACAGAAGTCCCGCTGGCCTCAGAAGGCACTGGTCTTCCGGATGGCGGGAGGATGCCTTCCGCGGCGGGGAAGACGCTTTTTCGTGAACCTTTGCGGGAGAAAAGAGAACTCAGCCTTTCCTGAAAAGAAGACGCTGAAGATCGGCCACCGTGGCGATGCCCCGGCTTTTCGGATTTTCCGGACAGATGATGGGCGAGTAGCCGAGACGCAGGGCCTGTTTCATGCGCACGTCCTGCCCGGAAACCGGCCGAACCTGTCCGTTGAGGTCAACCTCGCCCCAGAGCACGCAGCGTTCGGGGAGGGGAATGTCGTAGAAGGAGGAGAGCAGCGCCGCCACCAGTGCCAGATCCAGTCCCGGTTCCTGGAGACGCATGCCTCCGCCGATCTTTGCATAGATGTCCGCCTGACCGAAATTGAGGCGCAGACGCTTTTCCAGAACGGCAAGCAGAAGATGCAGCCGGTTCACGTCGAAGCCGAGGCCGGTCCGGCGTGGGATGGACAGATAGCTTCTGGTGGCAAGAGCCTGTATTTCCACGGCGAGAGGGCGCTGGCCGTCCACGGCCATGACCACGGCCGTGCCGCTCAGCGAAGTGTCGCGCGCGCCGAGAAAGAAGGTTGACGGATCCTCGACGAGTTCCAGCCCCTTGCGGACCATGCGGAAGATGAGAAGTTCCTGATTGGGGCCGAAGCGGTTTTTCAGCACCCTGAGCATGCGGAACATTTCCCTGCGGTCGCCTTCCAGAGAGATGACGGTGTCGACAAGGTGTTCCAGAAGTCTCGGACCGGCAAGGGTGCCGTCCTTGGTCACGTGTCCCACTAGCACCAGCGTGGTGCCTGAGCGACGGCAGCGCTCCACAAGTTCGGTGACCACGGTGCGCACCTGGCTTACGTTGCCGGGAAGGCCTTCGGCGCCATCCGAGGCGAGCGTCTGCACGGAGTCCACGATCATGAGAGCGGGAGCGGTCTGCGGATCCTCGAGCACGGGAAAGAGATCCTCCACCCGGCTTGTGGACACGGCCAGCAGATTGTCGTGCAGCACTTCGAGACGTTCGGCACGACTTCTGATCTGCGGCAGCGATTCCTCGCCGCTGGCATAGAGGACGGTCTTGTCTTCCCTGGCTACGGCTCCGGCAAGCTGCAGCAGCAGCGTGGATTTGCCTATGCCCGGTTCTCCTCCCACGAGTATGGCCGCTCCGGGCACGAAGCCTCGTCCGAGAATGCGGTCGAGCGCGTCGAGACCCGTGCCGAAGGCGGAATGATCGCTGCAGGCCACGCTGGCGAGCGGCTGTATGCGGCTGGTCTGTGCAGATCGGGAAGAAAGAGTCCGCGACGGAGAGGCCGGGGCGATGCGGGTAAGTTCCAGCGTGTTCCATTCCCGGCATTTCGGGCACTGTCCCTGCCACTGGGCACTCTGCGCCCCGCAGGATCGGCAGACATAGACTTCCCGTATCTTCGCCATGGACTCTTTCTTTCCGATGCCCGTCTTACTTGTTGAACAGATTGATGCGGCGCAGATGACGGCCGCCTTCAAAGGGCGTGCTCAGAAACACGTCGACCATGCTCGCGGCGATGCCCTGTCCGGAGACGCGCTCGCCGAGGCAGATCACGTTGGCGTTGTTGTGCGCGCGGGCGAAGCTGGCATGGAATTCGCTGGTGCACAGCGCGGCCCGTATGCCGGGAACTCGGTTGGCGGCCATGCTCATGCCGATGCCCGTGCCGCAGACGAGAATGCCGAAGGCGTTTTCATCTTTGAGAATCGCGTCGGTCACGGCCTGCGCCTTGAGCGGATAGTCGCAGCTTGCCGGATCCGAAGGGCCGAGATCGTGTACGTCGTGTCCCTTGTCCTTCAGATACTGCACAAGAAAGGTTTTAAGGTTGAAGCCTCCGTGATCGGACGCGATGTAGATGGTGCTCATGTCAGTCTCCAGTTGGCGGTGTCTGTTCATGCGGGTCTTCGCCCGTCGTTACCGGCCCAGCGAGTACACGGCAAAGGCTGCCGGAACCTCCAGATGCATGCTGGAGAAGGGCAGGCTGCCGGAAGGCCGGCGTTCCTTGACAAGCAGCACCATGCGCAGTTCGCCTTCATCACTGTTCATGCGGCCGTCCATGCGACGGGGAAGCTCCTTTTCATCGTAGGTCAGATCCAGCGTCCAGCGTCCGGCGACGCTCCAGCGAACGGGAAGCGCCTGCGCGTTCAGCTCCAGTTCGCAGTCCATGCCGTCGCGTCTGTACCGGTAGATGATGTTGCCGTCGTCTCCGGTGACGTATCGCTCCGGAGCGGGTACGTCAAGAGCGGAAAGATAGCGGCCGGCCAGAAAGTCGTTGAGGTCATTCATGCGCATGGGCAGCGGAAGGCCGAGCAGGAGCTGAAGATTCTCCGGGGTTTCCGCGCCGGCATAGGCTTTCCGGTCCTGAGGCAGCACGAGCAGCATGCGGCCGTTTTCAAAAAGTCCCTTCGCAACGTTTGCTCCCACGCCCGCGTTGACTTCCAGACGCACGCTCCTGCTGTCGCCGGCAACGCCGGGGGTGGAATCTGCGGCGTCCAGACCGGCAGGCTCATGACCGTCGTCCGGCTCGCCGTCGTCGGAGGCTCCGGACCAGAGCAGATAGGTGACGCGTCGCGTGTCGTTGACGGGGCCGAAGCGCAGACTGCCGGAGAGCACGTCGTATTCGGCCGAAGCCGAAGAACGCGCCGCAAAGGCCTGCCAGCGGGAGGATGCATCGCTCTCCGGCGTCAGAGGGATGCCCTTCGGGCCGCAGCCCGTCAGAGGAAGGAGCATGGCAAGACCGATCAGAACAAGAGAAAAGGAACGTATATTCATAATGCTTCCATCTTCTGGCGCACTCTGGCGGCATCTTCGGGATAGCCGAGCTGTTCAAACATGTCCAGTGCGGACTGCCAGCCCCGGCGGGCGGAATCGGCATCGCCGCGCGCGGCCGCGATGTCGCCGTAATGTTCGAGCATGGCGGGATCACGCGGTCCTCTCTCGCCGGACATGTTCAGCGCCTTCTGTATCTGTTCCCACGCCTCGTCCAGCTCTCCGCGACGGAAATGCACCCATGCCAGGGAGTCCAGAATGAAGTCGGCTTCGGGTTCCAGTTCCACGGCGCGCTGTATGAGGTTGTAGGCCTTGTCCAGATCCCTGTTGCCGTCAGCCAGATTGTAGCCCACATAGTTGAGCGCCATGGCATTGTCGGGATAGCGGGTTATGAACTTTTCCATGAGTTTCATGGCCTGCGCTCTGTCGCCGCGGAGTTCGTACAGATAGGCCTGCTGGAAGGCGGCGCCCTCGTTGTCGGGCTGAATGCGCAGCGCCTCGTTCACTGCACGTTCCGCAGCGGGAAAATCCTTCAGCTGAACGTACAGCTCCGAGGCCAGAAGCAACGGTTCCGCCTCGGCGGGGTGCAGCGTGCGCAGAGCCTCCAGCACCGAGAGTGCCTCGGAAAATTTTTTCTGCTCATAGAGAATGCGCACCTTCATGCGCAGGGCCTTGTCGTATTCGGAACTCTGAGGGCCGACCTTGTCGAGGCAGGCGAGGGCGCGATCCATGTCGTTGCCGCTCTCATAGAGCAGCGCGGCATGATAGAAATAAAGCCCGTCCGGCATGCCCTTCTGCTTCTCCAGCCGGCTCAGAAGCTGTTCCGCCTGGTCGATCTTGTTTTCGTCCACGAGCATGGCAACGGCGGCCACGGAAAAATGCAGAGGATCCTGCGTTTCGGTCACGGTGCTCACGACCTCGTCCATCCGGTTGCCCTGCAGCAGCAGACGGAGGAGAAAAAGCCGGGCGCTGCGGTTTTCCGCATCATTGGACAGCAGTCTGCGATAGATCCGCTCCGCTTCCTTCGGATTGTTCATCTCTTCCTTTGTGAGTGCAAGAAGTTGCCATGCCTCGGCGTATTCGGGATCTTCCCGGACGGCGGCTTCCAGCTGACGTCCCGCCTCGGAGAAATGTCCGGATACGCTGAGCGCCTGTGCATAGGCAAAGCGTATGGGAGGCGTCAGCTGCTTTTCGGGAATATGCCGGAACACCTTCATCGCCTCTTCGGTCTGAGCGCTGCGCAGAAGGGCGAGCGCAAGCTCCGCCTGCGCCTTGCCGTCGGAAGGATGCCGTCCGGCAAAGCTGCGCAGAAGGGCAATGGCGTCGCCTCTCTGATTGTTCTGGATGAGAAGATCGGCATGCAGAGACACCAGAGCCAGATCGTCCGGCATCTGCTTTGCGGCCCTGCGTATCAGCGTCATGGCGTCCTCTTCGTGATCATGGGCGAGCAGCCAGATGGATGCGTCGATGATGGGAGCGGAGGACGGCAGACTGTAGGCACCGGTCCCGAACCGGAGAAGACGGTCGGCGGCATCGAGCACGCCTTCCCGGTCGTTGCCGGCAAGGGCACTGTCGAGCTTGAGCTGTGCGAAAATGAGCTCCGCACGTCTGGAGGGCGTCTGTGCGGAATCCTGAGAAAGATTCAGAAAGTCCTCCTGTCCCGCGGAGATTCCGAGGCCCTGCCCCGTGGCCGTGCATCCCACAGGCAGCAGCATGAGGGCAAGCGTGGAGGTCAGCATCAGACGTCTGGTTTGAGAAAAGGGGAATAGGTGCCGTCTTGTCCGAAGAAGGGACGGAATATGGCTGAACATGGTGTTCCTGTGGGCGGAAGAACTATGGCTGAATCCAGTCTTCCGAGAAGTCTTTGATCTCGCGCCCGAGATGTTCTTTCAGTTTTTCCAGCAGGCGCGCTTCCAGCTGGCGTATGCGTTCACGGGTGACATGGTAGCGCTCCCCGATTTCCCGGAGCGTGGCCGGGTCGTCGGTGAGAAGCCTGTGCTCAAG
>CALUTB010000101.1 GCA_944323575.1 uncultured Mailhella sp. | reverse complement strand
GTCCGCAGAAAACCATGGGCTTGACTTCTTTGAAGCCGGGCACGGGAGCGTCGGCGGGGTCGTCGCGCAGGGTGATGGTATCGCCCACGCGGGCATGGCCGAGTTCCTTGATGTTGGCGCACAGAAAGCCCACCTCGCCCGCGCCGAGTTCTGCAACATCGACGGCGTTGGGCGAGAACACGCCGAGTCTGACCACTTCATAATCGCGGTTGCCGGCCATGAGATGGATCATGTCGCCGAGCTTCAGGGTTCCGTCCATGATGCGGAAGAGCACCACCACGCCCTGATAGCTGTCGTACCAGGAGTCGAAGATGAGGGCCTTGAGCGGTGCTTCCCTACTGCCCTGCGGAGCGGGCAGGCGATGCACGATGGCGTCGAGCACCTTGTCGATGTTGAGACCGGTTTTGGCGGAGACGTCCACGGAATCGGAGCAGTCGAGACCGATGCTGTCTTCGATTTCCTGACGCACGCGGTCGGGATCGGCGCTCGGCAGGTCGATCTTGTTGAGAATGGGAATGATCTCGTGGTTGTGATCGAGCGCCATGTAGACGTTGGCAAGCGTCTGTGCCTCCACGCCCTGGGTGGCGTCCACCACGAGCAGGGCGCCGTCGCAGGCGGCGAGGGAGCGCGACACTTCATAGCCGAAGTCCACGTGACCGGGGGTGTCGATGAGGTTCAGCACATAGTTCGTGCCGTCCTTGTCGGTATAGGGAATGCGCACGGTCTGCGCCTTGATGGTGATGCCCCGTTCGCGTTCCAGATCCATTTTGTCGAGGTACTGATCGCGGGCTTCACGGGCGCTTACCACGCCGGTGTATTCCAGAATGCGGTCGGCAAGAGTGGACTTGCCGTGGTCGATATGGGCGATGATGCAGAAATTACGGATATGGTCGAGTGAGGTCATACGTCTTTCGGGTAGAAGTTGACGGCGCCTGTCGGCGCGAAAAAGGTCACGGGCACGTCCGGAACAGGGAAAAGCCTCCGGGCGACGGTTTATTTCTGCGTGCCGAAGCCGGGAATCGCCAGTTTTTTTTCCAGTCTGGCCAGCAGCCATGTGGCCGCGCTGACCATGGCCAGATAGTAGCATGCCGCCACGAGATAGACTTCGGTGGGACGGAAGGTGCGGGAAACGAGGACCTTGGCTTCGCCGGTAAGCTCGATGCAGGTGACGATGTAGGCCAGCGAGGAATATTTGATGAGATAGATGATTTCGTTGCCGCAGCCGGGCAGGGCGCGGCGGACGGCCTGCGGCACGATGACGGACCAGACGGTCTGCCAGCGGGACATGCCGAGGGCTTGGGCGGCCTTGATTTGTCCCTGCCGGATGGAGAGCAGCGCGCCGCGCACGTATTCGGACTGATAGGAGGCCGTGCAGATGATGAATCCGAGCAGCGCGGCCGCGTAGGGGGAAAGATAGATCTTCAGACCGGGCAGACTGGGCAGGCCGAAATAAAGGATCATGAGCTGCACGGTAAGCGGGACGCCGCGCACCACGGCGACGACGGCGTCGGTGCAGCGGCGTACCTTCGGCGTGCCGAACACGCGCAAGACGCCCATGATCACGCCGATGGCGCCGCCGATCAGGGAGGCGGGAATGATGAGCTGAAGACTCATCATGAGACCGCGGTTCAGATAGGGCATGACGCGGCCGGAGAGGAAGTTCAGATCGATGACATCGAGCATGGCTAGTTCCGTTCCTGTTCTTCCGGGACGCTTTCTCCGCACAGGTCGTGGAGTCTGGTGCAGAAGTTCTGGGTACGGGTCTGGGCACCGGGCGCGAGAAGTTCTTCGGGAGACCCCTGTTCAATGACCTTTCCGGCTTCCATGAACAGAATTTCCGTGGCAACGGCACGGGCGAACTCCATCTGATGGGTGACCATGATCATGGGCATGCCGTGGGCGGCGAGATCGCGTATGACGGTGAGCACTTCGCCCACGAGTTCGGGATCGAGAGCGGAGGTCGGTTCGTCGAGAAGCAGGATGGTGGGATCCATGGCGAGGGCGCGGGCGATGGCCACGCGCTGTTTCTGGCCGCCGGAGAGCTGGGCGGGATAGAGCTTCGCCTTGTCGCCGAGGCCCACGCGGGCAAGTTCCGCATGTGCGCGTTCAAGGGCGTCGGCGCGGCTCATGCCGCGCACCTTGCGCAGGGCAAGGGCCACGTTGTTTTCGGCGGTGAGATGATCGAACAGATTGAATTCCTGAAAGATCATGCCGACGCGCTGCCTGAGGTCGCAGAGTTCCTTCGTGTTCTTGACGTCGACCCTGTGATCGCCGAGCCAGATCTCGCCCTGATCGGGTTCGAGCAGGCAGTTGATGCACTGCAGAAAGGTGCTCTTGCCGGCGCCGGAAGGTCCGATGAGAACCTTGACGTCCCCCGGACGCATGCTGATGGAGCAGTCGTCGAGGATCTTGCGGCCGGTGAGGTATTTGATGAAGTGTTCCGCGCGGAGAATGGGGGTATCGTTCTGGTGGGCGTTCATGGTGTCTCCCGGCATCACATGCCGGAGTTGCTGTAGCCGGGGATGCGGGCTTTTCGTTCGAGGCGGCGGAGCAGGGTCACGCCCGCCATGGTGATGGCGAAATAGATGAGTCCGGCGGTGATGTAGAGGGGCAGATGCTCGTAGGTGCGCGAGGCCACGAAGTGAGTGCGCGCCATGATTTCCGGCGTACCGAGGGCAAAGCACATGGCCGAGTCCTTGAGGAGAATGGAATACTCGTTGGACCAGCCGGGAATGGAGAGTCTGAGAGCCTGCGGCAGAATCACGTTCCGGATGGTCTGCAGATCGGTCATGCCGAGGGCGCGTCCCGCCTTGAACTGACCTGCGGGCAGGGACTGGATGGATCCGCGGAAGATCTGCGACTGATAGGCGGCGCTGGTCATGCCGAGCACGATGCACGATGCCCCGATGGTGCCGACCTCAAGACCCATGAGGCCGAACAGACCGTAGTAGAAGAGAAAGAGCAGCAGAAGAACGGGCACGCCGCGGAAGAACCATACATAGAAGCTGAGCAGCATGGCGAAGGGACGGGGAGCGTAGACCTGCGTGACGGCCATGGGGACGCCGAGACAGAAGCCCAGGGTCAGCGCGCCCGCCACAAGAACGACGGTGACCAGCGTTCCCTGAAGAATATAGGGAAAGGCTTCAATGATGGTGGAAAGAATATGCACTGTGCAACCCGGTTGAAAATGAAGTTCTGGAGGTCCGGAAGAAAGGGCGTTCTGCGCGTTGCGGGAATGAGCCGGTTCCGGAGCCTGGGCGTCGGTCCGGCGACAAAAAAGGAGACCGGCGGAGAGGCCGGTCTCCGAAGCGCCTGCGTATTACTTGGTCAGATACTTGGCTTCGAGTTCCTTCCAGTAGGGATCGGCCTTCAGCTTGCGATAGCCTTCGTTCACGATGTTGAGCAGTTCGGTGTCGTCCTTGCGGATGGCCACGCCGAACACGTCGTCTTCGGCGAAGGTGCCTGCGATCTTCACGGGCTTGCCTTTGCTGATGGCGTCGTTGGCGGGAGCGCTGTCCATGGCGATGGCTTCAATGCGGCCGTTCAGAAGGTCTTCCACGGCGAGGGGCGCGGAGTCGTAGAAGCGCAGTTCGTAGTCGAGCTTTTCCTCAACCTTTCTGGTTTCCAGAAGTTCGTGCTCGTTGGTGCCGCGCTGCACGCCGAGTTTCGTCTTGCCGTGAATGGCCTGATCGGCGGTGAGCGTGGAATCCGCAGGAACCACGATGACCTTCTGAATGGTGTAGTACGGTTCGGAGAATGCCACCACTGCGGCGCGTTCCGGCGAAATGCTCATGCCGGAGCAGACCATGTCGATCTTCTTGTTCATGAGTGCGGGCACGATGCCGTCCCAGTCCATGGGCTGGTGCTTGATCTCAAAGCCCATGTGCTCGGCGATCCAGTTCATGGAATCCACGTCGAATCCCGCAGGTTTGCCGTCTTCGCCGACATAGGCGAAGGGCGGATAGTTGGCGTCGATGCCGTTGACATAGGTTTTCGCCTGAGCGCCGGCCGCCATGCACAGCACGGCAAAGGCTGCCAGAATGCAGGAAAGACGTTTCATGTGAGCCTCACGAAAAGATTGAAAGTGAAAAGTTCCCTGCGGGAGAATATACAGAAAAAACGTGAGGCAGGCAATACAAAGCCCGCCCGCGCAGCCGGAAAACCTTGCGCACAGCGTCGGGGTCGCTCCGGCGCCGCACCCGCGTCTTCGGAGAAAAGGCATGTTTCGATCCCGGCGCTTCGCCTTTCCGCCATGCGTCGGGCGCCCGTCACAGACCGGCGTCGTCCGCAGGGGCGAGAACCGAGATCCTTTCCCTGATCCATGCCGGAATGGCTACGGGATGACCTTCCCTGTTGACCAAGGCATGCAGGGTCATGCCTTCGCACAGCAGCTTCGTGCGGTCTTCGTTGTATATCTCGTAGCGGAAGCGCACCGAGGCGCGTCGCCACTCCACGATGCGGGCGTGTATCTGCACGTTGTCGTCGTAATGCGCGGGGGAACGATACCGGCATTCCACCTCGCGCACGGGCAGCATGTAGCCCGCTTCCTCGATCTTGCCGTAACCGAGTCCGCACGCCCGGCACATCGCGCCGCGGGCGCGCTCGAAGAAATGAATGTATTCGGCGTAGTACACTACGCCCATGGCGTCGGTCTCCCCGTAGGAGACGTAGTGCGGAAGCCAGATTTCGGCGAAGGTTTCTTCCATGAGGCCTGTATCCTTTTCTGAAAATGGCGGAAGGGGTGCGGACGCCTCCCGCATGCGTACGGGCGGCCGGAACGCGCCGGGATCGTTTCCGGTCCCGGCGGGGCGAAACTACATGCCCTTTCTGACCAGCGGTCCGCTCGGACACTGGCAGATGGGCATGATCTCGACGCGGTTGATGTTGATGTGCACGGGACGATGCGTCACCCAGAACACGGTTTCCGCGATGTCCTGCGGCGTGATGGGACTTGTTCCCTCGTAGACGGCCGCGGCCTTTTCGGTGTCGCCGTGGAAGCGGACGATGGAAAATTCGCTTTCCGCAAGACCGGGTTCGATGTTGGTCACATGCACGTTCGTGCCCAGAAGATCGGCGCGCAGCGACAGACTGAACTGTTTCACGAAGGCCTTGGATCCGCAGTATACGTTGCCGCCGGCATACGGATAGTTGCCCGCAATGGAACCGAGCATGACGATGTGTCCGCGATTGCGCGCCACCATGCCGGGAAGCACCGCACGCGTCGCATAGAGCAGGCCCTTGATGTTGGTGTCGACCATGGCATCCCAGTCGTCCAGACTGCATTTCTGCGCCGGATCGAGACCGAGCGCCGCACCGGCGTTGTTGAGCAGCACGTCCACGTCGTTCCACTCGCCGGGCAGATTCCCCAGCGTTTCCATGACCGCGCTTCTGTCGCGCATGTCGAGATGGACGGGCAGAAAGGCGTCGCCGAGTTCCTGATGCAGCGCGTCGAGACGGTCGGCACGGCGGCCCGTTCCTGCGACGTGCCAGCCCTCGGCGGCGAAAAGACGCGCGGTGGCCAGGCCGAAACCGGAGGTCGCGCCGGTGATGAGAATATGTCTGGGCATGGAACACTCCTTGCTGTGGATGGATGAATGGGGCAACGATAGCCGTTTTGCACCGTCATGGCAACAGGATGCGGACTTTCATGATCCCTGCGCGGCGGACGGGGAAAAAGTGTCTTGCGGGCGCGGACCGCGGTGCAGAAGTCATGTATTCCCTTTCCGGCGGACCACGGCGCAGCTTCCCGTCTTGACTCCTTATTTTCCCGCCATTAAAAAAGAGGTTCTGCCCTTCGGAGACAGAAACGTTCTTATTCTGTGAGATGATTTTCATGGACGCAAAATACAGCGATGCGACGCCGTCCGGTCTGGAGGACGTCGAACGGGAAAAGGAAAGACAGGAACGCGTGGCAGCCGAGGAGGCCGCTCTTGCCGATGCCGCCAAGAAAAAGGCCGCCGTTTCCTCGGTGCTCTGGTCGGCGCTGCTGACCGTCATCAAGCTGATAGCGGGAATTTCAACCAACAGCCTTGGTCTGCTTTCGGAAGCCCTGCACAGCACGCTCGATTTCGTGGCCGCGGGCATCACATGTCTTGCGGTGCGCATATCCTCGCAGCCTGCGGACGAGCGTCATCCCTACGGTCACGGCAAGGCCGAAAGTCTCGCCGCCCTGGCCGAAACCGTGCTCCTTGTGATCACGTGCGCCTGGATCGTCATCGAGGCCGTGGACCGCCTGTTCTTTTCCGCCGGTTCCGTGGAGCCTTCCTGGTGGGCCTTCGGCGTGGTCATCATTTCCCTGGCCGTGGACATCAGCCGTTCCGCCATGCTGCGCCGGGTGGCGCGGGAACACAAGTCCCAGGCCCTGGAAGCCGACGCCATGCACTTCACCACGGACATATGGTCCTCGGCCGTGGTGCTTGCAGGTCTGACCTGCGTGCTGCTCGCCTCCCGGACCGAGCCGGGGTCCCTGCCGCATCTCATCCTGACCCGCGCCGACGCCGTGGCCGCCCTGGGCGTGGCTGGCATCGTGCTCATGGTGAGCTGGAACATGGCCCGCAACGCCGTGCTCACGCTCATGGACGGCGGCATGAGCGAGGAAACGCGCAAGGTGCGTGCCGCGCTTGCCTCCAACGCGCCCGCCTATCCGGCGCGCAGCGTGCGCATACGGGAAAGCGGCGCCCGACATTTCGTGGATCTGGTGGTCTCCGCGCCGTCCGATCTGCGCGTGGACATGGCCCACGAAATCGCCACCATGCTGGAAAACGTGGTCCGCGGCGTTCTGCCCGATGCCGACACCACGGTCCACATGGAGCCGGAAGACGAGAACCATCGCGACCTGTATGCCACCTCCTACCGTCTGGCCTCCCTGCACGGCCTCATGATCCACAATCTGCGCCTCGTCATGCAGGACGACGGCATGCACGTGGAAGTGCACATCGAACTGCCGGACGACATGCCTCTGGTCGAGGCTCATGAAAAGGTTACGGCCTATGAGACGGATCTGCGGCGGCGCGTGGGCGCGGTCTATGTGGTTTCGCACATGGAGCCGCAGGGCTGCCGCTCCCATGACACCGCTCCCGCCGTCAGCCTCGACGATGTGACGCGCTCCATAAAAAAGGCCATGCAGTCCTCTCCTCTGTGCGAACCTCATCACATTCACGTGCATACCGGCGACGACGGTACCACCGTCACCTTCCATTGCCGCTCCGACGCCACTACGGTGCGCGAGGGGCATGCGTTCGCCACACGTCTCGAGAGGAGCATCCGTGCGGATCTGCCGGATATCGGACAGATCGTCATTCACGTGGAACCGCAGCCCCGGAGCTGACTCGTGTTTCTGCCTTCTTCCGTCCGTACGCTGAACGGGCCGTATCTCGGACTGCTCATGCTGATCGTATCCATCACCTCCACGCAGGCGGGTACGGCGGCAGCCAAGTTCCTTGTCGTGCAGGTCGGGCCTGAAGTCACCGTGGCTCTGCGCCTTGCCTGCGCCACCATGCTGCTTTTCATCGCGGTCCGTCCCTGGAGACACGTCCCATCGGGCAGAGAGTGGAAAAACGTGCTGGTCTACGGCGTGGCCATCGCCTTCATGAACGGCTGCTTCTATCAGGCTCTGGCCCGCATTCCCCAGGGCATGGCCGTGGCCGTGGAGTTCTCCGGGCCGCTCATGGTGGCTGTCTGTTCCTCGCGGCGCTGGACGGACGTGGCGGGCATCGTCTTCGCCGTGGCCGGACTGCTGCTCATTCTTCCGCTGTCGAAGGCGCAGCTTGAAACGGGGCTGGACATCACGGGGCTGGGTTTCGCCTTTGCCGCGGCCGCGGGTTGGGCCGCCTACATCGTGTTCGGCCGCCGTGCCGGCTGCGGAGGCGTCAGCGCCGCCGCATGGGGTATGCTCGCAGGCACGATCGTGGCCGTTCCGTGGGCCGTCGCGGCCGAAGGAACGCTGCTCTTTCGACCAGACGTGCTTGCCGACGTGCTGCCCATGGCCTTTCTTGTCGGATTTCTGGCTTCGGCTCTGCCGTACGGTCTGGAAATCGTGGCACTGCGCATCGTGCCTCCGCAGGCCTACGGCGTGCTCATGAGTCTCGAACCGGCCGCCGCGGCCCTGTTCGGATTTATCATACTCGGCGAGCTGCTCTCGCTTCGTCAGTGGAGCGCTCTCGGACTCATCATCTGCGCGTCGCTGCTCGTGACGAGAAGCTTCAAGAAGTCCTAGAGCGTGTCTGCAAACCTCTTACCAAAGCCAGATGAGTGAAGCAGCCAGGCAAACAATGTCCGCAAAAACTTCCGCCAGCTTGTCATAACGAATTGCAATTTTACGATATTCTTTGATCTTGTTGAAAAAAAGTCTCAATAAAATGGCGTTTCTTGTAGAGATGTCTGTCGATGGTAGGGGGGGGTGATTCGTCCTTCTGGAGGGAATAACTGCTTCATATCCCTGCTGGTGAAGCGCATCGATGAGGCTCCTGCTGTCATACCCCTTATCGGCTGGAATTGTTGTGTTATGATACTGTATGAGAAGGTTACCGGCTTGTGGATGCTCGGAGGATTGTCCTGCCGTGATAGTAAAACCTATCAAATAACCGAGAGCATCCACCACCGCATGGATTTTGGAGGTAAAGCCGCCACGACTTCGGCCGAGAGCCTGATTGGCTCCAGAGCTATGTCGTGCTCCGGCACTATGCTTATGAGCATGAACGTATGTCCCATCAATCATGATGTGGGTCATGTCAGCCTGTAAACTAGGCTCAGGACTCATTAATTGCCAAAAGGGTAAGAAGTTCTTATTGTCGGCATAGGGAGGATGCCATGAAAGAACTTTTTTATCTTTCTCATGAACAGATTGCTCGTATCAAACGCTACTTTCCTCGTTCCCATGGCATTCCGAGAGT
>CALUTB010000100.1 GCA_944323575.1 uncultured Mailhella sp. | reverse complement strand
GAAAACGGCGCCAAGACCCTGCATCCCGTGTTCGTGTGGGACGCTCAGTACTCCCCTGTGAAGAACACCTTCACCCATGTCGACTTCTTCGGCGTGGATCTCGACAAGGAAATCAAGGTCAAGGTGCAGGTGGAATACGTCGGCACTCCCAAGGGCGTGAAGATGGGCGGCACCATGGAAACCTACCGTGACGAAGTGGTGCTTTCCGCCAAGCCCGCCGATATGCCCCGCAAGGTCGATCTCGATGTTTCCGGTCTGGAAATCAACCAGTCCATTCGTGTTTCCGACATGCCTCTTCCCGAAGGCGTGAAGGCCGTGTACAAGTCCGACTTCACCATGGTTTCCGTCTTCATGGAAGGCGCCGACGAAGCTCCCGCCGAATAATCGGCGTTTGCCTATCCTGAACTTTCGGGCCGGGACAGTTTTCTGCCCCGGCCTTTTCCGTATGATGAGAACGGCATGATTTCCTCCCTTCCTCCGCAGACTTCCGTCACGGTTCTCGGCATAGACCCCGGTTCCAACGTCACCGGCTGGGGCATTGTGCGTGAAAGCTCAGGCCGTCTGGAACTTGTGGCCAACGGTGTGCTGCGCGTCAGAGGCGAGTCCTTTTCCGATCGTCTTTCCTTCATATATCACGGTCTTCACGACATCATCGAAAGCTACAGACCCGCTGAAGTCGGCGTTGAGCAGGTGTTCACGGCCAAGAACGTTCTGTCTGCCATCAAGCTCGCTCAGGCCAGGGGCGCCGCCGTGGCAGCCTGCGCTTCGTTCCGTCTGCCGGTGCAGGACTATGAGCCGACACTGGTGAAGAAGACGCTCGCAGGAACGGGCCGTGCGGAAAAGGAACAGGTGGCCTTCATGGTGGCAAGGCTTCTGGGCAGAGCACATATCGACGGCCCTCTGGATACGACCGACGCTTTGGCCATCGCCGTCTGCCATCTGACACTCCGTCGTTTCCGCCGCCTGGAAAAGATGGTCTGACATTCCCTGGGCAGGCTGCGGCATGAGCTTCAGCGGTCATCTGACAGCATCCCCTGATCGGAGAGACTTCCGCCGGCTTGAAGTCTCGGATGCCCGCGTCGGAGCTTTCATGTTCCGCCTATCCCAGTTTTTTTCCGTCCGGCGTTTCATGTCCTGGAATAGACGTACCGGCGCGTCCTGCGCCGGAGAAATCGAGCGCAGGCGGTCGTACCGGAGAGTCAGGTGCCGGAATCGTTCCCTGAAAGGATTCCGGCCGCCGCCGAAGAGGGAATCTTCGTGTCTGAAAGCGGCGCTGAAGAAAGTGTTCCGATATACGCTGCGGCGTCCCGTTTTCCGGAGAGGAAAATTTTTGCACATCCGACTGAAAACTGCTGCCGCGGAAAAGTGTGCTCCGAACCTGACGAAACAGAAATTTTGTCGGATGGGTGTTTTTCCGGCTCCTGCGGGCATGATGCCCGCTTTTGGGGATGGAGGTGACGGGGCAAAGGGGAGAACGCGACTGTCCGAAACGGGAAAAAACGCCGTAACGGGGGAAAATATGTTGCGGCAGAGTCTGTTTCGGCAACAAGACGGCTTTCTCTGAAGGCCGGATGTTCAAAAAATTTTCAAAAGTTTTTTCTTCGGAGCAATCTTCGGCGACGGAGTGTTCAAAAAAAAATACGTTTTTTCTGCCTGTTCAGGAACTGTTATTGATAGATAAAAATATAATACGTTGTTTTTACTTGATAAAAAATAAATAAAACCATGTTGGCATGAAAATTGCATTATCTTTGGTACATTCCTTTGAAATCCCCCATAAACACCTCCTGCCCGTCGGCTTCCCTCTCCGGCGGGCTTTTTTTTGTTCCGCCGGACTTGTCAACCGGAAGAAATGCGGGCAAACTGCGCGCAAACCTTTGGGAGGATATATTATGAGTCTTTGTCCCTGTGGCTCCGGTCTCGAACTGGATGCCTGCTGCGGCCAGTATATTGAAGGAAAGGCCAAGGCTCCTACTGCCGAAGCCCTCATGCGTGCCCGCTACACCGCCCACTGCCTGGGCCGGTATCAGTTTCTCACCGATACCACGCATCCGCAGTTCCGCGAGGACGCCTCCGCAGACGAGATCAAGGAGTGGTCGTCGCTCATGACCTGGGAGGGTCTTGACATCATCGAGACCGTGGAAGGCGGCGAACAGGATTCCACCGGTGAAGTGAAGTTCAGCGCACACTACAGCGTGCAGAACGTTCCGCAGGAACTGCGCGAGGATGCCTTCTTCCGCAAGGAAGGCGACGAGTGGTTCTATGTGGAGGGCAACGTCTACGCCAAGCAGCCCGTGCGTCGCGAGACTCCCAAGATCGGCCGCAATGATCCCTGCCCCTGTGGAAGCGGCAAGAAGTACAAGAAGTGCTGCATGCCCCGCTAGAAAGGGAGGCACAGGCGCCTTTGAACGGGTGTTTCGGCAGAGAATCGTGATGCGCACGGCTGCAGCATCCGCAGGGAGAGAGCCGGCCGGATTCGTGACAGGCATGTCTTCTTCCGGAAGTGTCTGCGGATGCTCCCCGGACGCGGAAAACCGAGGGGCGCGTCGGGTATTGATTGCGCGGAAAAACACTTGCCTCCCTTCGGAAAAAACTGTACAAGGCTTCTTCGGCGGTTCCCGTGCGCGGACACGGACTCGGCGATGGTCGAAATGTTTTGCGGTCCGGGCAAAAAGAATAGCCGACGGGGCTTGTCATTTCCCCATATTTGTGGCAGGCTCTCTGAACAGAAGGAACGCTATTTCCTTTTTCTTTTTTGATGTATGTGAGTCTGTGCCTCGCAACGCAGACAATTTCCCACAGTCCCAACATGTCCAAGGAGGACGCGCATGGCTGAAGTTTCTTTCCAGGGAAAGACCTTTGAAGTGGACGAAGACGGCTTCCTGCTTCGCTTCGAAGACTGGTGCCCTGAATGGCTGGAATATGTGAAGGAATCCGAAGGTATTCCGGAACTTACCGCCGATCATCATAAGGTTATTGATTTCCTGCAGGACTACTACAAGAAGAACGGCATCGCCCCCATGGTGCGTATCATGTCCAAGAACACCGGCTACAAGCTGAAGGAAATCTACGAACTGTTCCCCTCCGGCCCCGGCAAGGGCGCTTGCAAAATGGCTGGTCTGCCCAAGCCCACCGGCTGCGTGTAAGCCGTTTCGTGCAAGCACAGGTCGTCTAGATGACGTTTGGAAAGGCGAAAGAGTTTTCTCTTTCGCCTTTTTCTACTTGCCTGTCAGAAGGCCCTTTGATAGATATAAAAGCATCCGAGTTTGCCATAACATTTTTAAGTTGATGGAGGATTCCATGAAAATGTTTCGTAATGCGCTGGTTGCGGCGGCTCTGGTAATGGGGATTGCCTCTGCTGCTCAGGCCGCCGATCTCGTCCGCAAGGTCGACAGTTTCGACCTGCTGGCCGATCAGTCCGGTTCCATGATGATGCAGGCTCCCGACCTCAAGATGACCAAGGCCGCTGCCGCCAAGCAGGTTCTCGCTGCTGTGAACGAAGCCATTCCGAATCTCGGATACAAGGCTTCCATGCATACCATCGCTCCTGCAGGCAAGGTCGTCGAATACGGCGACTGGGACCGCTCCGCCATGAATGACGGTATCGCTTCCCTGAAGAGCGAAGGCACCGTCTTCGGACACATGACCCCCATGGGCGACGGCTTTGCCGCCAACTCCGGTGATTATGCGACCATGGCCCGTCCTACCGCCGTCGTTCTCGCTTCCGATGGCGCGAACAACACCGGCATTGATCCTGTTGCCGAAGCCGCTGCCATCTATCAGGCGCAGCCCGGCATCTGCTTCCATGTCATTTCCTTTGCCGACACTCCTGAAGGTCAGGCCGTGCTCGACAAGATCGCCGCTCTGAATTCCTGCTCCGTGTCCGTGAAGGGTGCCGACCTCATGGCCGACGAAAACGCCCTGAATCAGTTCGTTGCCGATGTGTTCTACACCACCGGCCCCACCGAGGAAGCCCTCGTGCTCCACGGCGTGAACTTTGCTTTCGATTCCTATGCCCTTGACGACAAGGCCCAGGGCATCCTTGACGAAGCTGCCGCCGTTCTCAGGGAAAAGAACGTGCACGTCACCCTCGAAGGCTGGACCGACTCCATCGGCACCGACGCCTACAACAAGGTACTGTCTCAGAATCGCGCCAACGCTGTTAAGAATTATCTCGTGCAGCAGGGCGTTCCCGCTTCCCAGCTGACCGCCGTCGGCATGGGCAAGTCCTTCAAGTATGACAACGCCACGGAAGAAGGCCGCTACCTGAACCGTCGCGTGGAACTGCTTTTCAACTGATATCCGAATCAATAATAGGAAGAGAGGCCCGGCGGCGTCGCCGGGCCTCTCTCGATACCGGAGTCTCATTGATGTTTCGCAATTGTTGGATGGGCATGGTCTTCTGCGGTCTTCTTCTTGCTGCTCCCGGCAGTTCCTACGCCGTGAACGAATCCAAGATCAAGGCTGATCTGGATACCTTCGCCCATCAGTATGTCAGCAAGGCCAACAAGCGCATGACCGTCAATCGTGCGCGTCCGCAGATCGTCAAGCGCGGTTCCAAGTACGTTGCGACCTTTACGGAAATCGATCTGCAGAGCGTCAGCGCTCAGATGCGCAAGAGCAACAGCAAGCATTTTGATTACGTGGCCACCCTTTGCTATGAGGAACTCACGTTCGAAAGCGAGGGCAAGACCCGTAATGAAGCCGCCAACGGCACATTCCGCTGTGTGAAGGTGCGCAAGCTTACCGAACTTCCCCGCTATGTGAAGGGAAAGTGGGAGAACTGATCCTACCCTCCGGAAAAAAGCCCCCGTTTCCACGGGGGCTTTTTGTATTTAATGATGCAGAAGGCCGTACGAGCGGCGGGTATTTCCGTCTGACGACGAGACCGGAGGAGGGAAGCGGGGAAGACCGGCACCGGAAGTGAGAAGCGCGTTTGACGGCACAGGCGTTTTCATGGTGCAGATCATGCCCTGAGGCTTCGGCTTTTTCCGGCCTTCTCGCGGCATCGTGTTTCACGCAGGCCGAAGGCGGGGCAGAGACTTTTCCGGATGAATGCCGTCTACGCCGTTCGCATGATG
Source organism: uncultured Mailhella sp. (assembly GCA_944323575.1). Taxonomy (GTDB): domain Bacteria; phylum Desulfobacterota; class Desulfovibrionia; order Desulfovibrionales; family Desulfovibrionaceae; genus Mailhella. The sequence continues at coordinate 3,827 of CALUTB010000100.1, read as the reverse complement.
TGTCAGGTCCGGCTTCAGGGGAGACGTGAGCAGAAAGCCCTCGACGGCATATGCCCCAGGTCGGTGAACAGCGGTTTCCGTGTCCGTGGGCAGGCAGGAGTCCTTCTGCAGCGCCTGATCGAGAAGAACGTTTTCCGAAGGGGCGGATCGTGGGATGCAGGCATTCCGGACACGGTGACTGCGACAAAGCCCCGCAGGTCGCCGTGATTGACGGATGCATGAGCGGGGAGAAGGCATTTTTTCTGCATGGCGTTGTGCGGGGCTTCGACGGGAAAGGGCGCACGCTGCCGCACGGCAGGCGGAGAAGAAAAGAAAAAGGGCGGCGCCCGCAAAGGGAGCGTCGCCCTGATGATGTCTCAGACTGTCCGGACTCAGGCTTTCTTTTCCGGCAGGAAGGAGGCGAGAATGCCGAGGGCGAGGAAGCCGACGACCACGCTCAGGGAAACCATGGCGGGCAGGTGGATCACGCCGGCCACGTCAAGCAGCATCTTGGCGCCGATGAAGGCCAGAATGGCGATGACGGACTTTTCCAGATGACGCAGATAGCGCTTGGCGGCGGCCAGGAGGAAGAACATGGACCGCAGACCGAGGATGGCAAAGATGTTGCTCGTGTACACGATGAAGGGATCGGGGGTGATGGCGAGCACTGCGGGTACGGAGTCGAAGGCGAACATGATGTCGGAGATTTCGATGACTACGAGGCAGAGGAAGAGCGGCGTGGCGCGCCAGACGATCTTGCCTACGGGCTTTTCCGCCAGAGTGACGGTGCTGCCTTCCACGTGCTTTTTGGGAGCTTCCACGGCGTGACCGTTGGCGTCGGTGCGGACGAAGAAGTCGTGTCCGTGCAGGTGGGTGTAGACGGGGATGAACTTCTGCGTCCAGCGCACGGCCCAGTGCTGGGAGTAGTCGATGTCCTCATTGTGATCCTTGCCGAGGGACTGGAACATTTTCCAGGCCGTCCAGAGGACGAAGACGCCGAAGCCTGCGAGAGCGTAGGGACCGAAGAGCTTGATGAGAGAGCTGCCCGCGGCGACGAAGAGAAGACGCATGACCACGGCGCCGAGAATGCCGTAGAAGAGTACGCGGTGCTGATAGGCGTCCTTGATGCCGAAGGAGGTGAAGATCGCCATCATGACGAAGAGGTTGTCGACGGAGAGGGATTCCTCAAGCAGATAACCGGCAATGAAGAGCTGCATCTGCGAGGTGCCTTCATTCCAGCCGATGTAGCCGGCGAAGGCGAAGGCGAGGGAAATCCAGATGGCCGACCAGATGGCGGCGTTGCGGGCGGAGACGGGCTTGTCGTCGTTATGGGATCGAAGATCTATCCACATACAGACGATGATCACCAGTGAGAAGACGCCCACCTCCACAAGAGAGTGTCCGAACATATTGTGTATCCTCCAGAGTTTTCCATTCTGCCGGAAGAAACAGAAAAGACCTTCCGGCAATGCTGTTATTGCCGCAAGGTCTCACTCATCAGACATGCTGACGACAATGCCAGAAGCGTATGCTTCATGCTGTTGACATTGTCTAGGATTCTGGATCCCAGTTACTCCCCTTTGCGTTTCTTCAAACTAGTCTAAGTCCTTTCCGATGTCAAGGGGGAACGGGGAAGCTTGCCTGAGAAGACCTGCGGCGCTACACTGTCGGCTCACACATCTGAAGAAATTCTGTTCCTGCATTCGAGGAAAATCATGTCGTTTCATGTCATTCGTACGCATCGCGCGGGGCATCAGCATCCGCTCATACTTCGCTTGTCCTCCGGTTTCCGCCGTTTTCAGCATCGTTGGTTTCATCCCGATGAGACGCTGTTCCATGCGCTCAGGGAAGGGCAGCATCCTCTGGCGCTCGTCATTGCCTGCTGCGACTCGCGGGTGGATCCCGTTCTTCTGACCGACTGTCGTCCCGGAGATCTTTTCGTGGTGCGGAACGTGGCCAATCTTGTGCCTCCGTACGCGCCCGACGGGGGGCGGCACGGCGTGAGCGCGGCGCTGGAGTATGCCGTAAAGCATCTGAGGGTGCAGGATGTCATCGTCATGGGGCATGCCTGCTGCGGAGGCATACAGGCGCTTGTCTCCGGCGAGGAGAACGGCGAGGATGACGAATTCATCGGTCCGTGGGTGGATGTGGCGCGCACGGCGCTGGAAAAGGTTGACGAGGCCATGCCGGACGCGGACCGCGCGGACAGGGCGCGCGCCTGCGAGATGTGGAACGTGCGTCTGTCCCTGGACAATCTGATGACGTTTCCCTGGGTGCGCAGCGCCGTGGAGGAGGGGAATCTTTCCCTGCACGGGTGGTATTTTGATCTGCAGAGCGGCGAGCTTCTGGAGTACGACGCGAGGGCCGGAGCGTTCCGTCAACTGGTGGGGCGTCCCCATCTGGGCCCGCTCCCTTCCGCCCGGACGGGAATGCAGAGGGGCAGATGAACATAAAAAGAGTTTCAATCCATTGTATTAAAAACATAAGTTGAGAATGAACTTTCGATTGTGACAGGCCTTGGGCATTGACGCGAGGCTGTTTTGCTTCTAAGGAAGTAGGAAAGGCTTGAGCACGTTTCATGACGCGGACGCCTTTGTTTTTCCGCTTCTTCTCCGGTGGCCGGTGCGTGCGGAAGAGGTTGCGTCTGCCGTTTCCGCGTACTGAAGCCGTTTTCCGCCAAGGAGGCATGGAGGTTTTATGCCCACGAAAATTCTTCATAAGGAAAAGCTGATTCCCGGGCGTACCAGCAAACTTGTGCTGGATGCTCCGCAGATAGCCGCGACGGCCCGTCCCGGTCATTTCGTCATCCTTCGCGTGGATGAGAAGGGCGAGCGTTTTCCGCTGACCATTGCCGATACCGACAAGGAACACGGCACGATCACCATCGTATACCTGGTGCTCGGACGCTCCACGCAGATGCTTGAGGAGCTGGAGGAGGGGCAGTGCATCCATGATGTATGCGGACCTCTCGGTCGCGCCACGCGGATCGAGCGTTTTGAAGCGCCTAAGAAGGTCATCTGCGTAGGAGGAGGCACGGGCGTGGCCGCCATGCATCACATTGCGAAGGGACATCATGAGGCGGGCAACTATGTCATTGCCTGCATCGGCGCGCGCAACAAGGATCTTCTGCTCTTCCGGAAGGAGCTTTCTTTGTTCTGCGACGAGGTGCTCGTTTCCACGGACGACGGTTCCGAAGGACGTCGGGGCATCGTGACCGATCTTGTCCGTGACCGTCTCGACAGCGAGGGGAGCAACATTGCCGAAGTGGTCGCCGTGGGGCCCGTGCCCATGATGCAGGCCGTGGCTGATCTCACCCGCGGCTATGACGTGCCTACCACGGTGAGTCTCAACTCGCTCATGGTGGACGGACTCGGCATGTGCGGCGCGTGTCGGGTGACCGTGGGCGGAGAGATGAAGTTCACCTGTGTGGACGGCCCCGAATTCGACGGCCACAAGGTGGATTTCGCGGAACTTCGCAGCCGTCTCGGCTCCTTCCGCACGCAGGAGGCTCTGGCACGTGAACATCATCGCTGCAACTGTTTCGAAAGGAAGGAGGCATAGTCATGAGTCAGGAAGTCACCCGAGGTGCGAAGATTCCCCGTCATGATATGCCCTGCCAGTCTCCTGAGGAACGCATCAGGAACTTCAAGGAAGTAGCCCTCGGCTATACGGCGGAAATGGCTCATGAGGAGGCCACGCGCTGCCTCCAGTGCAAAAAGCCGCTCTGCCGCACCGGTTGCCCGGTGGACATCGCCATTCCCGACTTCATCGCCGAGGTGGTGAAGGGAGACATCGACGGGGCCAGCCGCATCATTCACAAGTCGAGCAGTCTTCCCGCCGAGCGCGGC
>CALUTB010000099.1 GCA_944323575.1 uncultured Mailhella sp. | reverse complement strand
CAGGGGGGTTGCATGTTTCGCCATTGCCTTACCTCCACATGGTTGATTATGGGTCTGTCGCTTTGCCAACCAATGAGACGGAAAAATTTCCCGTTCAGACAGAGCGACCCCTGATACACCAATACTGGGCCGGATGTGCGAGGGCACAATACGAGTCCCGGCCTTACAGCGTGTAATCCCGTTACTACCCTATTTTGAAGATGAGCACAATAGCTCCGGTTCTGTTCACAAGCCGCATGAGGGAAAGTCGGCGGAAAGAATGGAAAAAATAGTGTTTTTTCAAGCGGTAATCCATAAAAATCAGTCAGTTTCGAAAGAGAGGGGGGCGGCTGATGGTTCCCCCTGGTAACGGGAACGGGATGACATCCGTGTCTTTTTTGTTAGTTTTGTGAAAAACACATTGAAATGTAAGAAATTATTTTTGACAAAAAAGTTGGGACGAAAAACGGATGAAAAAAATCAAGAGAAAAAAAGAACAAGTAGAGTCTCATTACATGAAATTTTTTGAAAGAATGCGTTGCGGACGTTCTTTCAGCCCCGAAATTTAGTCGGGCATAATACTTTATTTTTCGAACGGTAACGGATAGGATGTTCCATCCCTGTCGGCAGGGACAGCCTGAGCCTGACGGCCAATCGGAGGTACAATGATTCTTTTCAAGAAAAGTTCTGAGCGCAGTCTTCCTCTGGAAGAGAGGTCCGACCCCCAGCTCTACCGTGAACTTTTCCCCTATACGAGGATCGGACGCATAGGATTCGACGATACCATCATCGCCCCTCGTCCGGCCGACCCATGCTTCATCACCGACACCACCTTCCGCGACGGTCAGCAGGCCCGTCCGCCGTATACGGTGAAGCAGATAGCGCACATCTTTGATCTTCTGCACAAGCTCGGGGGCAAGAGCGGACTCATTCAGGCCTCGGAGTTCTTCATGTATTCTGCCAAGGATCGCAAGGCCATAGAAACCTGTCGCGCCAGGGGATACCGGTTCCCCCGCGTGACGGGCTGGATCCGCGCCAATGAGAACGATCTGCGCATCGCCAGAGACATGGAGTTCGACGAAGTCGGCATGCTGACCAGCGTCTCGGACTACCATATCTATCTTAAACTCGGAAAGACCCGCCGTCAGGCCATGGACGATTATCTGCGCATGATCGAGCGGGCACTTGAGTGGGGCATCGTTCCCCGCTGTCATTTTGAGGACATCACCCGTGCGGACATCCACGGCTTCTGTCTGCCCTTTGCCTCCCGTCTCATGGAGCTGGCCCGACAGGCGTCCATGCCCGTGAAGATCCGGCTCTGTGACACCATGGGCTTCGGCGTTCCCTATGCGGGAGCGGCGCTTCCCCGGTCGGTGCAGGGAATCGTGAGAGCCTTTACCGATGAGGCCGGCGTGCCCGGTCAGTGGCTGGAATGGCACGGACACAATGATTTTCACAAGGTGCTGGTCAACGGCGTCACGGCATGGCTGTACGGCTGCGCTTCCGTCAACGGTGCGCTTCTCGGGTTCGGAGAGCGGACGGGCAATACGCCTTTGGAAGCCCTTGTCATGGAATACATTTCGCTCACCGGCAACGACGACGTGGCCGATACCACCGTGATTTCCGAAATCGCCGAGTATTTCGTCAAGGAACTGGAATACACCATTCCTCCGAATTATCCCTTCGTGGGCAGCGACTTCAATGCCACCAGCGCGGGCGTGCACGTGGACGGACTTGCCAAGAACGAGGAAATCTACAACATTTTCGATACGGCCAAGATCCTCAATCGTCCCGTGCCCATCATCATTACCGACAAGTCCGGTCGTGCGGGCGTCGCCTACTGGATCAACAGCAATCTCGAACTGCCGGAGGAACGGAAAGTCACCAAGAAGCATCCGGCCGTGGGGCAGATCTACAACGCCATCATGCAGGCTTACGAGAACGGACGCAACACATCCTTCTCCAACAAGGAAATGCTGGCGCTGGTCAAGCATTACATGCCCGAACTTTTCGTCTCCGAACTGCAGAAGCTCAAGAGAGTGGCCAGTCGTCTTGCTTCCGGCATCATGACCCGTCTTGCCGAGGCATGCCGCGCCAGCAGAACCGAACAGGAACGCTGTGAAGCCATGCAGAGCTTTGCCGATCATTATCCTTATATTCAGTTCATCACGCTTACCGACGCCCACGGCAAACTGCTTCAGGCCGTGGTGACCGATAAGGACAATGCCGACAAGTACGGCCATCTGCCCGATCCTGGTTATGACTACTCCGACCGCGTATGGTTCAAGATGCCCATGCAGGACGGCGGACTGCATGTCACCGATCTGTATCAGTCGCAGTACACCGGGGCACTCATTCTTTCCGTCTCCCAGGCCGTCACCGACGAAAATGATGAGATCGTGGGGGTTCTCTGCGGCGATATCCAGCTGGAAGAGATTCTCAAGCATACCGAAGATCTGGAGGCTGAGGAAAAGAACGCCGATTCCCAGCTGTAGGATCGCGTGCCGTCTGCCCTCGACAGCCGAACACGGATGTTTGCCGCTTCGTAAGGTGGTGCCGCTGCCGGATCCGTATGCGGCGGATGCTCTTGTCCCAACAATCATCATGAGGAGTCTTTCATGCGGCCCATTACCACGTCGCTCTTTTCTCTGTTCAAGGTCGGGCCGGGGCCGTCAAGTTCCCATACCATAGGGCCCATGACCGCCGGACGTCTTTTTGTCGGCGACTGCGCCGGACTTCCCAGGGAAGTGCTGGCTGCAGCGTCCCGCATTCGTGTCCGCCTTTTCGGTTCTCTGAGTGCCACGGGCGCCGGACACGGCACCGATGCCGCCGTTGTCGCCGGACTTCTCGGCGTGAAGCCGGAAGACTGTCCTTCCGGACTGCTGACCAAGCTCTCCGAAGATCCGGGAAAGGAGCATCGCGTGAACCTCGGGGATGTAAGCGTGGTCGTTTCGCTTTCGGACATCGTTCATGATGCCGTGGTTCATAAGTATCCCTACAGCAACACCCTGGTTGCCCAGCTGCTCGACGCCTGTAACGGGGTTCTTTTTGAAAAGGCCTACTATTCCGTGGGCGGCGGATTCGTCCAGTGGGACGGATGGAAGGCTCCGGAACAGGGCGACCCTGTCTATCCCTACAGCAACATGAAGGAACTGCGTCAGATCGTGCGCAGTCAGGGACTCAATATCTACGAGATCATGCTGGCCAATGAAATGGCCATCACGGGCGCGTCGCGTCCCGCCATCATCGACGCACTGAACAATATTCTGGATAGAATGGAAGAATCCGTCCGACATGGTCTTGATGGAAGCGGCTATCTTGCCGGACCGCTCAAGGTGGAGCGCAAGGCTCATATGCTTCGGGAACGTGCACTTGCCCTTCATTCCTCTCCCGTCAAGTTTCTGGCCGGGCTCAATGCCTATGCCTTTGCCGCCTCCGAGGAAAACGCTTCGGGCGGCGTCGTAGTGACGGCGCCGACCTGTGGTTCCGCAGGTGTCATGCCTGCGCTCGTCTATGCCATGCGGCACGATATGTTCATCGGTGATCGTGCCATACGTGAAGGCTTTCTGGCTGCTGCCGCCGTCGGCTTCATCGCCAAGCACAACGCCAGCATAGCCGGTGCCGAAGTCGGCTGTCAGGGCGAGGTCGGTGTGGCCTCGGCCATGGCTGCGGCCATGTTCACCGACGCGCAGGGAAATCCTTCGCGCTATGTGGAGAATGCGGCGGAAGTCGCGCTGGAACATCATCTCGGCATCACCTGCGATCCCGTGGGAGGATATGTTCAGATTCCCTGCATCGAACGCAACGCCATGGGGGCGGTCAAGGCTTTCAACGCCTCGCTCATAAGTACGGGGACCAGCCCCGAGGCTCATCGCGTTTCTCTGGATGCCGCCATCGCCGCCATGGCTGAAACCGGCAAGGAGATGAGTCACAAGTTCAAGGAAACCTCCATGGGCGGCCTTGCCGTAAGCATGGTGACCTGTTGATCCGTTCCTGCGGGAAAGGCGTCGGAAGGATGTCAGGAAGCGGGTGGAAAAGCGGGGGGCTTTTCTTTCATGATCCTTCATGTCTTTATTTGATGAAGAGCCGCTTCTCAGGCGTGAAGAGCTTCCGTACGATACATGAGCGGCGGAAAGGGACGAAAAGATGGTATGACGGCTGTTTTCTTCTGATCCTACCGGTAAGAAGAGACTGCCTTGTCAGTCCTGTGTGAAAAAGCTATAGTGTCCCCAAAGGAGCTGATTATGTCTTTGTTTCGCTATATAGGTCTGGTGCTTGTTCTGCTTTCCGGAGGAATGCTGACCGGTCCGGCTCATGCGGCCTCCGCTTCCGATACAGCCGCACAGCTGGAAGCTCTTTTAAAAGAACATCCTGAGCTGGTCCTCAACGTGCTGAAGGATCACAGTGAGGAAGTGCTTGATATCGTTCAGCAGGGATCGGATAAGCGTCGGCGCGCCGTGCTGCTTCGCCAGTGGGAAATCGAGATAGATCAGCCCAAGCAGGTGACGCTTGAGGGACGCCCCGTCGGCGGAACCGACGATGCTCCCGTGACCATCATTGCCTTTTCCGACTTTCTCTGCACCTATTGTCATCAGGCCGCCTATACGGTCGGCAACCTTATGAAGCGTTATCCAGGAAAGATTCGTCTCATTTTCAAGCAGATTCCGAAAACGCAGTCCGGACGCATCGCCGGGGAGTGGTTCATTGCCGCCTATCAGCAGGATAAGGCCAAGGCCTGGAAAATGTATGCACTCATTTTCGACAAGCAGAAGCAGGTGGAGGATGATCCGCTGACTTCCCTGCGCGCCATCGCTGTGGAGGCCGGTTTTGATGCGAAGGTTCTGGAAGCCGACGTCAAGAGCAAGGCCAAGGAACTTGACGCCATGCTCGCCGGCGACGCTGCCGATGCCAATGCCCTGGGATTTGTGGGCACGCCGTACTTCCTTGTCAACAACATGGTTCTTCGTGGTGCGCTTCCCTTGGAGAACTTCATAGATGCCGTGGACATGGCTCTCAAGCACACAGCGGCAAAGTAGCAGCATGATCGTCGATTCTCATCCGGCAGCGCTTCGAGAAAAGGGAGCGTGGACTTTTTGCATCGCCACCGTCGGCAATTTCGACGGTGTGCATCTCGGACATCAGGCTCTTCTCCGGCATACGGTGGACAAGGCCCGGGAACAGCATGTTCCGGCTGTGGCCGTGACGTTCGATCCTCATCCCGTATCGGTGCTGTCATCCTGTGCGCCCAAGGAGCTCTGCTCCACGGCTCAGCGTCTGGAATACATGGAGCAGCTCGGTATCGATGCCGTACTGCTGCTTCCCTTCACCCGCGCACTGGCATCGGAAAGCGCAGGTGCATTCTGTCGTCGAGTGCTCCAGGAAGGCCTGGCCGTCCGGGAGCTTTTCATCGGGTATGATTTTCGCATGGGCAGGGATCAGGCCGGCATTGACGTTCTCCGGCCGCTGCTTCCCTCAGTGTCGCAGGTTGATGCCGTTCTCATGGAAGGGCTGCCCGTAAGCTCCACCCGCATCAGAAAAGCCCTTGCGGAAGGAAGGCTTGACGAGGCGAACATGCTGCTCGGACGCCCCTTTTCCGTACAGGGGGAAGTGGTGCACGGCGAGGGACGCGGTGGGCCGCTTCTGGGGATTCCTACGGCCAATCTCGATGTGCCTCATACCCAGGCCATGACGGCACCGGCCGTATACGCCACGTCTGCCCGTCTGCTGGACGGCGCAGGAGCAGGGGAATGGCATATGTCGGTCACCAGCTTCTGCAAAAATCCGACCTTCGACGGAGCAGCCCTGACACTGGAGACGCACATCATGGATTTTTCCGGAGACATCTACGGGCGCGAGCTGGAGGTGCGCTTTCTCGCACGCCTCAGACAGGATCGTCGCTTTGACGGTCTGGAAGCTCTGATAGCCCAGCTCCATGCCGACATGGCGGAGAGAAGACGTCTGCCGCTCTGAAGACGGGCCGGATATCATACCTTGTTCCTCAGGATCGGCCGTCTTCACATGATGGCGTCTGATTCTCTTTTCAGAGTTTGCGCGGTGGGCTGTCCGTCGAAACGACGCTCGACGATCGCCGATGTTCTCTTGCGGCACGCATGGGAAAAAAGGCTTGCCCGCCGGCAGCAGTTCGTGTACAACACACGCTTGTGGAAAGGTAGCGAAGAGGCCGTAACGCGCTCGACTCGAAATCGAGTTATCGGTGATGAGCCGGTACGTGGGTTCGAATCCCACCCTTTCCGCCAGTTTAGATACTGAGAAAGTCCCATAAGGTACATAACCCCTTGTGGGACTTCTTTTTTTATCATAGTCCCGCATAGTCCAGGAAGCAACATGGACATACCCCCGAAAATGGGGGTATATTTTTTTTGGGGGGGGGACGAAATATCGGACGGTCTTTTTGAAAAATATCTCCAAATGGAGTAAATTATGCGAAAAATCAATATGTTATCTACTAAGAAAGTCGAAAAGGCCAAGCCTCTGAAGAAGCCCGACAAGCTGATGGACGGAGAAGGTCTCTACCTGTATGTCACGCCTGCCGGCGGCAAGTTCTGGAGGTTGAAATATAGAAGACCTGATGACAAGGAAGACACTTTGAATCTGGGTATGTTGGCTCATGTCTCGCTGAAAAAAGCGCGTGAGCTTAAGCTGGAAGCCAAAAAGAAACTGGCCGAAGGGATTGACCCGAAGGAAGAGCAAAAGCGTCTGAAAAGCGGTGCAGAGGCTGAGAAAAGGAAAACCGTTCTGACCTTCGAGAGGATAGGTCGGGAATGGTTCGAAAAGAGGAGCCTCGATAAACAGGAAGGGTATAAGAAGCTTCTGAAGAATCGACTGGAGAATCAGCTTTTTCCCGCCTTTGGCTCTATGGCTATGGAAGACGTCGACGCGCCCGTCATTCTTACGGCTTTGAGGGTAGTGGAAAAGCGAGGTGCCTATGATATGGCTAAGCGACTTGCCCGGATCACCCGTCAGATATGCAGCTATGCTGTTGCCTGTGGATATGTGAAGCACAACGCAGCTTCTGAGATTATGGCAGGATTGTCTTCTGGGGGATCCGTCCAGCATCGGGCGGCAATGACTGATCCAAAGCAGGTGATTCGGCTTCTTCAAAAGAGCAAAAGCCGGACTCTGTAAGGGATCCGGCCGGTTGCGGTTGATGGTACTGATGAGGTGGGGGATATCGGTCTACAAATCCGGCATGGTGTAAAACATTCGGCAGCGAGAGCAGAAGAGAATTTGTTTTTTGAACCTCGCATGCCGAATCTTTTGACCACGGATTTTTACGTTGAACAGGTTCCACAGGAACCGAAAGTGAAGCGGTATCAGCATATCCGTGAACACTTCGGACAACGCATGATCGTTCCTTTTTTAATTGATCCTGCATACATTTTTATATCATATAAAAATATTAATTTTTTTTACATGATTAAATATGTTATAAAAATACCCCCGCATCATCATGTATGATACGGGGGTATTAGATGCATAACTGGTTAGAATGAGAATTTTAATCCTGCAGACACATTGTATTCGCGAGTGAAGTGATCACCGTGTTCCCGCTCGGCCTGCATATACAGGCGCATGTTCTCAGATGCCTGCCAGTCAATTCCCAAACCGTAGTATGCACGTGTTCCGTCAATTTCAGAGGAGAAATGCTTTCCATTGAACCGTGCATCCTGATCTCCAAGGAATTCATGGATGACGCCCGCTTTCACATACGGCTGTACATAATGTTCTGGGTTATCCAGAGTGAACTTTCTGCCGAAGACCAGACCGGCGCGAGCAGTCAGGGAGTCCATATCGCTTTGGTCGATGGTCATTCCGTTGCTGGTGATGAAATCACCGCCCTTCACCCAGAAATACGCCAATTCCATCTGCGGTTCTACAAACCAGGTATCGAGACCATTGTTGCCGGCGGCAAAGTCGATGCGACGTCCTGCTTCAAGGGAAAGGCCAAGCCCGTAGGAGTCTCGATCATCGTTTACACGAGTTCCGTCGGTCATGGCTGTACGGAGTTCATGTTCATACCAATCAGCTGTGGCAACACCGTCAAGATACCAGCCGTCGACATGCAGCCAAGTCGCGTACAGACCGCCACCAACACTGTCGAGCTTGCCGTTTCCACCCCAACGTCCGACAACGTCCTGATCAGCGTGGCCGCTACGTATCTGCATACCGGCAATCAACTGAGACTGGTCGGAGGAAGAGGCAAGCCAGTCGTAGCCGATGGAGCCTCCCACAAGATTTTGCGTAAAGCCGGCTCCCGCAAAGCCGTCAAGTCGAGTCTTGTCTGCAAAACCTCGTACCCACAGGCCCGTCTGTGTGCCGTAACGTACCTCACCCATACGTTTACGTAAGTCTGTGAGCTGTCCATACCACATGGCGTAATGCCCGGCGAGACCGGAAAGCGAGGCTTCAGTTTCTCCCGTAGGGGTTTCAGGCGTACTTCCGGAGGTGGCACGCTTGAGATACCATTCCTGTCCATCGACGCCCGTCCGATCTGCCAACTCGTAAAAATACAGCCCCTGCTCCACCTTGCCGTCCTTGTTGGCCAGTGAGAAGGAAGCATCACCTTCATGCTGCCGGACAATAAAGGTATCCATGGCTTCGCGATCTGCACCCGTGCCGGTGGGCATGACCTCAATCTGATGCGTTCCGCTTCCCTTGCCGATAATGACCTGGTCGGTCTCATCGTTTTCGATGTCCGCATTGACCCGGAAAATGCCGCCTTCGCCGGTCAGAGCGTCCGCAGTCAGGGTACGGAATTTGGAAGTTCTGGTCGAGGCGTTATGGGCCAGGTCCACGATGCCGCCATGCATATCTAGGCTCAGGACTCATTACTTGCCAAAAGGGTAAAAAGTTCTTATTGTCGGCACAGGGAGGATGCCATGAAGGAACTTTTTTATCTTTCTCATGAACAGATTGCTCGTATCAAACGCTACTTTCCTCGTTC
>CALUTB010000098.1 GCA_944323575.1 uncultured Mailhella sp. | reverse complement strand
GACTCGACCCCGGCGTCGTAGTCGCCGAACTCAACCGGAACATCGTTGCCAGAGATGACTTCGCTGCCGTACGTGTCAACCCGGGCGACAGCCTGGAACTCCTGCATTTCGTGGGAGGAGGTTAATATGCAGCAGACCGACAAGCTCGTCATAGGCGGCGTGGAACTGGAAAGCCGTCTCTTCATCGGCACCGGAAAGTACAGCGACGACGCTCTCATCCCGGCCGTCTGCGAGGCCAGCGCCTCTCAGGTGATCACCGTAGCCATGCGCCGTGTGGACAAAGGCGGCGCAGGCGTCATGGGACATATTCCGTCCTCCATGCGTCTTCTTCCCAACACTTCCGGGGCACGCAGCGCCGAGGAAGCGGTGCGTCTCGCCCGTCTGGCCCGCGCCGCCGGCTGCGGCGACTGGATCAAGATCGAAGTCATTTCCGACACGCGCCATCTGCTGCCCGACGGCTATGAAACAGCCAAGGCAACGGAAATCCTGGCCGGCGAAGGCTTCACGGTTCTTCCCTACATCAATCCCGACCTCTACGTGGCCCGCGCATGCGTGAATGCCGGCGCCGCCGCCGTCATGCCTCTCGGTGCTCCCATCGGAACCAACCGCGGTCTGCGCACGCGCGAAATGATCAGCATTCTCATTGAGGAAATCGATCTTCCCATCGTGGTGGATGCCGGCATAGGTCTTCCCTCCCAAGCCTGCGAAGCCATGGAAATGGGAGCAGCGGCGTGTCTGGTCAATACCGGCATCGCCTCTTCCAGAAATCCCGTGGCCATGGCCGGAGCCTTTCGACGTGCCGTGGAAGCCGGCCGTGCGGCCTTTCTGGCCGGAGCCGGTACCGTAAGTTCCGGGGAAGCCGTGGCCTCCTCGCCCCTTACGGGATTTCTTCGCTGAACGTACATACTGAAAAACGCTTTTCCTCATACTACCTTCATAAAAAGAACGGTCGGCACAGTTCGTCCTTTCGTCTCCGTTCGCGTCCCGCGAACGACGAAAAAGACGCCCGTGCGCTGCCCGTCATCCTTTTCCACGCAACCCAGAGGTTCCTCTCATGAATACTCCCGTTCTGGCAGACACCTTTGCGCCGGGAGAGGCGCATTTCGACGAATGTCTGGCCGAGTGGCCGCGAGAACGCCGCGAAGCCCTTGCTGCCTCCGTTACGAAGCGCGACGTGCTTGAGGCTCTGCACAAGGACGTTCTTCACCCCGCGGATTTCATGGCGCTTCTTTCTCCCGTCGCCGCGCCATTTCTGGAACAGATGGCCGGGCGTTCCCGGGACATCACGCTCCGATTCTTCGGCCGCTCCGTCAATCTCTTCTCTCCGCTGTACATTTCCGACATCTGCACGAATCACTGCCGTTACTGCGGATTCAATGCCGACAATCATCAGAAACGCCGTCATCTCACCGTGGATGAAGCCGCCGCAGAGGCCTTTGCTCTGGCCGATGCCGGCATCAGCCACATTCTGCTGCTCACGGGAGATGCCCGTCACATCGCGTCTCCGACCTACATCGCGGCAGTGGCCAGTCGCATCAAGCCCCGCTTCGCGTCCGTAGGCGTGGAGGTCTATTCCCTGACGCTGGAGGAATACCGTCTGCTCATCCGCAGCGGAGTGGACAGCATGACCATGTTCCAGGAAACCTACAACCGGGAGCTTTACGAGTGGCTGCACCCGGCAGGTCCAAAACATGATTTTCTGTGGAGATTGAACACCCCCGCCCGAGCGGCGCGGGCTGGCATGCACAGCGTGGGCATAGGTGCGCTCATGGGCCTTGACGACTTCATTCACGACGCTTTCTGCACGGGACTGCATGCATGGTGGCTGCAGAAGCACTTTCCCGGCGTGGACATCGGACTTTCCGTTCCCCGCATGTGCCCGCATGAAGGCAGCTTTGAGGTGAAGCACGGCGTGGACGATCGCAGATTCGTCCAGTACATCGCCGCGCTGCGCTGTTTTCTTCCCCGCTGCGGCATCACCGTATCGAGCCGGGAAAGCGCGAATATGCGCAATCACATCGTTCCCATAGGCGTCACCCGCGTCTCTGCTGGCGTGTCCACGGCCGTGGGAGGACGTGTGGTGGAAGCGGAGAACTCCGGACAGTTCGACATCTCCGATCATCGTTCCGTCCCGGAAATGACCCGTGATCTGGCTGCCATCGGCTATCAGGCCGTAGCCAAGGACTGGGAAGCCTGCGACTTCTGATCATGATGGACGGCATGCTTTCCTGTTTCACGGACGCACAGCGTCTTCGGCTGGAGTCCGCCCGCATAGGCATTGCCGGAGCAGGCGGACTCGGCTCCAATGCGGCCATGATGCTTGCCCGTTCCGGCGTCGGCCATCTCGTTCTTGTCGACTGCGACACGGTGGAACCGTCCAATCTCAACCGTCAGCACTACTTTCCCGGACATATCGGACAGCCGAAAGTGGAGGCACTGAAGCAACAGCTGGTTGCGCTGAACCAGAATCTGGACGTGGAATCCCGCATAATGCGCCTGGATGAGAAAAACATTCCCATCATCCTGGAAGCGGCGGAACTGTGGATCGAAGCGCTGGATGATGCCGCGGTCAAAACGATCTTCGCCTCCGCGGCTCTGGCTGCAGGCAAGCCCGTCATCTGCGGGTCCGGCATGGGAGGATTCGGCGGATTCGCCATGAAACGACGCCGCCTGGGCTGTCTGACCGTGGTGGGCGACATGCAGACCGATGTTGCCGTCCGTCCGGCTCTTGCTCCGCGCGTGATGCAGTGCGCGGCCATGCAGGCCGACGCCGCGCTGGAATGGCTGCTCACAGGAACCATTAAAGAACTGATTTAAGGATTTGCCATGCCCCGCATACTCCCCGGAGATACCGACATCTATGCGCTCACGGATTCTCGTCTGGCGCTCGGCCGCAGCGTGGAGGAACAGGCCCGCGCGCTGCTTGAGGCCGGTGTGAAGATTCTTCAGTACCGCGAAAAGCACGCGCATGCCGGACGCATGCTTGAGGAATGCCGTCTACTGCGCCGTCTCACGCTGGAAGCCGGCGCGTGCTTCATCGTCAATGACCATGTGGACATCGCCCTGCTCACGAATGCCGACGGCGTACATGTCGGGCAAGAGGATCTTCCCGTGCAGGAGGTACGCCGCCTGCTCGGCCCGGACAAGATCATAGGCCTGTCCACGCACAGCCCGGAACAGGCAAAAGCTGCGGCGGCGTCCGGAGCCGACTACATAGGCGTCGGTCCCATTTTCGCCACGCAGACCAAGGAAGACGTCTGCGCTCCCGTAGGTCTCTCCTACCTGGAGTGGGTCGTGAAAAACATGTGTGTTCCCTTTGTCGCCATAGGGGGCATCAAGGAGCACAACATTACGGAAGTGGTCAGGTGCGGCGCGCGCTGCTGCGCACTTGTCTCGGAACTTGTCGGTGCTCCCGACATTGCGGCAAAGGTGCGTGCGGTCCGCAACGCCATGCACGCGGCGGACTGATCACCCGACCGACAGGGAAGCGGCAATCTCCGATGTCGGAAAAGTCATCCTCCCGTCCTGCTGCCGCAAGCGCGTCTTCAAAGCGCATTTCAGTCTCCGACGGACAACACGGGCATGATGCGAGGCTCCTTCCATTCCGGATATTTCGCCAGAAGAACAGGAAGAAGGGCTGTTTCACCCGTCGCGCCATCAGGAATGTCCGCAGCGGCAAGAAAATAGGAAATTCTGACCTCCGAGCCTTCCATGAGGCTGCGGCTCGTGACAAAAACATAGCCGCAGTCGAGCGCAAAGGCCTCTGCTTCGGCATAGGACGCAAAGGGGTGCACATTGCCTGCGGCATCGTGAAATTCAAAACGGCTCATGGAACCTCCCGGACGGGGCGTTGCGACAAACGGACGCTTGGTGTCGTTGAATACTGTATTCCCGGCTGAAAGGCCTCGTCAAGACGAACGGTCTCCGCTGTTCCGATGCCGGACTTCTTCCGCAGAAGATTCAAATCGGTCTCCGACTTGTCAGAGGCCGGGGAAAGAACTATAGGAAGGGAACATACATCACCGGCACTCCGTCGCCGGAACAACAAAGGAAGTCTTATTATGAGCGATTGCGATCACAACTGCGGCAGTTGCGGTCAGGACTGCGCAGAACGCACCGAACCTGCCGACATGAAGGTGAAGCCCCACAAGTTCTCCACCGTAAAGAAGGTCATCGGCGTCGTGAGCGGCAAGGGCGGCGTAGGCAAGTCCCTCGTCACGGGTCTGCTCGCCTCCAAGATGCAGAGCCGCGGTTCCCATGCCGCCGTGCTCGATGCCGACATTACCGGCCCCTCCATCCCCCGTCTGTTCGGACTCACCCAGCGCATGTCCGGCACGCAGCTGGGACTAAATCCCGTCCGCTCCGCTACCGGCGTGGATATCGCGTCCATGAATCTTCTGCTCGAACACGATACCGATCCCGTCGTGTGGCGCGGCCCCGTCATCGCCAACGTGGTCACCCAGTTCTGGTCCGAAGTGATCTGGAACAATGTGGACTACATGTTCGTCGACATGCCTCCCGGAACCGGCGATGTGCCGCTTACGGTTTATCAGTCCCTGCCCATAGACGGCATCGTGATCGTCACATCTCCGCAGGAACTCGTATCCATGATCGTGGAAAAGGCCGTGAACATGGCCCGGCTCGACGGACTGAACATCCCGGTTATCGGCATCGTGGAAAACATGTCCTACTTTGAGTGTCCGAACTGCGGCAAACGGCACTCCATCTTCGGTGAAAGCCATCTGGAGGAAATCGCCAGACAGTACGACATCAAGCACGTCGCCCGGCTGCCCATTGACCCCGCCATCGCACGTGCCTGCGATCAGGGCGCCATCGAAGCCGTCAAGAGTCCCTGGCTCGACGACATGGCCGACGCCATCAGCAGTCTCTGAGACTGCATCATCCGAGGCGACGGGGGAGACTCTTATCCGCTTCCCCGCCGCCGTCACGCTCCTTCCCTTCACGCATCCGCCGCCCCTCCGACACCCGCAATCCGCCGGAGTCGCCCTTACAAAGCGCCCCGTCTGAGACGCTTCCTGACCGTGACTCATCCATCCGAACTTCGTTCTTCCAGAACAGACGGATGCGCCAGCATCCTTCCTTCTCCCAAAGACGACATATCCCCTCCGTTTCAGCAGCCTTGTCCCCGCAATGCCTGTCTGGATTCCCCGCACCTGTACTTTCCGGTGAAATCATCGCTCACGGCATATCTGCGAACAACACAAAAAAAGCGCCCGTCCCATCACGGAACAGGCGCTTTTGCAAGCCGGATTATTTTTCTAACAACGGGAGAGAATCTGATAGGCCGTCGTGGCAATGAGCATGGCCACGCAGGTATTGAACACGAAGCTGAACGCCGCCCATTTTGCGGATCCGGTTTCCATACGGATGGTAACCAAGCTCACGAAACACGGCGCGTACAGAAGCACAAAGAGCAGAAACGCCACAACAGAAGGAATGTTCCAGTTTTTGTCGCGGGCGATGAACTGGGCCAGCGTCGCGGAATCCTCCTCCGTATCGTAGAGGGAATAGGCGGTGCCGAGCGTGGTCACAATCACCTCCTTGGCGGCCAGGCCACCGAGAAGAGCGATGTTCGCTTCCCACCCGAAGCCGGCATATTGCGTCACCGGTTCCATGGCCGTGCCTATGCGTCCCGCCACGGTATGGCGCAACGCCTCCTCGCTGAAGCGTCCCTTTTCCTCCTGCAGAGCCTTTTCAAGGGAAAGGCGCATGACGGATCCCGGTTCCGAAGCATCTATCTGATGCTGAATGTCGGCCACCGCAGCCTCATGAGCCTTCACTCTGTCCTCCGGCAGTCCGGGATAGGCCATGGCCGCCCATACCACAATGGAAATGGCCAGAATGACGGTACCGGCTTTTTTAAGATATTCCCAGGTACGTTCACCGGCATGAATGCACATGCCTTGAAGAGTGGGCATGCGGTACGGAGGCAGTTCCATGACGAACGGCGTAGCCGGTCCCTTGATGAACGAGGAACGCAGTACACGGGCCGCAAGCATGGCCACGACCCAGCCCGTCAGCGTAAGTCCGAACATGACGAGCGCCTCATTGCCTGGAAAAAACACACCTGAAAATACAATGAATACCGGTAATTTGGCTCCGCATGCCATAAAAGGTACGGTCAGGAGCGTCGCCAGCTTTTCCCTGGGACTGCGAAGCGTCCGCGCAGCCATGATGCCCGGAACAGCGCAGCCGCCGGCTATACCGCCGCCAAGGATGTACGGCACCACGGAAGCGCCGTGAAGGCCAAAAATACGGAAAATTCTGTCCAGCATATAGGCCATGCGCGCCATATATCCGGAGTCTTCCAGAATGGCTATCTGCATGAAAATCAGCAGGATGAGCGGGACAAAGCACATGACGCCTCCAACACCGTCGATGATGCCGGACGTGATCATGGATTTAAGTACGCCGTCCGCCATGCTGACATCGACAATATTGCGCAGCCAGCCGAAAAACACCTCCACCCACTGCATGGGCACTTCACCGAGTGAAAACGTAATGCGGTACATGAGGTACATGATGCCGAGCATGATGAGCGGCCCGAGAAACTGATGCGTCAGAATACGGTCGGCTCTGTCGGAAAGATCCATGCGCTGGGCGATGTCGTCACGGCGGGTGAGCACGCCGCGCAGCAGAGAGCTGATGTACCCATAGCGGTAGTCGGCAATGATGGCCTCGGCACTGCTGCCGAGCGTGGCCTTGAGGTGGGCTTCGACCTCGTCGATATGCTCCTTGACGTGCGCCATGACTTCCGGCTTGTCGTGACTCAGTTCGGAAAGAATTTCCGAATCGTTTTCCAAAAGCTTCAGCGCCAGCCACCGGGTGGGATACGGTGCGCAGCCCACGCCCTCCTCATCCAGCGATTCCGTCAGATGCTTGAGCACCGGATCAAGATCCGGCCCGTAGGAAATATGAAGCGGATGCCAGGGCTGCCCCTCGAAGCGACGACCGAAGGCCAGCGTCTCGCGCAGATACTCCTGCAATCCCTCGCCCGTTCTGGCCACGGTCTCCACGACCGGCACGCCTAGACGTCGGGACAGCTGGGGAACATCAATGCTCATGCCCATGGCCCGCGCCTCATCCATCATGTTCAGGCCGATGGATACGGGAACGCCCATCTCCATGAGTTGCACGGCAAGATACAGATTACGTTCCAGTGCACCGGCATTGAGCAGCGCCATAACGGCCAGCGGTCTTTCCCTGCCGATGACGCGGCGCGCCACGCGCTCTTCCTGCGTATAGGCCGTCAGCGAATATGCGCCGGGAAGGTCAATGATGCGTATGGATTCTCCGTCGCAGTGAGCGATGCCCTCCTTCTGCTCCACGGTGATGCCCGGATAGTTGCCAACATGCTGACGCGCTCCGGTAAGCGCGTTGAAAGAGGTCGTCTTTCCCGAATTCGGATTTCCCGCGAGCGCAAGGGTGGGCAGCTCGCTGCGCGGCTGCCCTTCGTCAGAATGATGGAAGTATGACATCAGTCCACCGGCTCCACCAGAATATAATCAGCTTCATTGTTGCGCAGGCTCAGCGTGAAACCCGGCAGGCGGAGGGCTACAGGATCGCGCAGCGGCGCGCGACCTATCACTTCCACTTCGGCTCCTGTCACCAGCCCCATGTCACGGATGCGGCGACCCAGTTCTCCGTCGGCACGGACAGAGGCAATTCGCGCCTTGCGGCCCACGGGAAGGGAACGAAGAGGTATGCTCATGTCATTTATCCTTATAAAAGCTGAGGTGTTGTCTCCTCGTGCAGGATGAACGGCAGAACCGTGCGGAAAACAACTGTCTTTTCTTCCGAGACAGCCGCCTTCTTCGGCTGGCAGATCGTCCGGACCTCCTACACGAAATGCGGTTTCAACAAGCTAAGCCTCCGCTCTTCTCTTGTCAAATCATGCTCCCGCCGTCTTGCTCCTGCAGAAAAGCTGTGTCATAGTCGGCACGGTTCCTTTTTCTCTCCGCTTCCTTGAGCGGAGTCGTTCTTCACTTCTGCCACCGGTCGGCACCATGTCACCTCTGCTTGACGTTCAACATCTCATCGTATCCTTCGGTTCCGTTTCCGTCGTACGCGACATCAGCTTTCAGCTGTTCAGAGGGCGTACGCTCTGTCTTGTTGGAGAATCCGGTTCAGGGAAAAGCATGACGGCATTTTCCATCATGCGTCTTCTTCCCCGCCCCGGGCGCATCACGCAGGGGTCCATACTGTTCGATGGAGAGGACCTCGGCGTCCTGAGCGAAAAAGCCATGCGCCAGAGACGGGGAAGAGATCTTTCCATGATCTTTCAGGATCCCATGACCTCTCTGAACCCGGTGCTTCGCATCGGCAGGCAGCTGATGGAGCCTCTGGAAATCCATCAGGGACTGCATCGGCGTGAAGCGGAAGAGAAGGCCGCGGAACTCATGGAACTGGTGGGGATTCCCGATGCCCGCCGCAGACTGAACGATTATCCTCACCAGTTTTCCGGCGGCATGAGGCAGAGGGTCATGATAGCCATGGCTCTGGCCTGCGCTCCCAGGCTTCTTCTTGCGGATGAACCGACCACGGCTCTCGACATCACCATTCAGGGACAAATCCTGCGTCTTCTGGGACGCCTTGCACGGGAACGTGACATGGGCGTTCTGCTCATCACGCATGATCTCGGCGTGGTCGCTGAAGCTGCGGACGACGTCGCCGTCATGTATGCCGGAGAACTCATGGAGATTTCCCCGGTGAAGGAATTCTTTGAACACCCTCTTCACCCCTACTCACAGGGCCTGATGGCCTGCGCTCCTCTGGTGGGCAACCATGCCGGCCGGAGACTTCCCTCCATTCCCGGCATGGTTCCTCTGCCCTCGGAACTTCCGGAAGGCTGCTCCTTCCGCCCGCGCTGTCCCCACGCCTCGGAACAATGTCTTCAGGAGCCTCCGCTCGTCGATGCCGCCGACGGTCATCTGGTGCGCTGCTGGAAGGCTTCGGCATGAATTTTGCCGGATATAAAAAAAACGCTTGCCAAAGTCAGGCATTTTTACTACAAGCATTCCTGCGCCGAAGTGGTGAAATTGGTAGACACGCTAGGTTCAGGGTCTAGTTCCCGTTCGGGAGTAAGAGTTCG
>CALUTB010000097.1 GCA_944323575.1 uncultured Mailhella sp. | reverse complement strand
GGGAGATGATGGCCGGAGGAATGGCGGCGATGAACTGACCGTCGAGAATGCTGGCGAAGCGCTGGCGTATGCGGGCGGCCACGGAGGCGGCGTCCTGTCCGGGCTTGGTGCGTTCGGCGTAGTCCTTGAGCTTCACGAAGCCCATGCCGGTGTTTTCGGCCACGCCGCCCATGCCGTAGCCGGCCACGAACATGTAGGAAACGACGTTGTCCTTTTCTTCATTGAGAATGTAGTCCGAAACTTTCTGGAATTGTTGCTTTGTCTGCTCCAGTGTGGCGTTGGGGGGCATCTGCAGCATGGTCATGATGGCGCCTTGGTCTTCCGAGGGAAGGAAGGAGGTAGGCAGCTGCTTGTACACAAAGCCGAGACCGCATACCAGGACGGCGTAGATGATCATGATTCTGCCGCCGCGCTGTACGATGGCGTGAACCCCGCCGGAATAGCGATGCTGGTTTTTGGTGAACATGCGGTTGAACCAGCCGAAGATGCCGTGCTGGGCGCCCTGAGAGTGAGGCTTGAGCATGCTGGCGCAGAGCGAGGGCGTCAGAATAAGGGCCACGAGCACCGACAGCGTCATGGCGGACACGATGGTCACGGAGAACTGCCGGTAGATCACGCCCGTGGAGCCGCTCATGAAGGCCATGGGCAGGAACACGGCGGAGAGCACCACGCCGATGCCGATCAGCGAGGAGCTGATCTGATCCATGGATTTTTCCGTGGCTTCCACGGGATCGAGGTGTTCTTCCTGAATCACGCGTTCCACGTTTTCCACAACCACGATGGCGTCGTCCACGAGCAGACCGATGGCGAGCACCATGGCGAACAGCGTAAGGGTGTTGATGCTGTAGCCGAAGGCGAGCAGCACGCCCATGGTGCCGAGCAGAACGACGGGCACGGCGATGGTGGGAATGATGGTGGCCCGGAAGCTCTGCAGGAAGAGCCACATGACGAGGAAGACCAGAATGATGGCTTCCACGAGGGTCTTCACCACTTCTTCGATGGATGCGATGACCGGGGGAGTGGTGTCGAAGGCCAGCTCGTAGGCCATACCGTCGGGGAAGTAGTGGGAGAGTTCCTCGATCTTGGCCTTGACGAGGTTGGCGGTTTCGAGACCGTTGGCGCCGGGGGCGAGGGTCAGACCGATGCCCGAGGCGGGGTGTCCGTTGTAGTAGGAGGTGATGCCGTCCATTTCCGTGCCCATGGCCACGCGGGCTACGTCGCGGATGAAGACGCGGTCGCCGCTTTCGGTCACCTTGAGCAGCACGTTTTCAAAGTCTTCGGCGTTGCGCAGAAGGCTCTGGGCCTTGATGATGACGTTGAGCGCCTGATCGTTCGTGCCGCCGATGATGTTGGCGCCGAGCTGACCGGCCGTGACTTCCGCGTTCTGGGCGGAGATGGCGGTGCGCACGTCGGAGGGCGTGAGCTTGTACTTGGCGAGCTTGTCGGCGTCGAGCCAGATGCGCATGACGTACTTGCCGCCGAAGACCTGCACGGTGCCGACGCCCTGCGTACGGCTGAGTTCGTCCTTGATGTTGGTGCTGATGTAGTCGGCGAGGTCGATGTTTTCCTGGCTGTCGTCCGGGGAGTACAGGGTGATGACCATGAACATGTTGTCGTTGCCCTTGGACACGGACACGCCCACGTTCTGCACGGCGGTGGGCAGCTGAGACTGCACCTGCTGCACCTTGTTCTGCACCTGCATGTGGGCGACGTCGGGGTCGGTGCCCACTTCGAAGGTCAGAGTGATGGTGGACATGCCGGAGGAGTCGGACTTCGACTGCATGTACACCAGGTTGTCGATGCCGGTCATGTTCTGTTCGATGACCTGGGTAACGGTCTGGTCCACGGTGGTGGGAGACGCGCCCGAGTAACGCGTGTTGATGCGGATGGAGGGCGATGCCACTTCCGGATACTGCGATATCGGCATGGTGAAGATGGCCAGCACACCGAAGAGCATGGTGACGATGGCCAGCACCCATGCGAATATGGGATGATGGATGAAAAAGCGGGAAAGCATTACTGGTTGCCTCCGGAGGCCTGTTCAGCCTGCATTTCCTCTTCGCTCACGACCTGCACGGACTGTCCGCTGCGCACGTTGTTGATGCCGTTCAGTACGATTTCATCGCCGAGCTTGAGGCCGTCGGTAACGTACCAGTCGTTGCCTATGGCGTGACTGATGGTGATGTTCCGGCGTTCGGCCTTGCCGTCCTTCACCATGTAGACGTAGGGCAGGCCCTTCAGGTCGCGCAGCACGGCCTTCTGCGGGGCGAGAATGGCCTGATCGTCCTGACCCATGACCACGCTGGTGCGCACGAACAGGCCGGGCAGCAGCACGCCGTCGGGGTTGGGGAACTCGGCTCTCAGGGTGACGGTGTTGGTGTTCTGATCCACGTCCACGCCGGTGAAGTTCAGATGACCGGCGGCGGGATAGTAGGAGCCGTCGTGCATGGTGAGCGTGGCCTTGATGTTGGAGGGATTGGCGCTCGTTACGCTGCCGCCGCGCTCGTCGAACTGCTTCTTGAGGGAATACAGGTCGTCGGAAGACTGAGACAGTTCCACATACATGGGATCGGTCTGATAAATGGTGGCGAGCGGCGAGGCCTGGCTGGCGGTGAGCAGCGCGCCCACGGTATAGTTGCTGAGGCTGATGCGGCCGCTGATGGGGGCGCGCACCTCGGTACGGCGGTAGTTGATTTCCGCGGAATCCACGGCGGCCTTGCAGGACAGCACGGTGGCTTCGGCCTGACGGAGGGTGGCCTTCACGTCGTCGTAATCCTGCTGGCTGACGGACCTGGTCTTCAGCATGCTGGCGGTACGGCGTTCGCGCAGCCTGGTCACGTTGAGATTGGCTTCGGCGCTCGCAAGATCGGCCTTGGCCTTGTCGAGCGCGGCCTTGTAGGTGTCGGGTTCGATGCGGTAGAGCACGTCGCCTTCCTTGACCATCGCACCTTCGGTGAAGCAGCGTTCCTTGAGAATGCCGCTCACTTCGGGGCGTACTTCGGCCCAGCGGTAGGCCACGGTACGGCCGGTGAGTTCGCGCTGAATGTCTACCTTGTGAGGCGTCATCTCCACGGTGGTCACGCGGGTTGCCTGTGCCTGCGCCGCCGGAGCGGCGCTTTCCTTCTTGGATATGAGACCGCTCAGTTGATCGCAGCCGACAAGAAGGAAGGGCAGCGCCAGCAGGGCGGGCGCAATTTTATAGAATCTGACCATTATATTTTGCTCCTTGATACTGAGGGAGTGAGGGTGAGTGTTTATTCCTGCCAGCCGCCGCCGAGTGCGAGGCATACTTCCGCGATGCTGACGAGGTGATTGGCATGGGCCACGGCAAGGGACTGCTGAGCGGTGAACAGATTGCTTTCCGCGGTGAGCAGGTCCAGATAGGAGGCAAAGCCGTTGTCGTAGCGGGTGCGGGCGTGCGTGACGGCACGGGAAAGATAATCCACCTGACGGGCGAGGGCCTCCACGGAGTTGGCGTACTCCGTCTGGGAAACAAGGGCGTCGCGCACGTCCTTGAAGGCGTTCTGCACGGTCAGCTCATAGGTGGCCACGGCGGCTTCCTTGGCGGCTTCGGCGCTGTCCACGGAGCGTTTGATGGTCCAGAAGTTCAGCGGCAGACTCAGGCCCGCGCCGAGATTGGCATACTGGTTGGAGCTGCGCAGCAGTTCGTTCAGCTCAAGGCTGGCGCTGCCGAGCAGACCCGTCAGCGAGAAGGACGGGAAGAACGAGGCGCGCGCCGTGCCGATGTCGTAGTTGGCGGCCTGAAGGTTGGCTTCGGCCTGACGGATGTCGGGCCGGTGCTCCAGAATGTCGGAAGGAATGCCTGCGGGCAGGGCAGGGGTCTTGTCCAGCGAGGTCATGAGGGAGGAGGGAGCCTTGAGTGCATCCATCTTCATGATTTCGGCAGGCGAGCGACCGAGCAGCACGGCCAGCGAGGTTTCGGCGGCATTCTTGGCGATTCTTGCCGAGGCTAGCGCGTTGCGGGCGGTTTCCACGTTGGCACGGATGCTCAGAATGTCGAGATCGCTGATCTGACCGTTGTCGAAGCGGTTCTGGTAGATCTTGAGCGAATCCTCGCGGTTCTTCAGCACTTCGCGGGCGATTTCCTCCTGCCACGTGTAGGCGCTCAGCCAGAAATAGGATTCCACGGTGCTCGCGGCCACGGTGAGGATCACGTTGTCGCGTGCGGCTTCGGTGGCGACCAGAGAGGCGCGGGCGGATTCCGCGGCGTTCCAGTACTTGCCCCAGAAGTCGAGCGTCCAGCTTGCGGCGAGCGCACCGGAGAAGCTGTGCGTGTTCTTTCCGCCGTTCTGCAGAGCGGTGGGAGAGGTTTCGGAACGCGCCATGGTGCGTGCAGCGTCGGCCGAGGCGGAGGGCACGGGCAGAAGCGCATCGCGGGCAATGCCGAGTCCTGCCTGGGCCTGATCCACGCTGGCCATGGCCTGTTCGATATTTCTATTGTGAGCGAGAGCCTCTTCCACGAGCGCGTTCAGCGTTTCATCGTGGAAGCGTTCCCACCACTTTGTCTGAAGCGCCTGCGACTGAGTGGCGTCCCAGGTTTGCGGCATATCCATTTCCGGACGCTGATAGTCCGGGGCGAGGCTGCAGCCCGAGAGAATCAGCATGAGTGCCGGAGCAAGAATCGACAGCATTTTGATCATAAGGAAGCTCCTGTATCCTTTATGATGAGCAACATGCCGGGGAAAATCACGGACAAAGCCCGGTTGCGGCCGAAACCTAACCCCGCGGAACCGAATTTTCCAGACCGGCATCTCCCCTTTTCAGTAAAAGGGGGCGCATTCAATTGTGTGGACATACCTTATCTTTCTTGTTATAAAAAATCAAGAACCATCAAAATAATGATAGTAACAAAATGTTAATGTCAGGCGAAAGGGGGACTTATGAATTGGACCATCGAACAGCTTCGAGCGTTTGTTACGTCCGCGGAAAAGGGGTCGTTCTCCGCGGCGGGACGGGCGATGGGCAAAGCTCAGTCCGTGATAAGCACGCATATTGCCATGCTGGAGGACAGCATAGGCATCGAGCTTTTTGATCGGTCATCCCGCTCGCCCGTGCTGACTGAGGCCGGGAAGGCACTTCTGCCCGAGGCTCATGCGGTGCTCAGGCAGAGCCATCGCTTTGATTCCTGCGCCATTGCCCAGTATGGCGGCGATGCCGTAAGACTCAACATCGTCGTGAGTCACGGGGTGTCGTTTCAGGGAATTTCTGAAAGTATTGCAACCCTTTCCGAACGTTATCCCTTCCTGAGCGGAAGCTTTCATCTCGTCTCCCTCGACGAGGTATGGAATCAGGTCAGCGAGGGCAAGGCGCAGATCGGCATTGTGTACGGTCAGCTGCCGACCATAAAGAGCAATTGTGAGATGGTATGCCTTGGTCAGATGCGCTACTGTCTGGTGGCTTCGCGCGATTCGCCGCTGGGGCAGATGAAAAAAGTCAACATAGAGGCGCTGTCGCGGTATCGTCAGATTATATTTAATAGCGTAAAAGTTCAGAATTACATTCTTAATTCTCAGTGCTGGGAAGTGAACGACGTGTTTGCCACGCTTTACTGGGCTTCGCTCGGCATCGGCTGGGCGGCGGTTCCTCTGGGGCTTGCACGGCGCGTCAGCCGAGACGAATCCATGCGCAATCTGGTGATTCTCGACATGGATACCGTGGCGCTGATGACCCAAAATATTTACCTCATTTCGAACAACGCTTTCAGCCGGCGGGACATTCTGGAAATATTCTGCAAGGATTTGAAAGATTACTATCAGGTGGCCTTCGAGCAGGAAGCCGATCTGTTCTGAGGTGATGGGAGGGAAAACGACCGCCATGCCGCACCGTCGGAGGCGCTGTCGGGATATGCGTGTTGAAGGGAAGGTTCCGTTGATGAGACGGAGCCTTCTTTTTTTGCGGACGAACGGAAACGGGCATGCCGGAGGGCAACGGGAGAGCATCGTGTCGGAACGTGGATGGGGGAAGATCTGATGCTCATCCATTGTTTGTTAAAAGGAAACGGGGCATCGCCGGGGAAGAACGTCCGGGGAATGCGACATCTGGAACGTCGGGACGAGAGGGCGACAAAAAATCCGATGTTTTTTGGGAAAAATATGGTCCGTCAGGGGATGAAACCGGTAAAAATGGAGAAAAAATTAATTATTACAAGATAATAAAATATCGTTGCTTTATCATTTACAAAGTAGTGAAGAACGGATATAAGGAATTTGATAATTAAGCATCACATGATGATATATTTGCTTGAAAATTGAATGATAACAATAAAATTATGATGTTTTACCATGTTGGAGCGGGACGGCGGACGGAGACGGAGAACATGATGTTGACGGCGGGGCTGATGCTTTTTGTTGAGCATGTTCCGGTTTTCTGGAGAGAGAGGGATCGGGAAACGGAGGCTTCTGCCTTCCGTATCCGGCAGGAAGGGGAGGCGGATGCCGTTCAACGCCTGGTGACGCGTCTGGCGGTGACGTAGTAGCGGTCCCAGTAGTTGACGGAAAGGGATTCGATGCGCACGCGGGCACGAGGCTTGGGACTGTGCACGAAGTTGTTCTGACCGATATAGATGCCGGTATGATAGCCGGAGCGGGGAATGCGGAATACGACGATGTCTCCGGGACGGAGGTTGCTGCGCGCGATGCGCTGACCGGCGTTTGCCTGGTCCCGGCTGATGCGGGGAACGCTGATGCCGTTGCTGGCGCAGGCCCAGTAGACGAGTCCGGAACAGTCGAAGCCCCTGGAAGGTGACGCGCCGCCGAAGACGTATGGGCGGCCGAGCTGACTTTTTGCCGTGGCCGCAATGGCTGCACCGCTGCCGCCGGCGGTCTGCGGCGCGTTGTAGGAGGGTCTGTAGGTCTGTTTTCCGCAGCCTGCGGTCATGAGCATGGCTGCGCACAGAACCAGAAGGGGGAGGATGCGGAAAAGAGAACAGGTGCGAAGTGTCGTCATGGCTGTCCTGCCGGGTTTGAACAGATACCGGTTTAATAGTCCTTATTTAGAACATAAAGAAAAAAGTTGCAAGTATGGAGGATGGAAAGAAAGCCGACGGTACTTGAATGTTCAGGTACCGTAAAAATTAGTAAAATGGAACTATCTCGTTTTATTTGATATAATATATCTATAAAAGAAAGATGTATTATTTTTTATTTTGCATTTATTGACGTTGTCTATAAAACGTGAAATACACTGTTATCAGTGTATCATGCTGTTTTCTCATGAAAGTGACGGGATTTTTTTGGAGGAAAAGTTGCTTTCTGGAAAAGTGAGGAGGTTTTCATGGTGT
Organism: uncultured Mailhella sp.; assembly: GCA_944323575.1. Lineage (GTDB taxonomy): Bacteria > Desulfobacterota > Desulfovibrionia > Desulfovibrionales > Desulfovibrionaceae > Mailhella. The sequence goes on along the minus strand of CALUTB010000097.1, from coordinate 1,939 downwards.
CTGAACTTTCGACTCTCATTCATAATCTGGTTCTCGACAATCCGGTGCCGGCAAAAGATCTGGCCAAGGCCATCGGAAAGCCGTATTCCACGCTGCTGAGGGAAGTGAATCCGTATGATACGGGAGCGAAACTCGGAGCTGAGACGCTGCTGCAGATCATGATGCAGACGGGTGATACCAAGCCGCTGGAATACATGGCGGGAAAACTCGGCTATTCTCTGGTTTCCATCAGAAATGACGCGCCTCATGTGACGCCCGGCGCCTTTCAGGGACAGGTCGCCGGCATGAGTGCGTCTTCCGCAATGGAAGATCGTCAGGCCGGGGAAATGGAACGCAGAGTCTGACGGCAGACATCTCCCTGCCTTTCAGAAGTCAGGGGATAGGGGCGAAGACAGAAAAACGGCCTGCCTTCGCCTTTTTTTCGTCTTCGGCGCGACTCGGAGTATCGGTGAGGAAGGCGGACGTTGAGCGGCATCCGTACGTATCTGCAACAGCGTCCGGTGCAGCTCAGACGGCGTGGGCGCATGGATTCATCAGGGAGAAGAAATGAAAAGGGCGCAACATGGTTGCGCCCTTTGGGGAACCGGACACCCGGCAACAACCGTTACCGTTGCTTCCTTTCGGACCTGGCGGGGTTGGCGGCGCGACCGCCGTCCGGTTCCCTGAATGCTGAAGTGATGGTGACTATATCCGTGGACGGAGCGTCTGTCAACCGGAGAGCCGATCCGACACGATGCCGCAGTCCCGGATCCGGCCCTTTCTCCGCCGCGTGTCTGTCTTTTCGGCCTGTTGCGGGAAAATTTGAAAAAGGCGGGAAAAAAAGACTTGCCAAGGCCGGGGCTTTTTTATACAAAAACAGCTGTGCCCAGGTGGTGGAATTGGTAGACACACTATCTTGAGGTGGTAGCGCCGAATGGCGTGGGAGTTCGAGTCTCCCCCTGGGCACCAGCTGAACATGAGAGCCGCAGAAATTCTGCGGCTTTTTCGTTTTTAATCCGTATCGTTCCCGACCCGGGCGGAACTTCCGCAGGCGGAGCGGCCGGAACCGCCTTGTCGTCATCCCCTTCTCTGAGGAAGCCATGCCGGGAAATCTTCCTGTTGCGGGGATCGACCGCAGGAAAAAGCGGCAGATCAGTGCCGGAAGGTTCCCCCTGCTGCCTTTCCTGTTGAAAAGCCGGAAGTTTTTTCTTCGTCAGGAATGAAGGCTGTGTGCCGACGTTGAAAAATCCCCGAGGAAAGGACGGGCCTTTCTGCGGGGATCCGGCCGGGCAGCGGGAGAAGTCTTCCGGCACGGGGGATGAGCGGACGACTCCGCGTCGTTCCCTGTGCTACTGCAGGGGAATGTTCGGTGCGGACTGGAGCAGCGTCCGGCAGTCGTTTATGATGGAATCCATGATTTCGCGGACGGGGCGCACGGCGTGGATGAGTCCGATGCTCTGGCCGGCCATGATGGCTCCGTTCTCATGATCGCCCTCCAGCATGCCGCGGCGGGAGGAGTTGGCGGCAAGGGCGAGCACTTTGGCCTTGGCTTCGGTCCAGGGATAATCGGCTTCCGCGGCGGCGATTTTGGCGGTCAGGGCGTTTCGCAGCTGACGACAGGGTTCTCCGGTGCAGAAGCCCGCTTCCGTGGTGGCGAAGTCTGCGGCGTTCACGATGGCTTCCTTGGAGGAAGGATGGATGTCGGCTTCTTCGGATGCCAGGAACACGGTGCCCATTTCTATGCCGCAGGCACCGAGCATGAGGGCTGCAGCCATGCCGCGTCCGTCGGCAATGCCGCCGGAGGCCGCCACGGGTACGGCGGCGATGTCCGCCACCTGCGGAACGGCCGCCATGGTGCCCTGGAAGGTGATGTGACCGCCGCCGTCGCGGCCTTTCACGATGAGCACGTCCGCACCCGCATCCTGGGCGACGAGGGCGTCCTGCACGGTGAACACCTTGG
>CALUTB010000096.1 GCA_944323575.1 uncultured Mailhella sp. | reverse complement strand
TTTCCTGCCTTTCCTGCCTTTCCTGCCTTTCCTGCCTTTCCTGCCTTTCCTGCCTTTCCTGCCTTTCCTGCCTTTCCTGCCTTTCCGACAAAAAAGCGCCGCCGGAGCGGGTGGCTTCGGCGGCGCGGGGAGGAGGAAACGGGAAAGGTTTACAGGATGAACTGCTGGAGGTCGACGTCGTTTTTGACGTCGGCGAGGTGCTCGTTAACGTAGTCCTTGTCAATGACGATGTGCTGACCGGCGCGGTCTGGGGCGTCGAAGGAGATGTCGGCGAGGATTTTCTCCAGAATGGTGTAGAGCCGTCGGGCGCCGATGTTTTCGGTTCTGGCATTGGTCTGTTCGGCGAAGGCGGCTATTTCCTGCAGGCCCTCTTCGGAGAAATGGAGGGTGACGTTTTCGGTGGAGAGAAGCGCATTGTATTGTTTCTGGAGGGAGTTGTGCGGCTCGGTAAGGATGCGGTAAAACTCCCTGCTGCCGAGGGCCTGGAGCTCCACGCGGAGGGGAAAGCGGCCCTGAAGTTCGGGGATGAGATCCGAAGGTTTGCTGAAGTGGAAGGCGCCTGCGGCGATGAAGAGGATGTGATCGGTATGGATCATGCCGTACTTGGTATTGACGGCGCAGCCTTCGACGACGGGAAGCAGGTCGCGCTGGACGCCCTCGCGGGAAATGTCCGAGGAACGCTGCTGGGCGGAGGAGCTGGCGATTTTGTCGATTTCGTCGATGAAGACGATGCCGCTCTGTTCGACTCTTTCGCGGGCGATTTCGACGATGCGTTCCTCATCGAGCATGGAATCGCGGGCCTGCTGTACGAGGATCTCGTAGGCGGCGCGGGTTTTCATGCGCTTTTTATGCGTCTTCGGGGGCATGAAGCGGCTCATCATGCTTTTCATCTGGCTGCCGAAGGAATTGTCCATGCCGGGCATGGCGAACATATCCATCTGGGGGGGCTGTTCGGTGACCTCGACTTCCACTTCGTGATCGTCGAGATGACCGAGCTTCCAGAGATTGCGGAGCTTTTCCCGTGTGGCTTCGCGGCCGGAGTCCATGCCGCTGCCGGGCAGAAGCAGATCGAGCAGCCGTTCTTCGGCCTGCGTCTCGGCTCTGGCGGAGACCTTGCGTCCCTCCTCGTCGCGGACGAGCTTGATGCCGATCTCCATGAGATCGCGGATCATGGATTCCACGTCGCGGCCGACATAGCCGACTTCGGTATACTTGGTGGCCTCGACCTTGATGAAGGGCGCGCCGGTGAGTCTGGCGAGCCTGCGGGCGATTTCGGTCTTGCCCACGCCGGTGGGCCCCATGAGAATGATGTTCTTGGGCGCGATCTCGTCGCGCAGGGCGGGATCGAGCTGCTGACGACGCCAGCGGTTGCGCACCGCCACGGCCACCATGCGCTTGGCCTGTTCCTGTCCTACGATATATTTGTCAAGCTCGGCAACGATCTGCCGGGGGGTCAGCGTATCCATGAAAGAACTCCTTTTTTTCAGAACATAGGACCGATTCTGAAAAAGGGAAGAGCCTCATTCTCATTCCGCGGCAAAAAAAAGTCGTCCTGCGCGGATCATGGATGCGCGGCCGCAGAACACCGATGTCAGCGTCTTTGCGCGGCGCTTTCGTCCTGCGGCGCGCGGAGGGGTTCGAGAGGCCGGGCGCAGCCGCCCGACGAGCATCCCGTGCACCCGCCCTTCTTCGAGCCGGAACAGCCGCACCCGCAGCCTCCGCCGGAAAGGGAACGGCGAAAGCGCCGGAACAGATACGCGGCCGCCAGAGCCAGTATGAGAAGAACCACAGCCGTCTGCATGATGCCTCCTTCGCGGCGGAGCAACGCTTCGACCGCGCAATGATCTTTCGCAGGGATCGGCGGCCCGTGCCGCCGGGGCTTTCCGCGGAAAGACGCCCCTGAAAAAACACTAGCAAGAATGAAAATCATTTTCAACAACTTTTTTTCCTGTTTCCGTCCCGTCCGTTTTCCGGGACGGAGCGCGGCGCAAGAGGGACTTGCTCCACGGTGCGATTCCGTATAAGATAGAAGAATAAACTGCTTACCGGATGCACCGATGCTGCGTAAAATACTACTTGCTCTTGTCGTCATTGTTCTTGTTGCGGGCGGCGGCCTGTTCACCCTCGTGGCCACCAACAGCGACATCATCATTGATAAGTTCAACGCCTATGTGGAGAACAGCACCGGCGCGCCGCTCGTGACCGAGAAGACGCCGGAGCTGACGCTGTTTCCCAACCGCGGACTGGAACTCGGAGCAAGTTCGTGGCAGAGTCCGGACGGAACGTTGCGCTTCAGCTTCAGCCGCGCGTCGGTGATGATATCGTCGCATGCGCTGTTCACGGGCAAGTTCAGCATCAAGAACTTCTCGGTGGACGATCTTGATCTGACCATGAAGCTGAAGAAGCCGATCAGGGAATATCTGGACGGCATTCCCGCGAGCGTGGAACACCGGCGGGACTTCGACGATCTGATACAGAGCATCCTTCACGCGCTCAGGATCGCGCCGGACAACATCCGCATACAGCGCGGCCGACTGTGTCTCATTCAGCCCGACGGCTCGACGGTGGTGTTTGCGCCGGTCACGCTGAGCGCGACGAGCGTGCATCCGGGCACGCCGACGAAGTTCAATCTTCAGACGGACATCGAAGGATCGTCGCCGGCCTTCCATGCGGGAGTGGAGCTGAACTGCTCGGCGCTGCTCAACAAGGACAAGGCGTCGTTCGCCATAGAGAAGGCCATGCTCACGCCGGGCAGCGGCGTGGTGTTCCGGGAATATCTGTCGCTGGCGGGCGAACTGGAATACGACTTCGACAGCGACGCACTCACGCTTTCGCAGCTGCACTTCCAGGGTCCGGACCTGGAGGCCACGGCATCGGGAAGCGTGGATTCTCTTGCGCGCATGTACCGCGATCCGATACGGGGCGACGCCACGCTCAAGGTGGAGATGGAAGGCGATCCCCAGCGGCTGGCCACCATTCTTCATCATCCTCTGCCCTTCGTGGATCACAGCATATTCAGCGACTGCTCCTTTGCCGCGGAGATGCGCTGGTCCGACGGGCGCATGAGCATGAAGAACTTGCAGGGCAAGGCCGACGACCTGACCTTCAGCGGCAATCTCACGATAGTGCCGGACCCGTTCGGGATCAGCGGCAATCTCACGCTCGGCGATCTTTCCATCGACGATTACAAGAGCGTATCGCAGAGCAGCTCGCCGAAGAGGCTTGAAAACAGAGACTTCACCCGCTGGCCGCGAGTGCGTCTGCAGCTTTCGGCGGAGCACGTGCGCTGGAACCGGCTGCACATGGAAAACGTGCACGCGCGCCTCACGGGGCAGAACGGCTCGTACGAGTTCAATCCGCTGTCCGGCATACTGGCGGGAAGTCCCGTGACGGCGTCCATGAAGACCGTCATGCTGCCCACCACGCCGCTGTCCTCGCGGCTGTCGGTGAACTTCAGCGTGCCGCAGGCCAATCTCGACGAGATTTCGCGCACGCTCACCGACCAGCCTCTGCTCACGGGCAACGGTTCGATCAACGCGGCGCTCTCGTTCACCACGTCGAGGGGGCTGCCGTCGCTGAACGGCAAGGGTTCGCTGACCTCCTCGCAGGTGCAGACGTCCTTCAGCATTCTTCCCGACAACATTCCTCTGGCCGGCAGTCTGCTGTCGTCGAAGAAGTTCGACCGGCTTTTTCTGTCCTTCGTCGTGAAGAACGGCATGCTTTCCGTGGACAAGCTTTCGCTGTCCGCGCCGCGGCTTTCGCTGTCCGGCTCCGGAGACCTCGATCTGCCGAACAAGACCATTCAGGCGTCGGGTTCGGTGCAGATGCCGGGCAGTGCGGCGCTTCCCGTCCGGCTGGAAGGCAGTCTGAAGGATCCGGAATACTCCCTGGAGAGCGACGGCAGGAACAATATGCTGTCCTCCCGCGCCATAGATCTTGATCTGAATCTGCCCTCCCGTCTGCAGGACATCATCAGCGGGCAGCCATGATCCCGCCCGAAGGAGAAGTCATCATGAGCGTCAAACCCGTCACGTCGAGCGCGGGCAAGCGCGCCGGCGAACTTTTCACGGCGGCCGGCGGCCGGGACAAGCCGCGCGACAACTTCATCAAGCGTCTTTTCCACGGCGGCTTCTCGCTGACCGTCACGTTCTGGATCTTCTGCGTCTCCGTGCCGCTCGTGGCCCATCTCGTGTTCAGCCGTCTGATCTTTCCCGTGCTCGACGTGCACACCTGGTACGGCTCCACGATCTTTCTGATCTGGCCCGCGCTGGCCCTGCTCTATGCGGGGGTGGCCTGCACGGGACTGTGGCGCAGCCGGACGTCGTTTGCAGGCAATCCGCTGTGGCCCAACCTTGCGGGACTCGCCGCCCTGCTCGGCGCGGCCGGAGCCGCGATCTACGCCGTGGTGATCGTCGGTTCCTGGTTCATGCTCACCACGGTCTGAGGAAAAGTCATGTCTCTTGAACGCGCAAAGGCGCATCTGCGTCTGTTCGGCAGGGACGGCGACGTGCAGGAGCACGACGCCTCCAGCGCCACGGTGGAACTTGCGGCGCAGGCCCTCGGCATACAGGCCTGCCGCATCGCCAAAACGCTCTCCTTCCTGAACGGCGAACGCACCATTCTTCTCGTGACCGCGGGCGACACCCGCGTGGACAGCTCCCTCTTCAAGAAGACCTTCGGCGTGAAGAAGGTCAAAATGGTGCCCGCCGAAGACGTGGAAAGGCGCACCGGTCACGCCGTGGGCGGGGTGTGTCCGTTCGGGGTCCCGCCGGAAGCTGACGTCTATCTCGACGAGTCGCTGCGCCGCTTTTCCACCGTGTTTCCGGCCTGCGGAAGCGCGAACAGCAGCATCGAACTCTCCTGCGAGGATCTGGAACGCTGTTCCGGCGCCGCGGGCTGGGTCGACGTGTGCGGCGGCTGGAAGTAGTAATTTCCTTCTTTGTCCGGCCCGCCCCTTGACAAAGACCGGGAACGCGTCATAGTCAAGCTGTCGACCAGAGGCGCAACCATGAAGAACGACGCAACAAACAGTTTTTCCTTCGGCATCAGGATTCTGATCCTGATGATCTGTTGCGTCCTTCTCTGGCCGCTGAAGGGGCAGGCCAACGAAAAGAGCGACATGGAAAGCTTCCGCACGGCCTCCCTTACCATGGCCGTCAGCGGCATCAGCAATCCCGTCTCGCCGCTCAAGTCCTTCACCGATTCCGACAACACGTCCCTGCGCAGTCCCGGCAAGCGGCAGCAGAACGTCTCCGCCGGCTTCGACGACGGCGTCACCTCCGCCGCGCTTCCGGAGCTGCCCCCGCTGCCCGAGTTCAGACTCTGCGCGGAGAAGCATTTCGATCTTCATTTCCGACCGCTGGAATCCCACGGACTCATACACTGGTTCTCACTCGCTCCCCCCTCCTCTCAAAACGTCTGGTAACGGCCTTCCTCTGTCCCGTCCTGCGACGGACAGTCGTTTTGTCTGCATCTGCGTTTTGAGCGTTCTTCCATGACCATGTCTTCCGCAACAAGATACCGTGCTGCGTGACGCATCGTCACGGCGGGGTGTCGGACGCCGTCCGCAATCCGTCCGCTCCGGCGGAGGGTTGTTCCGGCTTCGCACCCTCATGGCGGAACGCTTCTGTGAGGATTTTCCATGTCTTCCCTGCGCTGGCGCTCCTGCGTCACCGTGCTGGCCGCTTTTCTGTGTGCCGCCTGCATTTCCGTCAACTTCTTTCCCACCCTGCGAGAAACCGCCCCCTGGCTGCCCGACCCCATTCATCTCGGACTTGATCTGCGCGGGGGCATAAACCTCACGCTCGGCGCCGACATGGATCAGGCCGTATCCCAATCTTTGTCCCTTATGGGGCAGGATATCCGTTCCAGCGCCAACGATGCGGGAATAAGGACCCGCCTCCTCCGTCATGGTGACGGTCGAACGCTGGAATTCGTGCCGCTCAAACACGAGGGAATCGAACAGCTCTCCAACCTGCTGCGCGACCGCTTCGGACAGATGGCAGACGGTTCTGTCATCTCGTCCGGGGCCGGGGAAAAAATCCTCGTCACCTTCCGCCCCGAATGGGAAAAACAGCTCCGCGAACGCATCATGGATCAGACCGTGCGCACCCTTCGCGGACGCATCGACGCCTTCGGCGTGGCGGAACCAGACATCCGCCGTCAGGGCGACGATCAAATCCAAATCCAGCTGCCCGGCGTCACCGACACGGCACGAGCGCTCCAGCTCATCGGACGCACGGCGCAGCTCACCTTCCATCGCGTACGCTACGACGTCTCCTCAGGTACGACCCTGCTGCCTCCGGGAACGGCGTGGTATCCCTATGCGACGGAATCCGGCTCCCGGAACGGTTCCGTCAGGAACGACCTCTCCGGAGGACTCGTTCTTGACAAGGCCCCCCTGCTTTCCGGTCAGGACATCGTCGATGCGCGTCCCGCCTTCGACGAGCGCAATCAGCCATGCGTATCCATACAGTTCAGCGCGAGAGGCGCGGATCAGTTCGAACGCGTCACGGAAGAACTGATCCATCAGCAGTTTGCCATCGTTCTTGACGGAACCATCCAGAGCGCGCCGGTCATCCAGCAGAAGATCAGCGGCGGCAAGGCGAGCATCACCGGATCATTCACCACGGAAGAGGCGCAGGATCTCGCCGTGGTGCTGCGTTCCGGCTCGCTTCCGGCCGAGGTCACCGTGCTTGAGGAACGCACGGTCGGTCCCTCGCTCGGCGCCGATTCCATCCGGGCGGGACTCGTGGCCGGCGCGGTCGGCGCTCTCGGCGTCATGGCCATCATGCAGGTCAGCTACGGCCTTGCCGGACTTCTCGCCAACATCATGCTTGTGTTCACCATCAGCCTTCTCTTTGCCGGACTCGGCCTGTTCGGAGCCACGCTCACGCTGCCGGGCATTGCGGGCATCGTGCTCACCATCGGCATGTCCGTGGACGCCAACGTGCTCATCTTCGAGCGCATCCGGGAGGAGACCGGGCGCGGCCTCACCATGCCTGCCGCCATATCCGCAGGTTTCCGCGAGGCGCAGAGTTCCATTCTCGACTCCAACCTCACCACCCTGCTCACCGCCGCCGTGCTCTATCAGTTCGGCACGGGACCGGTACGCGGCTTCGCCGTCACGCTGGCGCTCGGCATTCTGGCCTCCATGTTTACGGCCATTTTCGTCTCGCATCTGCTCTTCGACGTCTGGATCCGCAAAAACGGCGCCGAACGATGCGGACTGGCCCATGTCGCCGGGACTTCTCGTTAGTCCCGCGCCGTGCCCTTCGGACAAGCGGCACGGAATTCGGAGCGGGCGATCCGGACTTCTCTCCGCCGGATCGCCCATTGAAAATCGTGGGGGACGACCATCGCTCCCTCTGTAAGGATACAACACGAATACGGGAGGATCCCCAGTATGGATGATTATCTGAAACAGGCCATAGAACTCGTGAAGGCACAGTCCTCGGTTCGCGTCATGCAGGAAGAGGAAATGATCGCCATGATCCGCACCCTGACGGCCAGCCTCCGGAATCTGGAACAGGCATCCGTCGAGGAGATCGAAGAACCGGTCATGCCCGAACCTTCCAAATCCATCAAGGAAAAGAGCATCACCTGTCTCGAATGCGGCAAAAGCTTCAAGCTCATCACCCGCAAGCATCTGGCGAAGCACGGCCTCGACGCCGACGCCTACCGCAGAAAATGGGGACTCAAGAGCGACACCCCGCTGGTGTGCAAGAGCATTCAGCGCGGCCGCCGCAAGAAGATGAAGGATATGCGCCTCTGGGAAAAGAGACATCCTGCCGCGGAAGGCGACGCCTAGTCGACCGCTCAGGCGACCGGCCCTGCGCCGGAACGCTCCTTTTCCGATGTTTCAGACTGCCGGTTCCGGCAGTCCCGTCCCGACAGGCGAAAGTGGCGGAGGGAAACGCTCATGCCCTTCCCGGCAGAACGTGCCTCTCCGCCCCTTCCTGCGTCTGCACGCTCTTGGCTTCCCTCGCCGCACCCCGGACGGCCGGAGGGAAATGTCTTCTTCGCCGTATTTTCCTTCCATCCCGCGCCTTGTCTGCGTCTTCCCCAGCTTCCCGGCGCACCTTCTTCCGCATTTCTTCCGCGCTTCCGCTCCTTCCCCACCTCTTCTCATCGCCTTTGCCGCGCCTTTTCTTTTTCGGCATCCGCTCCCGTCGTTTCCCGCGCTTCTTTCGAGGGCCGTCCGCGGCCTTCTGACGGCGCATCTCCCCCGGCTTCTCCGCTCGCTCCCCTTCCCTTCCCGCTTCTCCCTGCGCCCTCCGCACTTTTCCGCCTGCTTCGCGCCCTCTTCTCCACGCCTGCCCTCCTTCCCCTCGCGCAGTACGACGCCCTGTGCATGAGTCTGCCCTTCCGGCACAGCCCGCGTCACGGTAAACACCCGAATTCTCTGCACCGCAACGGATCGCAGATTCTCCAACTGCGCCCTCCGGAAGGTCGAAAAACACAGCCTTCAAAAAAATATTTGAAAAATCATCGTTGTTTAGTGTTCGCTAAAGACGCGTTTTCCAGCGTCGCGTATACCGGAAACAGAGCTGAATATTTTTTCACAACCGTTACCGGGAGAAGACTGTATGCCGCCTGTCATCGACAAAAGCAAATGTGTCGGCTGTGGTACCTGCGCCTCCATCTGCCCCATGCGTGTCTTTGCATTTCAAAAGAAAAAAAATCCCATTCCGGAAGTCCGCTTCGGCGAGGAGTGCTGGCACTGCATTCTCTGCGAGCTGGAATGCAGACAGAAGGCCATAAAAGTGCGTCTGCCCATGCCCATGGAGCTGCCGTACATAGACGCCGCCGCTCTGCACGGCAAATAAGGAGACGGACATGAACATCACCAGCAGATATACGACCGACCTTCTTGTCATCGGCGGCGGCATTGCGGGACTCATGGCCGCCATTTCCGCCTCGGACAAAGGTGTAAAAGACATCATCGTCATGGAAAAGGCCAACATCGTCCGCAGCGGAGCCGGAGGCGGCGGCAACGACCACTTCCGCTGCTATCTGCCGGAAGTGCACGGCGACAGTCCTGAAGACTTCCGTGCCGTCATGGCCGAATCCATGAACTGCCATACCGGCAACGGACAGGACTCCTCCCTCGCCAAGCTCTTCCTCGAACGCAGTGCCGAAGTGGTGCATCGGTGGGAGGATTGGGGCATCAACATGCGTCCCACCGGAGAATATGTGTTCGCCGGACACGCCTTCCCCGACCGTCCCCGCATTTTCCTGAAGTACGACG
>CALUTB010000095.1 GCA_944323575.1 uncultured Mailhella sp. | reverse complement strand
CTTCGACTGGTCAGGCCCGAGGAATCTCTGGAAAGCGCGATTGCGACGTTGACAACCGATCGCGGCCTGCCGCCCTTTGTGGTCGGCACCAGTGCCCAACCTGTCCTAGATAAAAAACACCGGGAACGCCGGCCCGCGACCACCTTCGACGAGGTGAGACGCAGACTTGCGGACAGGCCCGTGCTTCTCCTTCTGGGAACCGGGCATGGCATTGCGCCTGAGGTGTTGGAGCAATGCGACGCCATCCTGCCTCCCCTGCGCTGGATGGACGATTACAATCACCTTCCCGTACGCGCCGCCGCCGCCATCCTTCTGGACAGGCTGCTCGGCGATCGGGGATAAACACCATTTCCTCAAGGAGAGTCCCCCATGGATATCATCAAGCAGATCGAACGCGAACACATGCGCATGGACATCCCGTCCTTCAAGCCCGGCGACACCATCAAGGTGTACCTGCGTATCGTCGAAGGCGAAAAGGAACGTATCCAGATGTTCCAGGGCAACGTGATCCGTATTCAGCGCGGTACCACCGGCGCCACCTTCACCGTCCGCAAGATCTCCGACGGCGTAGGCGTGGAACGTATTCTGCCCATACACTCCCCCTTCATCGACCACATCGAAGTGGTGACCGAAGGCCGCGTGCGTCGTTCCCGTCTGTACTATCTCCGCGATCTGCGCGGCAAGGCCGCCCGCATCAAGCCCCGCAACCGCTATTAGGATTCCGACCCGGACACCGGGTCAGTCTTTCCAGCAGACAAATCCCCTTCCGGCTTTTCCGGCAGGGGATTTTGTCTATGAGTGTCGCACGATTCTACGCCTTTCCGGGCCGGCGCGGCGTCGGACCGCTCGAAAATGCGGCGGCACGGTCTTGCCCGAAGAGACAAGCTGGCTTACGGTCTTCCTGCAGAGACGCTCCCCCGCCCGCAGGATCGGAGCAGAAGCGTCTTCGTCATGATCCGTCATCTTTCTTCCCTTCAGGTGGCACATGGCCAGAATCCGAAAGAAAGTCGTCATTGAACAGGGGCTGCTCTTCAGCGCCCCGAACATACAGGAAAAGCTTACCGCCGGAACGGATGAGGCCGGAAGAGGCTGTCTGGCCGGTCCTGTGGTGGCCGGAGCCGTCATTTTCGCCGACGGATTCGATCTCATGGGACTGGACGACTCCAAGGTGCTGAAGGCGGATGAGCGCGACCGCCTGGCCGGGGAAATCCGTACGCTTGCCGTAGGCTGGGGCATCGGACTTGCCTGGATGAACGAAATTTCCCGCATCAACATTCTTCAGGCCTCGCTCATGGCCATGACGCGGGCCGTGGCAGCCATGCGCATACGCATGCACGCCAAAGGCAGCGTCGTGCCTGCGCGGCTTCTCATCGACGGCACGCAGATCATCCCGCCGCTCTATTTCCGTCAGTTCGGCATTCCCCTTCCCGAACAGGAGGCCGTGGTGGACGGAGACGCAAAAATTCCCTCCATTTCCGCGGCATCCGTTCTTGCCAAGACCTTCCGCGACGAACTTATGAACCGGTTCGACGCGCGCTGGCCGGAGTACGGCTTTGCCAGACACAAGGGCTACGGCACGAAGGAACACAAGGAAGCACTGAAAAAATACGGCCCCTGCCCCCTGCACCGGCTTGATTTCCACGGCGTGCTGCCTCCAAAGGTTCAGGAACAGGGCCGGCTGTGCTGAACAGACTGCTGCGTCATCTGCGACGACCGCATGAGGAAAGCGGCCGGTCCCCGTCTTCCGCGGTCCGCACGGGCGCGGAAGGCGAAAATGCCGCAGCCGCCATGCTACGGAACATGGGCTGGCGCATTCTCGCCCGAAACTGGCGCAGCGGTCACCTGGAACTCGACATCGTGGCCGAAGATCACGGGGAACTTGTCTTCGTGGAAGTGAAGACAAGAGCGAAGAACGGCATGACGCAGCCTTACGAAGCGCTGGGCGCCGTCAAAAAAGAACGTCTGCTTCGGGCCGCCAAGGCCTGGATTGCCGAACACGATGCATGGGAGAAGCCCTGCCGCTTCGATCTTGTATGCGTACTTGCCGCAAAAGGACACTACCAAACGGAGCTGATGAGCAATGTCATCGAATACGCAGAGCACGGAACCCGGCACCCTGTGGGTGGTGGGCACACCTCTTGGCAACCCTGGTGATCTTTCCCCCCGGGCAAGAGCCTGTCTGGAAGACGCGGAGCTCGTGCTTGCCGAAGACACGAAACGCGAAGGCCTCGCCTGCGCCCGCTGGGGTGTGCAGGTGCGCCGCTTCGTCAGTTATCACGATCACAACGAAAAGGAAAAAGCCGCATCCGTTCTCGAACTTCTGAGAGCGGGAAAGAACATCGCGCTCATCTCCGATGCCGGTATGCCCGTCATGGCCGACCCCGGCTATGTCGTCATCCGCGCCTGCCGGGAGGCAGGGCTTCCGGTTTCCGTCATTCCCGGTCCGTGCGCGCCGGTCACGGCTCTTGCCGGTTCCGGCATTCCGCCGCAGCCCTTCATCTTCTTCGGCTTTCTGCCCCGCAAGCGCTCCGATCAGGAAAGCACGCTCGCGCCCTATGCCTCCCTGCCCGTCACGCTGGTGTTCTTTGAACGCAAGGACAGACTGGAAGATACCCTGAAGAATGCGCTGCCTCTGCTCGGCCCCCGGGAAGTGTGCGTGGCCAGAGAGCTGACCAAGACGCATGAGGAATATCTGCGCTTCCGCCTGGAAAGCATGCCCGACCTTTCCGGCATTCTCGGCGAAGTGACCGTCATCATCGGGCCGCCGGAAGACGCGATGCGCAGCGACAGAGAAGAAGTCATGCGCGTCATCACGGAGGAACAGCCCCTCGGAGGCGCGCCCCGTGCCGTGGCAAGAAGGGTTCAGGCCAGGGTGCGGGGCTGGACAACCGGAGAAGTCTACGCGCTGATCTCCGGCATGAAGGGCTGAGCAGACATCCCGCTTCGTCAGCAGAACGCCGAACCGCTTCCGGCACAGTCGTCAGGATACCGCTATGTCACCCTCTCACGATTCCGAATCCAGTCCTCCAGCCCAATCATGGGCGGCCATTCTTCACCTGGCCTCGCGACTAACCCGCCCGGCCGGTCACCCGCTGACGCTTGAAGGCAGTGCCCTCACGGATTTCTACTACATCGAAAAAGGACGCCTGCTCATTTCCTATGCCTCACAGAACGGGCGGGAAAGAGCCATCATCTCTCTGAACGCAGGCAGCGTGTTCAACGTTTCCACTGCGCTTACCGGATTCGACAATCCGGACTCGCAGTACCTTTGCAAGGAAGACACCGTTCTCTGGAGATTCCCCGGCCGTCTTCTGCTCTCTGCGGACTTCATCCGCACCTATCCCGAACTCATTGTGGAAATCATGCAGTCGATGGCCAGTCGGAATCTGCAGATGCACGAGTCCCTCTCCTATACGGGACCGGATACGGCGCTCGTCCAGCTGGCCCGCTGGATGCAGCGCTGTATCGACGACCACGACTCCACGGAGCTATCTCCCGACATGACGCAGCAGGAACTGGCCGACAGGCTAGGCATCCACCGCGCCACGCTCGTCCGCTGCATTCACGTCCTCAAGGAAAGACACATCATCAGCAAATTCACAAGGCATTCCCTGATCGTGACGGACAAGGACGCGCTGCGTCATCTTTCCGAGCAGTGAACGGCAAAATATTCCGAAAATTTTCCTCTCATGGCGCATTTGCGCCATTTTTTTTCGCGGGCATGTGAAAAATAACATTTATCGTTGAACAAAAGGAAAAGCTTTTCCCTCCCCTTTGTGTACGGCCGGCGCAAAAGGCCGTACAGCCCCTGCCGAAAACGCCTGCCGCGCCGATGCTTCCCTTTCGTGTGCTCTCGCGTCTCAGGCAGGCTGAAGTCATTTCTCTTTTCCAGACTGGAGGACTTTCCTTGATACGTCACATCGACCACGAAAAGTGTACAGGCTGCGGCCAGTGCTTCAAATCGTGCAGCCTCGACGTGTTCCGGCTGGACACCAGACAGCCGGAAGTGTCGCCCTGCATGGCGGCCTGCCCGGCCGGAACGGATATCCGTACCTACAATCACCTTCTCCAGCAGAATCGCCTTGAAGAAGCGCTTGACGTGCTCAAGCGCGGCACGCCCTTCCCCGCTCTGACCGGACGCGTGTGCTTTCATCCCTGCGAAAGCAAGTGCAGCCGGGCGTCCATGGATGAAAGCGTGAACATCAACGCGCTGGAGCAGTTCCTCGGCGATCTTGATCTGCAGGAACTTCCCGCCCGGCCCGCCGTGCGCCACCTCTCCCGCGCGGCCGTCATCGGCTCCGGACCGGCAGGCCTTTCCGCAGCATGGCATCTCGCCTCGGAAGGCTGGCCCGTCACCGTGTTCGAAGCGCTGCCCAAGCCCGGCGGCATGCTCCGCTACGGCATCCCTGCCTATCGCCTGCCCGACAGCGTCATCGACGCGCACATCCGCAAGCTGGAAGCGCTGGGCGTAGAGTTCCGCTGTAACGTCCGCATCGGTGAAGGTGCGGATCTCAGCCTTGCCGATCTGCATGATCTCGGCTTCCGTGCCGTGCTGCTCGCCCCCGGCCTCAGCACAGGCAAGCGTCTGCCGCTGGAAGGCATGGACCTTGAAGGCGTCTTCACGGGCGTGGAATTTCTGCGCGCCCTGCGCCTGGGCAATACTCCCGCCGTGGGCCGCCGCGTCTGCGTGGTGGGAGGCGGCAACGTGGCCATTGATGCCGCCATCAGCGCCAAGCTCCTCGGTGCCGAAGAAGTCTTCATCTGCTGCCTCGAAGATCGCGAACACATGCCCGCCTTTGAACACAACATCAAGGACGCGCTGGAACGCGGCGTCGTGCTTCATCCTTCCCTCGGCCCCGCCCGTATCGAAGGCGACGGCAGCGTCAGAGCCGTGGTCTTCAAGACCTGCACCTCGCTGTTCAACGAAGAAGGCGCCTTTGCCCCGACCTTCGATGAAACCTCCGAAATCCGCATGGAAGCCGATCAGGTGATCTTCGCCATAGGTCAGACCGGCGACTTCGCCGACATCGCCTCCGGCGTGGATATGCTGAAGGCTCTCGGCGCCGTCCCCGTGGTCATGCCCATGCCCGACGTCTACATGGCTCTGCAGAAAGGTACTCTGGATGGCGTCATGGCCGACTGGGAACCCATTCAGGGCTTCCGTTTCTATGAAGTGGCCAAGTATGTCACGACAAACACCCCCTTCAGCTATTCCCTGTTCACGCTCATCATGAACAAGGCCAAATTCAACTCCCTGCCGCCGGAAGCCAAGGCCGCCATTGAAAAGCACAGCGGCATGGAAGCAAGCGCCTCGCTCTCCGAAGGTTTCGCCTACTCCGCGCGCGAAGTGGCCAAGCCTCTCGCCGATGAAGGCAAGGTTGTCATTTACGAGCTTCCCGCCGCCGAACGCGAACGCTGGATCAAAATCGGCGGCACTCCCGCGTGGGAAAACTGGGTAAAGGACATGGAAAAGAAAGGCTTCAAGAACGCCCGCGAAATTCTTGATCTTGCTACGGGTAAAACTCCTCTGTAGCCATCTTTGGCGGGCGGCCGGAAGGCTGCCCGCTTCACACCATTCCGACAAGATGCTCACAGACAGATCCCCCCAGTCAATATTCTCACATTCTGTCATTCACCGACAGACGCCGGGAGACAGGCCATGACAGACGTTTTACTGAAAAAGGCTATGGCAGCACTGCTGTTCTTTGCCTCCATAACCATGACATTCATGATATTGATCATCGTCATTCACGTTGCAGAACGAGAATTCTTCAATCATCCGCTCACAGGTACATATGAACTTGTGGAATTCTGCATGGGAATACTCTGTACCATTTCTGTAACATATTGTATTTATAAAGAACAGGATATCTGTGTAGATCTTTTATATCAGCATTTCTCCAAAAGTGTACGAAAACTGATCATGCTGTTCGCCAATACCTTTGTTCTTATCGTAGGGGTATTGCTGTTCTGGCAGAGCTGGTATCTTGTGCAGGATATTCTTTCCATGGAAACGACAACGCCGCTGCTGCTGTCTCTGGCCATGTGGCCCGTGGCCGTGTGCGTCTTTTTCTCCTTCCTCATCATGATTCCAGTCCTGCTGCGCTTTCTTTTGAACAGTTTTCAGTCCGTAGAAAATGAGGATAAGGCAAAATGACTCCGTTCATCACAGGTTGTCTCGGAATGGCCCTGCTGGTGGTGGCCATCTTTCTGCGCGTACCCATCGGCATGGGAATGATAGGCATGGGCGCGCTGGGCTTTGCGGCCATCTCCGGCCTTGATTCCGCTCTGGCCATTCTCCGCAGTGTTCCCTACGAAACCTACGTCAACTACAATTACTGTGTGGTGCCGCTGTTCCTGATCATGGGCAATTTCGCCTTCAAATCCGGCATCAGCAATGATCTTTATTACGCCGTGCATCGGCTCATGGGCAAGGTGAAAGGCGGTCTCGCCATGGCGACCATCGCCGCATGCGGCGCCTTTGCCGCCATCTGCGGATCGTCCGTGGCCTGTGCCGTTACCATGGGCGTCGTCGCCCTGCCGGAAATGAAAAAATACAAGTACGACTCCGGACTCGCTACCGGCGTACTGGCCGCAGGCGGCACGCTCGGCATTCTCATTCCGCCGAGCACCATCATGATTCTCTACGGCATCATTGCCGAACAGTCCATTGGCGAACTCTTCATGGCCGGCTTCATTCCGGGCATCCTTCAGGCGGCCATGTACATAGTCCTGGTCGGCTGGCTCGTCAAACGCAAGCCGGAACTCGGCCCTGCCGGAACTTCCTGCACCATCAAGGAAAAGTACAGGCGATCTCCCGGGTCTGGAGTATCATCGCACTTTTTGTACTCGTCATCGGAGGCATCTATTCCGGACTGTTCACACCCAATGAAGCCGCAGGCATCGGCGCTTTCGGAGCCTTCCTGCTGGGCATCTCGAGGTGCAAGGGGCAGAGAAAAAAATTCTTCGTCGACAGCATGGTGGAATCCATTGCCACCACCGGCATGAGCTACGTCATCATGGTGGGCGCCATGGTGTTCGGTTACTTTCTGGCCGTCAGTCGCGTTCCCTTTGAACTGGCGGAGATCATCGGTGCTACCGGAGCCAGCGCCACCGTCGTGCTGCTCGCCATTCTGGCCATTCTGCTGCTGCTCGGCTGCTTCATGGACTCCATGGCCATCGTACTGCTTACCGTTCCGATCTTCATGCCCCTCATCGACAAGTTCGGCATAGACCCCATCTGGTTCGGCATCCTTGTCGTCCGCGTTACGGAAATGGGCCTGATTACGCCGCCGGT
Source organism: uncultured Mailhella sp. (assembly GCA_944323575.1). GTDB lineage: Bacteria > Desulfobacterota > Desulfovibrionia > Desulfovibrionales > Desulfovibrionaceae > Mailhella. Next base: position 2,347 of record CALUTB010000095.1, on the reverse strand, counting down.
AGGACTCAATCTCTTTGTCATTCAGGGCGTGGCCAACGTGCCCATGACAAAAGTCTTCAAAGGCGTGATGCCGTTCATCGCCGTGGACTTTCTCCACCTCTTTCTGCTGCTGGCGTTCCCCAAGATCTCCCTTATTCTGCCCCAGCTGCTTCTATAGTCGGACGAGGTACGAAAACAGGAGCCGCCCAGCCAGACCTTCCTTTGAACCCGTCAACGTGTCGGCCATGACACCTCAAAATCCCTTGCTTGCGGAAAACAGGGCCGTATGGTACTCACCCTGTGAGTATCCGGGAAAGTTTCGTCCATTTTTTCTTACCCGATCGTTCCCGACATCCGCTTTCTGGAGCATATCATGGCCGACACGCCGCGCATTGATAACCGCAAAGCCCGCCAGTATTACGAATTTCTGGAGTTCTTCGAGGCCGGCATCGTCCTCACCGGACCGGAAGTGAAAAGCGTCCGTTCAGGTCAGGTCAGCTTCGGCGACAGCTTCGTCGAGTGCCGGGCCGGCGAAGCCTTCATCGTCGGCATGCGCATAGCTCCGTACGATCGCGGCGGCTATGTACTGCAGAATCCGGACCGTGACAAGAAGCTCCTGCTTCATCACAGGGAAATCCATCTGCTCACCACCCGCATCGAGCAAAAAGGACTCACCGTCGTTCCCACGAAGCTGTACTTCAAGCACGGCAAGGTCAAGATGGAAATCGCCCTTGCCCGGGGACGCAAGCTTCACGATCAGAGAGAAGAACTCAAAAGGCGTGCCGAATCCCGTGACATGGAACGGGAACTCGCCAGACAATAGAATGTGTTGCCTCTGCGCCTGATGCGCCGAAACAGGAACGGGCGGGATCATGATCCCGCCCGTTCCTGCATTCAGGGAGATTGCGCGTACCTTCCGCCTGCCTCTTCGGCAAAAAATATTTCCTTCACCCCTGAGACAACACTCTACAGGGCCATCCTGTATATCTCCACCATATCTTCCACGGCAAGCGGACGAATCACGCCTGCCTTTCCGCCGACGGCGAGGCAGCACTTTTCCGCCATTTCCCGCATCTGGTCTTCCGCAGGATGCACGCCGAGTTCCGTAAGCGAAACCGGCATGCGTATGGCCCGGAAAAAGTTCTCCATCGCCGCAATGCCCTTCTCCGCCATTTCCTCGTGCGTGCCCGCTCCGCTGACCCCCATCACCTTATGGGCAAAGCGGGCGAACCTCGCCGCATCGAAACGATAGACATAGCGCGCCCAGCTGCCCCATATCGCCGCAAGCCCCGCACCGTGCGACACGTCAAAAAGACCACTCAGCTCATGTTCCAGTTTATGGCACGCCCAGTCTCCGCCGTCAGTTCCACAACCCGTAAGACCGTTGTGCGACAGGCTTCCCGCCCACATTATCTCGGCACGAGACTCGTAATTGGAAGGCTCATCCCGCAGAACAAGCGCATGCTTCATGACCGTCCGGAGCAACGTTTCCGCAATGCCGTCCGTAAGTTCCATTCCGTCGTTTCGATGAAAATAGCGCTCCATCGTATGCATGAGAATATCCACGCAGCCGCTGGCCGTCTGCCATGATGGAAGCGTCAGCGTAAGATCAGGATTCATCACGGCAAAACGCGGCCGGGCGTACTCGCTGGAATACCCCCGCTTGACCCAGCCCTCTTCCTTCGTGATCACGCTGGATGCGCTCATCTCACTGCCCGCGGCCGCAATGGTCGGCACCGCTCCGATGGGAGCACATCCCGACGCCTTGCGCTTTTTCTCATAAAAATCCCAGAGTTCGCCGTCATCGACCAGTCCATAGCCGATGGCCTTGGCGGAATCAATGACACTGCCGCCGCCCACGGCAAGCACAAAATCCACGCCTTCTCTTCTGCCGAGCGCAATGCCTTCATGCACCAGCGACAATCTGGGATTCGGCACAACTCCCCCAAGTTCCACGAAGCGCAGCCCCTCCCCGGTCAGAGACTGCCGGATACGCGCCAGCAGACCGGAGCGTTCCGCGCTGCCGCCGCCGTAATGCAGCAGTACACAATGTCCGCCGAACTCCCGTACCAGACCGCCGACATTCTCCTCCGCATTCTTTCCGAACAGCACTCTCGTAGGAGTATTGAAGATAAAATTCTGCATATCTCTCTTCCTCTGAAAACCTTTCCGTTGAAAACCTTTCCGTTCAAGCCGCAAGACGTCTCCACTCCCGGTCGGAGCGGATGGACGAAATGGGGCCCCACCGGCATAGCCGGTGGTTCCTCTTGTGCGCCTGTAAGGCTTTCTTGCCAGCCGCGCCCTGGCAGGCGCATGTACGCTCTGACATCTGCATTTCTGTTACCGGCGGCCCGTAAACGGGCTTCCG
>CALUTB010000094.1 GCA_944323575.1 uncultured Mailhella sp. | reverse complement strand
GCCTGTCATCGACTCTCGGAATGCCATGGGAACGAGGAAAGTAGCGTTTGATACGAGCAATCTGTTCATGAGAAAGAGAAAAAAGTTCTTTCATGGCATCCTCCCTCTGCCGACAATAAGAACTTCTTACCCTTTTGGCAACTAATGAGTCCTATAATCCTAGCGTCTGTGGAACGTTCCGACAAAAGCCGCTCCTGTGTGGCTTTCGGGAGGTATGTCGACGGAACAGGAAGCATGTGTCTTGCCGGATCTGGCGATCGGATGCTCCCGGTCTTCCGTACGGATGTTCATTGCGGCATGAGGTGGATTGTCCTTCATAACGAAAAAGCAGACCAATCATGTGACGGGTTGCTTTTTCTTGTATTTCTCTCCGTTGCGTCTGATCGTCAACGGGAGCCTTTTCTTGCGGATTGCCGCTGATCGGCTGCAGCCGATTTTTTTGCAGGAGTTTTGCTTTTCTTTTTTTTCGGAGCGGTATAGCTGGAGGAGTTTTTCAACTGAGCCGCCTGCTTTTGAGAGACCCCAAGTTCTGCAATGGCGGTAGTTCGTTTTTTTGATACCGCGGAAAAGCCCGCATTGAGCAGTCGACGGGCCTCGGCAGCACGAACGCTGGTATTGGGGGCGCCGAGAATGACGGCGATGAGCTTGTGTCCTCGCTGGCGAGCCGTGGCGATAATGTTGTACCCTGCTGCCGTGACCCAGCCTGTTTTGAGTCCGTCCAGTCCTGTATAATGGCCGACCAGGGGATTATGGTTAGGCTCCGTATGGCCGTTGTGCGTAACGGAGCGCGCAAGATGATATCTTCTTGCAATGGGGTAATGCGCCTGATAGGCCTTGGCGAGCTTCATCATATCGCGGGCCGTGGTGAGCTGTCCTTTGGCAGGGAGTCCGTGAACGTTGACGAATGTGGTGTTCTTCATGCCGAGACGTCTGGCCAGACCGTTCATCTGCTTGACGAAAGCGGAAGTTGATCCGGCTACATGTTCCGCCACGGCAACGCTGGCATCGTTTCCTGATGCTACGGCCATACCGTAGAAGAGCTCGTCGAGAGTAAGTCGTTCTCCAGCCTTCAGTCCGAAGCGGGAACCGCCGGTGCGTGCGGCGGCGGAACTGATTTTGACCTTATCGTTATAATCGACTTTCTTGTCGCTGATGGCATTCATGGCGACATATAGAGAAATGACCTTGGTAAGAGATGCCGGAGCGATGAGCATATCTGCACGTTGCTCGTAGAGAATTTTTCCGGTCGTCACGTCCATGAGTATGGCGCTTTTGGCATTGATGGGACCGGCAAGCGCCGTGGACACCGAGAGCAGACAGATGATGACGGAGACGATGAAGATGCGACGAAATCCGGAGGCGAAGGAAGGATTAGACATGGTTGTTCCTGAGGTATAATGAAAATAGCGCCTTCCGGACTGCAGCTTCCGAGGAAACGGAGATGGACGGCTCGGCTCAGAACGGATTCTGGAGCGGGATGCTCGAGCACCTTGTGATTTTTTTAAACAATTTTTTTTTATGCGGCAAGCATGCAGCGGGCTTTGTAACAATTAAAATGACGAGGCCGCAGAAGCGGATCCCGTGCATTCAGAAGCTCTGAGATACGACGGCGGGAAGTCTCGGCAGATAGGGAAATCTGCCTGAACAGGCGCGGCTGAGAGGCCCCATGCTGGCAGAATGCGGTTCACCGCAACAAATGCATCGCATCAGCGCGCCTCTGTTTTTCCTGTAAAAAGACGTTCTGCAGATGGACGGGAGATGCGGACAGTATGGAAATTCCGGCCCTGCGAATTTCATGTTCCAGCCTTACCAGTTCTTTTTCTTCGTGAGACTCCTTTCGGGATGTCATCTCCGGATATGGGGCCGGCCGGAGCTTTTTGCGACCTCAAGATAGACACGTATGCCTTGCCTTCCGGATATCGGAACAGGGTGACGGCAAGGCGTCCAAGTTCAAGAATATGCAGCCGTCCGTTTCCAGCGGTGCATGGAGTAAGCAGCTGTACGGCATCCGGAGCATCCCGGTGTGTTTTACAGGGGGTATGAAAGTGCTGTGAGCCGCCGATGAAATGAAGTGCAAGCTGAGCCATGGAGGCATCTATCATGAGTCCCGGGGGTGAGGAAACCGTGAAAGTTGCGGGCGGCTTCGATGAAGTCATCACGGAAAGAGAACATGAACATGAGGTTGCGCTCGTTTTTTGGGGGAGACAGAACCGTTTTTCATTTTAAAGCGCAGCGCTCGTGTTGGTATGATAAAGGACCATGGCAAAAAAGCCGTCTTCTGAAGGGAAGACGGCTTTTTTGCTTCGCTGTTGAGGATGGAATTATTCCATTCCCATGGCTTTTTTTACTTTATCGAACAGACCGGATTTGCTTTGTTCTTCGGAGAGGCGCTCGAATTCTCTGAGAAGCTTTTCCTGTTCCGCAGAAAGTTTTGTGGGTGTTTTGACCACAATGCGCACCAGCAGATCTCCCGTACGTTTTTCTCCGGGATACCTGAGTCCCTTACCTTTAATCTGAAAGATCTTACCGTTCTGCGTTCCCTTGGGAATATCGAGATCGAGTTTTTCGTCATCGTTGATGCTGGGAATCTGAATACGGGTTCCCAGCGCCGCCTGCGGGAAAGTAATGGCGGCGGTATAGATGAGATTTTGTTCATCACGGTCGAAGACGTCGTCATCTTCCACATGAAGAACAACGTAAAGATCTCCAGGAGGTCCACCATGTACCCCCATCTCTCCCTCTCCGCGCAGCCTCAGCCGTGCTCCGTCGTATACGCCGGCAGGGATACGGACGGAAAGCTCTCTGACGGTTTCGACTATGCCTTCACCTTTGCATTTCGGGCAGGGCTTGGGAATGGTAAAGCCGCGGCCGTGGCAGGAAGGGCAGGGCTGCACGAACTGCATGAAGCCCTGGCGTATGGCGACCTGACCGGAGCCTCCGCACTTTTTGCAGGTTTCCCGGGAAGATCCCTTGGCGGCGCCGGAGCCGTTGCATTCGGGGCAACTGACATGGCGGGGAATCTTGATGGCCTTTTCCGTTCCCTTTGCGGCTTCACGGAAGGATATGGTCATGTTGTAGCGCAGATCGTCGCCCTGTTGGGGGCGGGGTCCGCGTGAACGTGCACCTCCGAAGCCGAACAAGTCTCCGAATACGTCGCTGAACTGGGCGAAAATATCCTCGGCACTGTTGAAAGTCGAGCCGCCCATGCCGGGATCAGCGGTACCGAATCTGTCGTAATTGGCGCGACGCTCAGGATTGCGCAGAACGTCGTAGGCTTCTGCGGCCTCCTTGAACTTTTGTTCCGCCTCGGGATTATTCGGATTATGGTCAGGATGATACTTGAGCGCGAGTTTTCGGTAGGCGCTCTTGATTTCGTCCTCCGAGGCGTCTCTGGAGACGCCGAGAACTTCATAATAGTCGCGCGTGCTCATGAAATTTTTCCGTAAAACAAGGGCTTAGTCGTCGAGATCGGGCGTGGTTTCGCCTTCAACAGGGGTGTAGAAGCGCTTGTCTTCGGGCAGAACCTTGCCTGCGGCGATTTCACGCAGCGCGGTGACGACTTCCTTGTTCTTGCTGTCCACCAGAGGTTCGTAGCCTTCGCGGAACTGGCGTACACGCTTGATGGCCATCTGCACGAGCAGAAAACGGTTGTCCACGCGGCGCTGGCAATCTTCAACGGTGATACGGGCCATGGAATGCCTCCAGAAAGTTTTTCCGGTCGGGCCGGATGATGTCAAAACATATACAAGGAACCGTGCCGGAATCGACACGGGATAAAATAAAGTTCACGGCATGATGCCGAACCATTTTTTTTATCTGGAGCGACCTGTGTTGTCAATAGGTCGAATCTGCTTCGCCCCGGGGAACATCGGACGGTTCCCCGTGCCCGAAGCAGAAAGGAACGCCGGAGCGTATATGGGAGCATCAAAGGTAGGTACGCTTATTTTCTGCGTCTGCCGAAACGATGCACGTTGTTTTCTTGGTTCACATCAATGGAAAAGAAATCGTCGGGAGCGCCGTGAAAGTCTCTGTGCTCCCTATGATTACGGACGCGTCTGCCGGAACGGAAGGAAGATTCATGCCGGCGGGATCCGTCTTCGTGAAAGCGACGGTCTGCGGGACGGAATGCCCGATCTTCGTCGGAGGCGTCCTTTCCGTGGTCCTGCTTTTTGGGAAAAAGCCGGCCGTATCTGTTGTCGTTACGGCGCTCTTCTCTTTCAATGCGACCGCTTCTGCGGTTCATGCCCTCAGCCTGCCGTTCCGAACGGAACCATTGCCCTTCTCCGGCAGACTCATCATCCCGACGGAATCGGGGACGGGCAGGTCTGAAGGCGCGGTGTCCGTCTCTGTCAGGAATGTCGCGGGGAGATTTTCTGTCACGGAAGGGACGATGCCCGTTGCGGAGCGAATATTCCTCTTCCGAAGAAAAATGCTTTTCCCCATGCCGGAAGGAAGATTTTTTGCGGAACGATCTGCCGTCCGCATGAAAATCCTCTCCGTCCTTTTCATGGATATCCTGATGACGACGGTTCTTATTCCAAGGCTTTTCGGAATGCGGCCGACTGCGGAAGGATGGCTTTTCCTCCCGGGGCGTTTCATTGTCCCAGCTGTCGGACGCATAGCGGCGACGCGTCAGGTCCTCGTCGTCCCGACGCGGACGGAAGCCTTTTCTGTCTGCAAAGGTGCGACGGCCGGAGCGACGATTTTCTCCCTCATTACGGTCGGAACGGGCACGTCTCGGTGTACGGTCATCATTTCTGCGTCGGAAAGGACGCCGTTCTTCATCTTTCTGGTATTCCAAGTCTATCTCCAGTCGACCGACATGCACGCCGGTCAGGGTTACGGTCACTCTCTGCCCGAGGCGGAACGTCTCGCCGCTGTGTTCACCGCGGAGTTCCTGCCTTTCCTCATCAAATATGTAGTAGTCCCGGCCAAGTGTTTCCACTCTGACCATGCCTTCCGTCGGCATACCGTCAAGTTCCACGAAAAAGCCGAAATTCATGACGCCGCTGATGACGCCTCCGAAGCGTTCTCCCGTTCGTCCCAGCAGAAGGAGACACCCCATGCGGCGTCCGATTTCCCTCTCTGCGTCGGTTGCCACACGTTCGCGGGCATTGCACTGATCTGCCGTTTCCAGCAGTTTGTGTCCCGCAGGAAGCGCTCCCCACGTATCGAGGCCGAGAACATAGCGTAAGGCCCTGTGATTCACAAGATCCGCGTAGCGTCGTATGGGGGAGGTGAAGTGGCAGTAGCAGGACGAAGCAAGACCGAAATGACCGTCTTCCTCGGGGGAATAACGGGCCTGCATCATGGAACGCAGGGCAAGTCGGCTGACGATGAAGGACTGATCCGTTCCGGAAGCCGCATCCAGCACATGGGGAAGCCAGCCTGGAACCGCGGCCTTCGCTGCCCGTGGAAGGGGAAGGTCGGCGTCTGTGGAGCGTAGAGCATGGTAGAGTTCTTCCAGCCTGTCGGGACCGGGCGCCGGATGCACACGATATAGGAGAGGGGCGTTTCTGCGGGTGAGAAATTCCGCTACGGCTTCATTGGCCCGTACCATGAATGCTTCGATGAGTCTATGACTGAACAGCCGCTCCCTGTTGCGGATGCCTGTTACCATGGCGGTACCGTTCTTTTCTTCCACCAGAAATTCTGCTTCAGGAAGATCGAAGTCCAGTCCCCCCTGTCTGTACCGGCGTTCCATGAGCACGTCGGCAAGCTCAGCAGCCTCCCTCAGCATGGCAGGGACTCCCGGCGCCTTTTTTTCCATGTCGACCGCCGTTTCCCCCTGCGGGTCGTCCAGCATACGCTGCACCTCCTTGTAGGTCAGGCGGGCGCGGGAGATCATGACCGCATTGAGAAAACGGGAATCCGTCAGATTCCCCTCCTTGTCCAGCCGCATGTCCACGGCCATGCAACGACGTTCCTCGCCGGGACGCAGGCTGCATACGCCGTTGCACAGCACTTCCGGCAGCATGGGTTCCACGGACATGGGAAAGTAGTAGGAGTTTCCGCGTTCACGGGCTTCCTTGTCAAGCGCGGTCCTCGGATGCACATAGTATGATACGTCTGCAATGGCTACGAGAAGCCGCCAGCCGTCCGGCGTGCGTGAGGCACAGACAGCATCGTCGAAGTCCCGGGCATCCTCGCCGTCTATGGTGACGAGCATTTCATCACGCATATCTGCAAGAGCGGGATCGTTGAAGGACGTATGTCCGGCCGCTTCTTCAGCTTCGGCAAGGACGTTGTCGGGAAATTCCATGGGAATGCCGTTGTTCAGTTTCGTGAGTCGTTCTTGGACGACTGCATCGTTTTCAAGGCCGAGCGTGACCTCGGCACGGCCTGCCCACAAGGGACGTTCGCCTTTTTCCTTCAGCTTGTCCGAAATGGTGACCCGTAAAAGCTCTCCTTCTTCAGGGCGTTTTTCCAGTCGGGAGACGTCCGTCAGCACGTCGAAGTTGAGGCGGGAGTCGGCAGGACGACAGAGCAGCGTCCGATCCGAGTCACCTCTGCCGAGGACGCGAACCACGATTTCCGTCTGACCGCGGCTTATCACGGTGACGACTTTTCCTTCCTGTTTTTTGCTGGAACCGCGCTTCATGGGCAGAAGCATGACGTCCACTACGTCGCCGTTCCAGGCATCGCCAACGTTTTCCGGGGCTATGTAGATATCCTGTCCTGTCCGGGCAGCGGCATCTTCCGGCGTGACGAACGCCGCCCCGGAACGCTGGGCTGCAAGAATGCCGCGGCGTTTTCTGAGCGCCTCGACCGGCACCCAGCTTCCGCCTTCAAGACGGATGAGTTCGCCGTTGCGCGCCAGATCGTGCAGAGCTTCCAGAATGTCCCGCTTGACTCTGCGGGAAAAGCCCCCGGCGCGGAGAATGTCGTCGAGACGCAGGGGGTGTCCCGCACGCTTGAGAATGTCGAACAGCCGCTGTTCGTCGAAATCTTCCTGTCGTTTCATGGTGAGATTGCACGAGCGCATGGCGTTCGTGACTTTGCTGAATTTTCAGGGAGGGCGGGACGGCATCTTTCAGTGCAGATGATTTCGCAACCAGTTCTCCCACCAGAGTTCGAAGGGGACGCCCGTCTCCTGTTCGTTTCCGGTCAGTGCTTCCGGGCTGAGAGAGGCAAAGAAATGCGCGGAAACCTCCAGAGAAAAGCAGGGTACAGGCAGATGCAGTGCTGCCAGTTTGACGGAGTCCTTGCCGGTGCAGATCAGCGGCAGCCCGATCTTTGCAAGACGGGACTGCTCTCTGCTGAAGTCGTGATGGTCGGGGAAGGCAAGTATTTGTTCCGGCTCGCATCCGAGAAAACCTGTGACCGTATGCAGCGCCTGAGCAGGATCGCCGATGCCGCAGAGAAAGGCATATGGTCCCTGAACGGCCGAGGCATCGAGCAGAGTGTTCTGTGTTTCTGTCTGCGGGCCGGCATGGACCGGAAGCAGTCCCACAGGAGCCATCTGGAAGGCGAATACAGGACGTGGCCACGGTTTCAGTCTTGTCTTTAAAGCATGGACCAGTTCGGGCCAGTCTTCCGGCTCGGCCTTGAGGAGATAGGCGTCCGCATCCTGCAGAGCGGAGACGGGTTCCCTCCAGCTGCCTGCCGGGATGATGCGGTTCCAGTTGGAAGGCTGATGACCCGGAGCCGGATGTAGACGCACGTCGTCTTGGTCGAGAAGAACGAGATCAAGATCGCGCCCCGTGGAAAGATGCTGGAACCCGTCGTCCAGAAGATAGAGATCGGGCGGAGAGGTGTTTTCCAGAAAACGTCCTGCTCTGTTGCGGTCGGGATCGACTATGATGGCGGCATCTGGATGCCGCAGGGCAAGCATGAGCGGTTCGTCGCCGCACTCCGAAGCAGGTACACCCGCAGCGGCTTTCAGAGGCAGGCGGGATGGGTGCGCACCGTAGCCTCGGGTGAGAACGGCTGCATGAAGTCCTTTTCTGGACGCGTTGTCGAGAAGCCAGTCCGTAACCGGCGTCTTGCCGGTACCGCCCCATGAGATGTTGCCTACGGAAATGCAGGGGCGGGAAGGTCTCCATTGACCGGAGTGCCTATCCCGGCACAGTGAACGTCGGATGTGTCCCCCCAGACCGTACAACAGGGAAAGCGGCAGCAGCAGCGGCGCAAGTGCATTCTGAAGAGGATGGCGTTTCGCCATGGCGGCACCGGGCGGAAAAGAGGTTCGTGTCCGGAGGCATCCGGCAGGAGATAGTCAAGACTTTTCGTTTGTGACGGTTGTCATGGGCATATAGTTGAGAACGGCTTCCTCGTCCGTCCGTTCCAGTTTGAAAATAACGGGACGCAGACCGTCATTGCAGCTGCATATGGCCGTCCCCGGTATTCTGATCCAGTCGCCGTAATAGAACAGTTCGTTCCCCGTACCGTGGGACAGTGCGAAGACATACTGGTATATGGCCTTCCATGCCTCGTCGCAGAAGTGGTCTGGTTTTGCATAGTCGGCGTAAAAGATCTGACCGGCCTGAAGCATGGGACATGGACCGAGATTCTTAACACCGTATTCCCGTGCGAGGTCCTCATCAAAGGTCGTTTTGATAACGGTGATCCGTACCTTTTTCATGACAGAGTCCGGGAAGAGGGACAACAGTCCGCATCGCTGTGAAATATGTGGACGATTGGCCGGAAGACGTCGGAAAATAGATGGCTCGGAAGAGATCCCGTGAAGGATTCCTCCGAGCCTTTGTCTTTCTGATCAGTTGTTGCGGTTGCCGAAGAGGCGCAGAAGCATGAGGAACATGTTGATGAAGTCGAGGTACAGCGTGAGTGCTCCAAGCAGCGCGCCGCGACGCATGGCCAGACTGTCGTCGACCGGAGCACTTTCACCCATGATGCGGAGCTTCTGGGTATCATAGGCGGTCAGACCGGTGAAGATGATCACGCCAAGCACACTGATGGTGAGATCTACCGCACTGTTGCCGATGAAAGCATTGACGATGCTGGCCAGCAGGATACCCCACAGTCCCATGATCATGAAGCTGCCCATACCGGAAAGGTCACGCTTGGTGATCATGCCGAAGACGCTCATGCCGCCGAACATGCCGGCGGTGACGAGGAATGCCTGCGCCACGGAAGCTCCGGTATACACCAGAAGCACCGGGCCGAGGAATATGCCCATGAGCGCGGAGTACAACAGGAACAGTCCCGTCGCCGTGCCGGAGGACAATACATGAATTCTGGCGGTAATGTACATGGAAAGGCCGATCACGGCCACCATGAGCAGAATCATCATGATGGTGTTGGTGAAGAAAAACTGCATGATGGCCATGTTGGAGGCCGTAAACACGGCTGCAAAGGCGGTGACGCCGAGCGCAACCGTCATCCAGAGATAGACCTGCTGCATGTAGACGGCGACGCTGGATCGTGCGTAGCTTTGCACCTGGTCACGAGAAGCATTATTCATGGATAAATCCTCCCGAAAGGGGTTGATGGCAAGTTTACCGCACTGTTTCTGCGGATTCATCATGACGATAAGTCTTCTTTTCCCATAATGCAAGGACAAGCGAGGAAAGAAAATGTCCGGTCTTGACGGCCGGGAGCGTTTCCTCTATTTTTCCCCACGGAGGCGTCTCGTAACCGGTGTTGCGCCTGGTCTTCAAAACCAGTGTCAGGCTGAGAGGTCTGAGGTAGGTTCGAC